>NZ_CATKQN010000045.1:0-318 GCF_949767765.1 Pseudomonas sp. IT-P171
TGGGTGCGCCAGGCATGGCGCGTTGCGCGCAAGCGCAACCAGCTTGGCTGTGGTGGCCACGCTGGTGACTTGGAGGTGAAAGTCCTCTACACACCCGGCAAGGGGAAGTGTTAGCCAAAGGCAAGGGTGTCGCGGGTGACTGCGAATCTGAAGGAAGCCCGAGGCAAAATGCTGGCCTGACGAACAGGAAGCGGATAGAGGCGGCGCAGCGGGGTAAGACGGCCCAAACCGTTAAAGCCCGATACTTGCACGGAACGCTGTGACGTAAATCCGACAGGCATAAGCAGGAAGGTCGCGCGAATTACCCTGGGAGATCTG
>NZ_CATKQN010000046.1:0-298 GCF_949767765.1 Pseudomonas sp. IT-P171
TGCCGGCGCCGATGGCCCCTTGCTCGGCGGTGGCGTGGTCGGCGTGCGCGCCGGTTCGGACACTTCGACGCCGGTGAATGGCGGGCTCAACACCCAGATCAACGGCACCTACGGTTACCTGACCCTGGACGCCCAGGGCAACGCCGAGTACCACAGCTACCCGAACTCCGTGAACGGCCCGGGCGCGACCGATGTGTTCACCTACACCTTGCGTGACAACGACGGTGATGAAAGCACCACGACCCTCACCATCGACGTCAACAACAGCTGTATCAACAACCCGGTCACCCTCAACGGT
>NZ_CATKQN010000047.1:0-297 GCF_949767765.1 Pseudomonas sp. IT-P171
CGGGTTGTTGATACAGCTGTTGTTGACGTCGATGGTGAGCGTCGTGGTGCTTTCGTCACCGTCGTTATCACGCAGGGTGTAAGTGAACACGTCGGTCGCGCCCGGGCCGTTCACGGAGTTCGGGTAGCTGTGGTACTCGGCGTTGCCTTGGGCGTCCAGGGTCAGGTAACCGTAGGTGCCATTGATCTGGGTGTTGAGCCCGCCGTTCACCGGGGTCGAAGTGTCCGAACCGGCGCGCACGCCCACCACGCCACCGCCAAGCAGGGGGCCGTCAGCGCCGGCGACGTCGTTCCACAA
>NZ_CATKQN010000048.1:0-293 GCF_949767765.1 Pseudomonas sp. IT-P171
GCCTGATTCATATGTGACGCTCCCGAATTCCACCATGGGCCTCGGCCATTGACCGCTGATTTCCACGCCCGCGCCTCGTCGATTCCCAAACGTATCAGGTTGCGCGCCCTCGTAGAGGGCCGCTTCCATTGACGCCAAATGACACAACGAAGTTTGTGACGCACCCAGCCATCAAGCTCCTCAAGTGGCCGCTTGCTCTGACTCAGCTTGAAGTAGCCAACCCAACCACGCAGCACGGGGGTCATTTGCTCAACGATATATCTCATTGAGCGGGCCCGTGTCCGACGCAAGAG
>NZ_CATKQN010000049.1:0-290 GCF_949767765.1 Pseudomonas sp. IT-P171
ATCCTGCTCAACGAACTCGACCGCGAGCTGGAACGGCGGGGCCATCGCTTCGTGCGCTACGCCGATGATGCGAACATTTATGTACGTAGTCGTCGAGCAGGCGAACGGGTCATGGTCAGTGTCGAGCGCTTCCTGACTCAGCGTCTGAAACTGACACTGAATCGGGGAAAGAGCCGTGTGGCACGGCCTTGGGTCTGTGATTACTTGGGTTATGGGATGAGCTGGCATAAACAGCCGAAGCTGAGGGTAGCGAGTATAAGCCTGCACCGCCTGCGCGACCGACTCAGGGA
>NZ_CATKQN010000050.1:0-252 GCF_949767765.1 Pseudomonas sp. IT-P171
CTCGACGTGGCGGGCGGCGAACTGACCGTCTACGAAAAAAACCTCACCTACGGCACTGACCCGGATGCCCCGACCCTGACCCAGACCGGCACCTTCACCGTCAATGCGCCGGATGGCCTGCAAACCCTGACCGTCGGGGGTATCGCCATCGTCACCGCAGGTGTCGCCGCGGGCTTCCCGCAATCGGCCGAGACCAACACCGGTGCGCTGTTCACCATCACCGGTTACAACCCGGCCACTGGCGTGGTGAGC
>NZ_CATKQN010000051.1:0-238 GCF_949767765.1 Pseudomonas sp. IT-P171
CGCACAACCGCCGGATTTACGCTGCCTGACCCTTGACCACAAGAGCTTCGCGGTTTTATGCCCGCTCGCCCTGGTCGGCTTCGCCTTGTATCCGGTTCTTGTACATCGGCTCGCGGTTTCGATTCACGCTTCCTCCCCACACTCGGTCGCCCTCATGCAGTTGCGCTTCACTTCGTTCGCTGTGGTCAGCTTACGGCGGGACTTTCACCCACAAGATTGCGCCCATGCTGGGCGCACA
>NZ_CATKQN010000052.1:0-217 GCF_949767765.1 Pseudomonas sp. IT-P171
GTTGACGGCAGATTCTGGAAGTCTATAATTCGCCCCACTTCCGGCGCAGTCGAAACGGAAAACTCCTTGGTAAACAAAGAGTTACGCAGTTTTCGACAGCGAGTTGCTTCAGTTCATCGAAGCCCAGAAGGAGTTGGTCAGGCAGTGTGTTGTCGCTTGATTGACGGTTCGATCTTCTCGGTCGAAAGCGGAGAAAAAGAGGTGTTGACAGCAGCGG
>NZ_CATKQN010000053.1:0-204 GCF_949767765.1 Pseudomonas sp. IT-P171
CACGTTGCCGCTGACGACGCCGCCTTCGGTTACCGAGGTCGCGTCTGGGTTGGCGTCCGGCGTGTCATCGACGATGTTGACGTTGATCTGGCCGGTCGCGGTGCTGCCGTCCGTATCGGTGGCAACAACGTCAAAGTGCTCGGAGATGCTGTTGGCACCGCCAGCGTTCGGGTGATCGCTGTCGTAATTCAGGGTGTAGCTGTA
>NZ_CATKQN010000054.1:0-203 GCF_949767765.1 Pseudomonas sp. IT-P171
CTGGATCGGTAACGCGGCGTCGGTGATTTCGGTGATGTTGCCCGCCGGGTCATAGCGGTAGCTCAGGTTTTGCAAAAACACGCCGTCCGGGCCTTGATTGGCCAGCGACAGCAGATGCCCATCGGCCGGGTCATAACTGGAAACGGTGCGCATGCCGTTGCCGGCGAGCTCCTGCTGAACCTGTCCGAGCGCGCTGTACTCGA
>NZ_CATKQN010000055.1:0-431168 GCF_949767765.1 Pseudomonas sp. IT-P171
TAAAAAAGGCCGTCGAAACGGCCTGAAATCCCCTGTTGTTCGGATAACTTGAACCATGTGCTGAACGTTTACTTGTTCGGTTGCGGCGTCAGACGCAGGTACGGCTTCACCGCGCGATAGCCCTTGGGAAAGCGTTTCTTGATTTCGTCCGGGTCCTGCAGCGACGGCACGATCACCACTTCTTCACCGTCCTTCCAGTTGGCCGGGGTGGCCACCTTGTAGTTGTCGGTGAGTTGCAGCGAGTCGATCACCCGCAGGATTTCATGGAAGTTACGGCCGGTGCTGGCCGGGTAGGTGATGGTCAGCCGAACCTTTTTGTTCGGGTCGATCACGAACAGCGAACGCACGGTCAAAGTGTCGTTGGCGTTCGGGTGAATCAGGTCGTACAGGTCCGACACCTTGCGGTCAGCGTCGGCCAGGATCGGGAAGTTGACGGTCGTGTTCTGGGTTTCGTTGATGTCCTCGATCCACTTGTGGTGCGAGTCCACCGGGTCCACGGACAGCGCAATGGCCTTGACCCCGCGCTTGGCGAATTCATCCTTGAGCTTGGCGGTGAAGCCCAGCTCGGTGGTGCACACTGGGGTGAAGTCTGCCGGGTGGGAGAACAGCACGCCCCAACTATCGCCCAGCCATTCATGGAAACGGATGGTGCCGACGCTGGAATCCTGCTCGAAATCGGGGGCGATGTCGCCGAGTCTGATGCTCATGGTGGGCTCCTGATGAGTGTGATGTAGAACTCAACTGTAGCTCGTGTTGGGGATCATACAAAAAGAATATATATCTCGATTATTAGACCGAAAATGAATATTAAATAACTGTTCACTGGACCCGCCAATCCATCGCGACGACTATCGTTTCCAAGGTTCGAGAAGGCCTTGAGTTGCTGCAAAAGAGGGAAATCAGGGCGGGATTACGGGGGTGACCCCGCCCTGGAAACGCAAAAGCCCCGCCCGGCGTGATGCCGGGCGGGGCTTTTTTTTCAGCGGTTACGCGAGCGCTATTACAACAGCGGGATCGAGTAGCTGACGATCAGGCGGTTTTCGTCCTGGTCGCGTTGACCTGGGATGTCGTTGCGCCAGGTAGCGTTTTTCCACATCAGGCCCAGGTTTTTCAACGGGCCTTCCGGTACGACGTAACCAATGGTCAGGTCGCGTTCCCACTCGGAGCGGCCAGTAGCGTTGACGTTGACTTGGCGGGCGCCTACTTTACCGGAGGTGTCGATGTTATCGCCACGCAGGTAAACCACACCGGCGGTCAGGCCAGGAACGCCAACCTTGGCGAAGTCGTACGAGTAGCGAGCTTGCCATGTACGTTCACCGGCACGGGCGAACTTGGCGATCTGCATGTCAGTGGTGATGTAAGCCGACGAACCGTCACCCTGGTTAAGCCAAGGGAAGTCGCTGTTACCGTTGCTGACCTGGTAGCCACCACCGAAGGTATGACCTGAAACGGAGTACAGGAACAAGCCGCTGTACAGGTTGTTGTCAACCTTGCCTTTGGTGATGCCAGTGCCGTAGTCACCGGTGGTGTAGTAGGCAGAGTCATGGCCATTAGCGCCATCATCACGGCTGTTGAAGTAACGGAAGTCAGACTTCAACACACCCGGACCGATTGCCCAGTTGTGAACCAGACCCAGGAAGTGCTGCTTGTAGAAATCTTCCAGGTTGCCGTAGTAGTACTGGGCAGTCAGGTCTTTGGTGATTTTGTAGTCACCGCCACCATAGATGAACTTGTTGCTGTCCCGACCGGCTGCGGTGTGAGCGTTGGCACCCGCAATCGACAACTCTTCGTTGTTGCTGGAGTTACGGCCCTTGGCGTGCTCGATCTGACCACCAACCAGTGTCAGGTCCTTGATGTCGTTCGAAGTGATCTGGCCACCTTGGAAGGTTTGCGGCAGCATGCGACCGTCGTTGGTCACGATAACCGGCAGTTTTGGCTGCAGGGTGCCCAGCTTCAGTTCGGTCTGGGAGATCTTGGCTTTGGCAGTCAGCCCCAGGCTGGAGAAGTTATCAACCGCTTCGCCGTTGGATTTGCTTGGAAAAACAGTGCCGCCGTACGAAGTCGAAGTGGCACCGTTAGTACCGCCGCCCGAATCCAGACGCACGCCCAGCAGGCCGATAGCGTCGATACCGAAGCCGACAGTGCCTTGGGTATAACCGGAGGTGAAGCGCAGATCGAAGCCTTGGCCCCATTCTTCTTGCTTGTTCTGAGCCTTGGCAGCTTTGGTATCGCCGTCACGGTTATCGGTATTGATGTAGAAGTTACGCAGCCCCAATGTAGCCTTGCTGTCTTCGATGAAACCGGCGGCGCCTGCCTGCTGCGCCAAAACCCCTACGGCCACGGCCAGGGCCAAAGTGGACTTGTTCATTGTTTCGCTCCTCTCGTTTCTAATTTTTTCGGTCCTGAGTCGAATGCTCTGGATCCTGAAATGCGCGTGTGCCGCTGTCCGCGATCCGCACGCCACTCAACCGAAGGCTCTAAGTCAACGGTCTGACTGCGAAAAATGGGCCGGCATGGTAAACGGAAAAAACTCGATTCATTCTTTTTTAATGCCGTACGGGAATAAAAAACGGCATTTTGATCGCCAAGGGACACTAGTATCGGCCCCGACGGGATTCACTTTAGGGATTTATCTTAAAAGCTAAAAAGAATATTAAATTACTGATCAATGCCTAATTCGAATATGAAAAAAAACGCAAAAAAAAGCCCCGCCGACCGGCGAGGCTCTCTTGCAAAGCTTGTTTTACATGAAGCTGTAGGTGTAATTGAAGATCAGACGGGTCTGGTCTTGGGCAGCAATGCGTGACGAGTTCGAGGTCGCGTTCGGAGTGTCACCACGGTATGTGCCATGACGTAGTGTGGTGCCGAAACCTTTCAATGGACCCGTTTGAATCACGTAATCCACACGCAGGTCGCGCTCCCACTCGGTCAGGTCCTTACCCACGCCATTGGAAGCTTTGATGTTTTCGCCACGCAGATAGACGGCCGACGCCTTCAGGCCCGGAACCCCCAGAGAGGCGAAGTCATAAGTGTACTGACCGAAGGTGGTGTTTTCGCCAGCACGGACGAAGCCGTTGATCATCGAATCAGTGAACAGATAGAAGCTGGCGCCCGCCGCCCCTTCGTTGCGACCATTGCCATCGACCACGTTGCCCTGGTTCAGATAAACGAAACCGCCGTCGTCGCTGACACGCTGGTGACCGACCAGGAAAGCGTTGCCACCCAAGGTATAAGTGAACATGGCGCTCCAGGTCTTGTTATCGACCTCGCCTGGGTTCTTGGCGTATCCACCGTTATTGTTGAAGCGATAACCCACGTCACCGTTCTTGCCGTCGGAGCTGCTGTCAAAATAACGCAGGTCAGTCTTGAAGGACTGGTTGGCGCTGATCGGGTAGACGTGTACCAAGCCGAAGAAATTCTGCTTGTAGTAGTCTTCCAGATTCGCATGGTAATACTGCAGGGTCAGGTCTTTGGTGACCTTCCAGTCTGCACCGGCATAGCGGAATTGGTTGCTTTCCTGTACACCGCCACCCACCGCGAGACCCGTGGTGTTCGACGACGCGCGACCTTCAGCGTGCTCAAGCTGGCCTACGTTGAAAGTGAAGTTGTCGATTTCCTTCGAGGTGATGGTGCCACCCTCGAAAGTCTGTGGAAGCAGACGGCTGTCGTTCGCGACCAGGATCGGCATGTTGGGTTGCAGCGCACCACCCAGGTGGGCCTCGGTTTTCGAGAATCGCGCCTTGACGTTACCCGCTACGCGGCTCCATGGGTCGGATGCCGAGCCGTCGCTGTCGCTTGGGAAAAAGCTGTTGTTGTCCGGGTGATGACCGCGGCCGCCATCCAGATGGATGCCCACCAGCGCCTGAGCGTCAAAACCAAACCCAACTAAGCCTTGAGTGAAACCGGACAGGTAATCGAACTTGAAGCCTTGAGCGGTTTCTCGCTGATCGTTGGCAGTCCCTTCGCGGGTATCAGCGTTGTAATACATCGTCCGAGAACTGACGGAAGCCTTGCTGTCTTCGATGAAACCGGCGGCGCCTGCCTGCTGCGCCAAAACCCCTACGGCCACGGCCAAGGCCAAGGTGGACTTGTTCATTGTTAAGCTCCTCTCGTTTCTAATTCTTGTAGTCCTGGTCCTGAGTTCAAACGCTCGGGATCCTAGGATTGGCGATTAGCGCCAGACCGTGACCTACAAGTCAATCGTAACTATCTGTGTCTACGACCATGGTCTAACCCCCGTCAATTCGGTCCATGCGGGTTTATGACGTCGCCATAAACCTAAAAAGAAGTCTGTGCTTCTTTTTCATACCCTTTGGGAATGAGCTCACTGAAAAAACCCTTCCAAAACTAATTCCCAAAAGGTATTTAATTTTATTTTTTTAGATGAATTGGGTTTAAAAAAACCGCTTTCAATCTCATTTAAAGCAACGCCATGACGGCCAAGCGCGCACTATCCAGATCAATTGTTACAGTTTGTGTATCGGTATTATTTCTTTGAGTGCTCCAAACCAGCTGGACCGCTGATTCGGTACCGGTGCAGAAAATCGCCAAACTGACCGGTGCCAATACCGCCGATGTGCCGGAACTGCTGGCCGGTTCAGCTTTCCCGGATGCCAAGGCACAACAGACCACCGCGCTGCTGGACGGCGGCACGGCGAAGGCCATGGGTGAGACGGCGAAGTTCTTGAAGGAACAAGGGAAGGTTGAGACGGTGCTGCCAGATTACTCGCCGTATATTCAGCGCGAAATTCGTCGCCGGGTAACACACAAACCCTGTGGCGAGGGAGCTTGCTCCCGCTGGGGGCCGAAGGACACCCAAACCCGGCAACGCGATAAGTCAGACATAACGCGTTTGCCTGTTTTGGGGCTGCTGCGCAGCCCAGCGGGAGCAAGCTCCCTCGCCACAAAAGCCTGTGGTTACAGGGCTTTTTCGAAGATCTTCGAATTACGCTGATAGTTGTACAGCGACGCCCGCGCCGACGGCAGGCGCTCGACGCTGCTCGGCACGAAGCCACGCTCGCGGAACCAGTGGGCGGTCCGGGTGGTGAGGACGAACAGCGTCTTCAACCCCTGAGCCCGAGCGCGGGTTTCGATCCGCTCCAACAGCTCATCCCCACGGCCACCATGCCGGTACTCCGGGTTCACCGCCAGGCACGCCAGCTCCCCCGCATCCGAATCGGCAATCTGATACAGCGCCGCACACGCGATGATCATGCCTTCGCGCTCGACCACACTGAACTGCTCGATTTCGCGCTCCAGCACTTCGCGCGAACGACGCACCAGAATCCCCTGCTCTTCCAGGGGGCTGATCAGGTCCAGCAGACCGCCAACGTCTTCAATCGCGGCTTCACGCACGACTTCGAATTGTTCCTGCGCCACCAGCGTACCGCCACCGTCACGGGTGAACAGTTCGGTCAACAGTGCGCCGTCTTCGACGTAACTGACGATATGACTGCGCGCCACGCCGCCACGGCAAGCTTCAGCCGCAGCGTCCAGCAATTCGCCCTGATAGTTATTGCCCAGACGCTGCAAATGCGCCGGCACTTGCTGCGGACGCAGTTCACGCACCAGACGCCCGTTTTCATCGATCAAACCCAGGTCGGCACCGAACAGCAGCAGTTTATCGGCCCCCAGATCAATGGCCGCGCGGGTCGCCACGTCTTCACACGCGAGGTTGAAAATCTCACCGGTCGGCGAGTAACCCAACGGCGACAGCAACACGATGGAGCGCTCGTCCAGCAGGCGATTGATGCCTTTGCGGTCAACCCGGCGCACTTCGCCGGTGTGGTGATAGTCGACACCTTCGAGCACACCGATCGGCCGTGCGGTCACCAGGTTGCCGCTGGCCACCCGCAGGCGCGAGCCCTGCATCGGCGACGAAGCCATGTCCATCGACAGCCGTGCTTCGATGGCAATGCGCAGCTGGCCGACGGCATCGATCACGCACTCGAGGGTCGCCGCATCGGTGATGCGCATCCCGTGGTGGTAATGCGGGGTCAGGCCACGCGCGGCCAGGCGGGTTTCGATCTGCGGGCGGGAACCGTGAACCAGCACCAGTCGCACGCCGAGGCTGTGCAGCAGCACCAGGTCGTGGACGATATTGCCGAAGTTCGGGTGCTCCACCCCGTCGCCGGGCAGCATGACGACGAAGGTGCAATCGCGGTGGGCGTTGATGTAAGGCGAAGCGTGACGAAGCCAATTAACGTATTCGGGCATGAACCTGGGCCTGTAAATAAATAGCAGCCAAAAAATGGGCGAAACGGAAAACGCACAGCGGGCTGATGGTTATCGTCGGAACAGGCTTGGCGACACGCGCGCTCTCCTCATGAATACGGGTTGGGGCATTGGCAATTTATACCTGTAGGAGTTGCCGAAGGCTGCGCCTACAAGGGTCGCGCTCAAGCCATTGGCGCTTGAGCCGGTGTCAGGCAGTAATGTTCGATCAGTTGCCGTAATAGATGCACGGTAGGCTGCAAACGTGACATTTCGAGGTATTCCCCCGGTTGGTGCGCGCAGGCAATGTCGCCCGGGCCTAACACCACTGTTTCGCAGCCAAGACGCTGAAGATAAGGCGCTTCGGTGCCGAACGCCACTGCTTCGGCGCGATGACCCGTAAGCTTTTCCGCGACGCGCACCAATTCGGCGTCCTCGGCCTGCTCGAAGGGCGGCACTTCGGGGAACAGCGGCGCGTAATCGATCTTTACCTGATGCCGTTCGGCAACCGGGTTGAGTTTCTTCAGAATCTCCGCGCGCAGCATCTTGGGGTCCATGCCCGGCAGCGGACGCAGGTCGAATTCCAGCGAGCACTGGCCACAGATGCGGTTGGGGTTGTCCCCGCCATGGATGCAGCCGAAGTTCATGGTCGGCACCGGTACGCCGAACTGCGGATTACGGTATTCGCGCTGCCACAACAGGCGCAGCCCGCGCAGTTCGCCGATGGCATCGTGCATGGCTTCGAGAGCGCTATGACCGAGGCGCGGGTCCGAGGAATGGCCGCTCTGACCGAGGATGTCGATGCGCTCCATCATGATGCCTTTGTGCATGCGGATCGGTTTCAGTCCGGTCGGCTCGCCGATTACCGCCGCCCGGCCCAACGGGCGTCCTGCTTGAGCCAAGGCACGGGCACCGGACATCGAGCTTTCTTCATCGCAGGTGGCGAGGATCAGCAACGGCTGTTTGAACGGCTGGTCGAGCAAGGGCTGGACGGCTTCGATGGCCAGGGCGAAAAAGCCTTTCATGTCGCAACTGCCCAGACCGACCCAGCGGCCATCGACTTCGGTCAGTTTCAGCGGATCGGTCTGCCATAGCGCGCCATCGAACGGCACGGTATCGCTATGTCCGGCAAGCACCAGACCACCGGGGCCGGAACCGAAACTGGCCAGCAGATTGAATTTGCCGGGGCTGACCTGCTGGATATCGCAGGCAAACCCCAGGTCGCCGAGCCACGTCGCCAGCAAATCGATCACTGGACGGTTGGATTGATCGAGGCTGGCCTGGGTACAACTGACCGACGGCGTGGCAATCAGCGCAGCGAACTGATCTTTCATGGACGGCAAAGGCATCGCTGACTCCAACTCGCGAATTGAAGTCCATCATAGAACCATCCGGCGACAGGAATAAACCGTCGCGGCACCTAGGAACGTTCACTCCTGTACACTGCACGACCTTGGCAGCCACACATTCCCCCGGCTGCGCTCCCGATCCTGGATTTTCCGGCCATGCAGAAAGAAACCGAAATCAAACTCCGCGTCAGCCGCGAAACCCTCGCCGCCCTGCGCGAGCACCCGCTCCTGAAAAAACGCAACAAAAGTGGCTGGGAACGCCGTGAACTGATGAACCAGTACTTCGACACGCCTGAGCGTGACCTGGCCCGCGCCAAGGTTGCCCTGCGCCTGCGCCGCGATGGCGAAGAAGTGATCCAGACCCTCAAGACCCGTGGCCAGAGCGTCGCCGGTTTGTCCGAGCGTAACGAATACGACTGGAACCTGCCCAAAGCCAAGCTCGACGTGAAAAAACTCGATGGCGAATGCTGGCCTGAAGAGCTGGCCGAGCTGGACAAGAAAACCCTCAAGCCGATTTTCACCACCGATTTCGTCCGCGAACGCGCCGAAATCGCCTGGGGCCGTGGCAAGACCAAAGTGGTGATCGAAGCCGCGCTGGACCTGGGCCACGTCGTGGTCGGCAAGCAGAAAGAAGAAATCTGCGAACTGGAGCTGGAGCTACGCGAAGGCGAACCGGCCGCACTGCTGGAACTGGCCGCCGAACTGGCCGCGACCCTGGCCCTGATGCCGTGTGACATCAGCAAGGCCGAACGCGGTTATCGCTTGTACGACGCCAACAGCTATTCGTTGAGCCTGCCGGCGCCGCAGATCAGCGCCGAAATGCCGCTGGACGACGCGTTCGCCGCGTTGAGCTGGCACTTGCTGAGCAGCAGCCAGCGTCTGGCCGAGCAATATCGCTTCAACGGCCACTGGCGTCTGTTGCAGGACTGGGTCGAAAACCTTGCCGAATTGCGCGCCCTGCTGAGCAGCCTGGGCCAGGCCGCCCCGCGTCAGTCGACACACGACCTGCGCCTCGCACTGGATGCGTTGCTCGAAGACTGGCGCCCTCTGGTACAGGCCGGTCAGGACGACGAAGACGTGCGTAAAGCCGCGCCGGAGCAGTTCCTCGAAGAACTCGAAGACCCGCGCTGGGGCCTGTTCTCGCTGAATACCTCGCGCTGGTTGCTGGCCCGCACCTGGGCCGCCGATCGCAATGTTCGCGGCAATCGCCAGGGCGCTGCGCAATTGGGTAGCTGGCTGCCGCGCTTGCTGGGTGAAGAAGCGACCTCCCTGCAGTTGCAGCGTTACCAGCAGCAGCCGGAAGATCTGGCCGAGCAACTGCCGCGCATCGAGCGCATCCAGGCCTGGTTGCACCATGCCCGCAACGTGCTGGAGATCCCGGAAATGGATCGACTGTACGGCGAGCTGAAGCAGCTTGCGCAACTGGCCAACGAACCGATCACCGATGAATCGCTGGATGCGCGAAAGCAGCAGGCGATCGCGGTTTATCAGAACCGTGCCTGGAAGATGTTGCTGCGCATGTAAGTCCTTGTGGCGAGGGAGCTTGCTCCCGCTGGACTGCGCAGCAGGCCCATTTTCGGGGCCGCTCCGCTGCCCAGCGGGAGCAAGCTCCCTCGCCACAAAAACCCTCTGTCGAATCAGCGCAACACCGGCAAGCTGGTGGTCGACTTGATTTCCGACAACGCCACAATCGAGTTCACCTCCTGAATTCCCGGCACCATCGACAGCTTCTCAAAGAAAAACCGCTCATACGCCTCGATGTCCGCCGTCACGATCCGCAACAAGAAATCCACTGACCCCATCAGCACATAACACTCCAGCACTTCGGAAAAGCCGCGAATCGCCTCGGTGAACTCCGTAAAGTTCGAACGCCCATGTGCGTTGAGTTTGACCTCGGCAAAAATCTGCGTGTTGAGCCCGATCTTCTTCCGGTCCAGCAGCGTCACCTGACCGCGAATGATCCCCTCCTCCTTCATCCGCTGAATCCGCCGCCAGCAGGGCGACTGCGAAAGCCCTACCTGCTCGGCGATCTGCGCGCTGGAGAGCGAAGCGTCCTCTTGCAGCAACGCGAGAATCTTGCGGTCGTAGCCATCCAGTTCGCTTTGCATAGAAAAACCTGTAATCAATGTTTTGTTGAATCACATGATTCGATAGATCGCCAATAAGACCCATCATAGATAAGAAATACCCGGCATCGAATGTAAAAATTCCTCCAGTGATTTTGGAGACCGATCATGCCGCATCTCGAAGCCGTGAACACCCCGCCTACCCGCGCCGATGTCTGGAACGCCAGCAATGCCCACTGCCGCGTCCACTATCAATTGCTCGCCGAGGCAGAACCGGATCTGTTGTGCCGTGCGCTCAACCTGTTCGCGTTGCAATGCCTGACACCGCAACAGGTCAACGTGCAGCGCACGGACGATTGGCTGTCGCTCGACATCGTCATGGACGGGCTGAGCTGGCACCGTGCGCAAGTGATTGCGGAAAAATTACGTAACCTGATCAGCGTCTGTTCGGTTGAACTGCAAGCGGCTGATTTTGCGCGGGTTGAAGCGACTCAGGCGACGGGCTGAAAAAACCCGATACGGCTTCGTCGGGTAGTGGCCCAACGGTCAGCGGGTCCACGACTATCCTTTGCGAACTGTTGTTCACGAGGAGCCCGCATGTCCGTTCAACTCGCCATTCAGGACCGCTGGCTGGATCTCAATGATTTGCTGCGCGAGCTGGTCGCCCAGGGCTTTATCAGCCAGGATTCGGCCGAGCACGCGCTCAACGCCCGCCGCCGTCACGCCGCCAATGGCCAGCTGCACCCGCTGGAGTTCATCGCCAGCCAGCAGCTGGACGACCTCAGTCGTCCCGGCAAACACCTTGACCTGGAAAGCCTGACGCTGTGGTTGTCGCAGCAGGCCGGCCAGCCCTACTTGCGCATCGACCCGCTGAAAATCAACGTCGCGGCCATTACGCCGCTGATGTCCTACGCCTTCGCCCAGCGCCACAAGATTCTCGCGGTGTCCATTGATCGCGACGCCGTGACCGTGGCCAGCGCCCAGCCCTATGTCAAAGGCTGGGAAGCCGACCTGACCCACGTTCTGAAGTTGCCGATCAAACGGGTGGTGGCCAACCCGGTCGACATCCAGCGTTTCAGCGTAGAGTTTTTCCGCCTGGCCAAATCGGTCAGTGGCGCGACCAACAACGATCAACAGACCAGCACCCTGGGCAACTTCGAGCAACTGCTCAACCTCGGCGCCAGCGACCAGGAGCCGGACGCCAACGACGCGCACATCGTCAATATCGTCGACTGGTTGTTCCAGTACGCCTTCCAGCAGCGCGCCAGCGATATCCACATCGAACCCCGTCGCGAGCAAGGCACGGTGCGCTTTCGCATCGACGGTGTGTTGCACAACGTCTATCAGTTCCCGCCACAGGTGACCATGGCCATCGTTAGTCGGCTCAAGAGCCTGGGACGGATGAATGTCGCGGAAAAACGCAAACCCCAGGACGGTCGGGTGAAAACCAAGACGCCGGACGGTGGCGAAGTCGAGTTGCGGCTGTCGACGTTGCCAACGGCGTTTGGCGAAAAAATGGTCATGCGGATCTTCGATCCCGAAGTGCTGCTCAAGGACTTCGATCAGTTGGGCTTTTCCGCGGATGATCTGCGCCGCTGGCAGGACATGACGAGTCAGCCCAACGGCATCATTCTGGTGACCGGGCCGACCGGCTCGGGCAAGACCACCACGCTCTACACCACCTTGAAGAAACTGGCGACGCCGGAGGTCAACCTCTGCACCATCGAAGACCCGATCGAGATGGTCGAGCCGGCGTTCAACCAGATGCAGGTCCAGCACAACATCGAACTGACCTTTGCCGCCGGCGTGCGCGCGCTGATGCGGCAAGACCCCGACATCATCATGATCGGCGAGATCCGTGATCTCGAAACGGCTGAAATGGCGATCCAGGCCGCGCTCACCGGTCACCTGGTGCTCTCGACGCTGCACACCAACGACGCACCCAGCGCCATCAGCCGACTGCTGGAGCTCGGCGTGCCGCATTACCTGATCAAGGCCACGGTGCTCGGCGTCATGGCGCAGCGACTGGTCCGAACGTTGTGCCCGCACTGCAAGGCACCGCTGACGCTGAGTGAAGAAGACTGGCAAACCCTGACCAAACCCTGGCAGGCACCGCTGCCCGGCAATGCCCAGCGCGCCGTCGGTTGCCTGGAATGCCGCGACACCGGCTACCGCGGCCGCGCCGGGGTCTACGAAATCATGCAACTGACGGATGGCCTCAAAGCACTGATCAACCCCGACACCGATCTGCTGGCGATCCGGCGTCAGGCGTTCAAGGAAGGCATGCGCAGTCTGCGGCTGTCGGGCGCGCAAAAGGTAGCTGCAGGGTTGACGACAATCGAGGAGGTGCTGCGGGTGACACCGCAGAGTGAGCAGAAATGAAACCTTTTATGTCTCCTGATGATGCAAAGACCGACAAACGATTCTTATCCCCGAGCCGCGCCGTTACACTCCTGCGATCGCAACTTCAATGATCAACAGGGAATCGTTATGCAGATCGGTAGCGTGCTTTTACTTTTTGTCGGCCTGGTGGTCGCCATTCTGTTCATGGGCTTCAAGGTTGTGCCGCAGGGTTATCAATGGACGGTCGAGCGATTCGGCCGTTACACCAACACCCTCAAACCGGGCTTGAACATCATCATTCCAGTGATGGACCGTATCGGTCGCAAGATCAACGTCATGGAAAGCGTGCTGGACATTCCGCCTCAAGAGGTCATCACTGCGGACAACGCCACGGTGCAGATCGACGCCGTGTGCTTCTTCCAGGTGGTCAATACCGCCCAGGCGGCCTACGAGGTGAACAACCTCGAACACGCCATCCGCAACCTGCTGCAAACCAATATCCGGACCGTGCTCGGCTCCATGGAGCTGGACGCGATGCTCAGCCAGCGTGACGGGATCAACGAGAAACTGCTGCGCACCGTCGATGAAGCCACGGCGCCATGGGGCATCAAAATCACCCGGATCGAGATCAAGGACATCAGCCCGCCAGCAGACCTGATGGCGGCGATGTCGGGGCAGATGAAAGCCGAGCGGATCAAGCGTGCGCAAATTCTCGAAGCCGAAGGCCTGCGTGCCGCAGCGATTCTGACGGCCGAGGGCAAGAAACAGGCGCAGATCCTCGAGGCGGAAGGCGGTCGTCAGGCCGCGTTCCTCGAAGCCGAAGCCCGTGAGCGTCAGGCCGAAGCCGAAGCCCAGGCGACCAAAGTGGTGTCCGAAGCCATCGCCGGCGGCAACGTGCAAGCGGTCAACTATTTTGTCGCGCAGAAGTACATCGATGCGCTGGGCAAACTGGCCTCGGCCAACAACAGCAAAGTCATCCTGATGCCGCTGGAAGCCAGTTCGATGATTGGCGCGGTCGGCGGCATCGGCGAAATCGTCAAGGCCACGTTCGATAACAAGAAAGCCTGAGGCACGTTATGTGGGCATTCCTGCAGCATTTATCGTTCTGGGACTGGCTGGCATTGGGTACCGTGCTGCTGATTCTCGAAGTGTTTGGCGCTGGCGGCTATCTGCTGTGGATCGGCATGGCGGCCGCCGCTGTTGGCGTACTGACATTCGTAGCACCGGACATGTCCTGGGAACTGCAGTTTCTGCTGTTCGGCCTGCTCTCGATCGCTACCGCCCTGTATTGGTGGCGACGCCAGCGCAGCGCGGTGCGCCAGAGTGACGAGCCGAACCTCAACTTGCGTGGCCAGGAACTGATCGGCAAAACCTTTGTGGTGCATGAGTCGATTGTCGACGGGCGCGGAAAAATCAAAGTGGCTGATAGCGTGTGGATGGCCCGTGGCCCGGATGCCGTCATCGGGAGCCGTGTTCGGGTGACCGGACAGCAAGGCGCCATTTTGCTGGTGGAACCGGCTCAATGACCGGTGATGGAACTCGGCTGGGTACTTGGCAATCAAACGCCGTAGTTAACCCAGTGGAGTCACCCATCATGCGTTTCAAACTTGCTGTCGCTACCATCGCCGTGTTGTCCCTTCCAGTCGGTTCGGCGATGGCCGACAGCTTTTGGCGTAACGTCATCTCGTCCGGTGCAACCACCGGTTCGACTTACCTGACGTTCAAGGATCACAAGCTGATCATTGCCGCACAGGACGATGCCGGCAGTTTTGTTGCCAGTGACGGCGGCATCCGCGGCCCGTACCTGGAAGCCGCGATGCAAAAGGTTCGCGCCGACAACCCTGGCCTGCAGGCCACGGACATGGAACTGGCGAATGCGATCCTGGCAAAGAATGCCGTAGCGTCGGAATAAGTTTTACTGATGAACAAAAATGCCGCTCACATGAGCGGCATTTTTTTTGCCCCACAGGGTTACGTGTCTTGTGGTATTTCAGCGGTAATCATCCACGGGCACGCACGCGCAAAACAGGTTCCGATCCCCGTAAACGTTATCCACCCGATTCACCACCGGCCAATACTTGTGCGCCTTGGTGTGCGCGTCCGGTGTCACCGCTTGTTCGATACTGTACGGCCGCTCCCAAACCCCGGTGATGTCGGCCAGTGTGTGCGGCGACCGTTTCAGCGGGTTGTCCTCGGCCGGCCAGTTGCCATTCTGCACCTCGGTGATTTCTGCGCGAATGCTCAGCATCGCCCCGATAAAGCGGTCGAGTTCAGCCTTCGATTCACTTTCGGTCGGCTCGACCATCAAGGTCCCCGGCACCGGAAACGACATGGTCGGCGCATGGAAGCCATAGTCCATCAGACGCTTGGCCACGTCCTCTTCGCTGATGCCGGTCAGAGCCTTGAGCGGCCGCAGGTCGAGAATGCATTCGTGAGCCACCCGCTCGTTGCGCCCGGTGTAGAGCACCGGGAATGCACCGGACAAATGTTGCGCCAGGTAATTCGCCGCGAGGATCGCCACTTCGCTGGCGTCTGCCAGTTGCGGCCCCATCATGGCGATGTACATCCAGCTGATCGGCAGAATGCTCGCGCTGCCCCAGGGCGCCGCGCT
Organism: Pseudomonas sp. IT-P171; assembly: GCF_949767765.1. Lineage (NCBI taxonomy): Bacteria > Pseudomonadati > Pseudomonadota > Gammaproteobacteria > Pseudomonadales > Pseudomonadaceae > Pseudomonas > Pseudomonas sp. IT-P171. Next base: position 14,583 of record NZ_CATKQN010000055.1, read on the forward strand.
GACTGCGCCGTTCTGCGGCAACGGACCGTCAATTGCCACCACCGGGTGATTGGCCACGAACGGCGCCAGGTGTGCCCGCACACCAATCGGCCCCATGCCAGGCCCGCCACCTCCGTGGGGAATACAGAAGGTCTTGTGCAGGTTCATGTGGGAAACGTCGGCACCAATGTCCGCCGGCCGCGCCAACCCGACTTGCGCATTGAGGTTAGCGCCATCCATGTACACCTGGCCGCCATGGCTGTGGATCACTTCACAGATCTCACTGATGCCTTCCTCATACACGCCGTGGGTCGAAGGATACGTCGCCATCAGGCAAGCGAGTTTGTCACCGGCAGCCGCCGCTTTTTCCTTCAGGTCATCGAGGTCGACGTTGCCCGCTTCATCGCACTCGACGATCACCACTCGCATCCCGGCCATTTGCGCCGAGGCAGGATTGGTCCCGTGGGCCGAGGACGGAATCAGGCAGATGTCCCGCGCACCTTGATGACGACTTTCGTGGTATTTGCGGATCGCCAGCAACCCGGCGTATTCGCCTTGCGCGCCGGAATTGGGCTGCATGCAGATCGCGTCGAAACCAGTGATCGCGCAGAGCCAGCGCTCCAGCTCTTCGATCATCAGTGCATAACCGACCGCCTGCTCTTTTGGCACGAACGGATGGAGATTGGCGAACTGCGGCCAGGTGATCGGGATCATCTCGCTGGTGGCATTGAGTTTCATGGTGCAGGAGCCCAGCGGGATCATGGACTGGTTGAGGGCAAGGTCCTTGTTTTCGAGCTGCTTGAGGTAACGCAGCATTTCGGTTTCGCTGTGATGTGCGCTGAATACCGGGTGACGCAGGTAAGGCGAGGATCGCTGCAGTTCGCCAGGGATGCCGGAAGGAAGCGTTTCAGCGTCCAGTTCGTCTACGTTGATCCCATGATCGGCGCCGAGGAACACATCGAACAGTTTGGCAACGGTGGACTCGTCGGACGTTTCGTCGAGGCTCAGACCCAGCTGACCGCGTCCGAGAATGCGCAAATTGATTTGCGCGGCCTGGGCGCTTTCGATGATCACCGTCTGAGTGCCGCCGACCTCCAGCGTAAGGGTGTCGAAAAAGTGCGTGTTGAGGCGGGATATGCCGTGGCGTTCCAGGCCCGCCGCGAGGATGCACGTCAATCGATGAACTCGCTGGGCAATACGTTTGAGCCCTTCCGGCCCGTGATAGACCGCATAGAAACTGGCGATATTGGCCAGCAGCACCTGGGCAGTGCAAATGTTCGAATTCGCCTTCTCCCGGCGAATGTGTTGCTCACGGGTTTGCAGGGCCATCCGTAATGCCGTGTTGCCGCGCGCGTCTTTCGAGACGCCGATAATCCGCCCGGGAATCGCCCGTTTGTATTCATCGCGACTGGCAAAAAACGCCGCGTGGGGCCCGCCGTAACCCATGGGCACACCAAACCGCTGGGACGAGCCGAACACCACGTCGGCACCCAACTCTCCCGGTGGCGTCAGCAACAACAGGCTCAGCAGATCGGTGGCGACGCAGGCCAGGGCTTGCTGGGCGTGCAGGTGATCGATCAACGGACGCAGGTCGCGAATCTCGCCGTGGGTGTCGGGATACTGCAGCAGCGCGCCGAATACCTGGTGCTGTTTCAAGTTATCCACAGTGTCGATGATCAGCTCGAAACCGAAACCTTCGGCACGGGTCTGCACCACGGAAATCGTCTGCGGATGACAATTTTCATCCACAAAAAACAGATTGCTCCTGGACTTGGCGACACGCTTGGCCAGGGCCATGGCTTCCGCCGCCGCCGTGGCTTCATCCAGCAGCGAGGCGTTGGCCAGCTCAAGGCCCGTCAGATCGATGGTCAGTTGCTGGAAATTCAGCAAGGCTTCGAGTCGGCCTTGGGCAATTTCCGGTTGATACGGTGTGTAAGCGGTGTACCAACCGGGATTTTCCAGCACGTTGCGCAGGATGACCGCCGGCGTGATCGTGCCGTGGTAACCCATGCCGATCAGGCTGGTCCAGACCTGGTTCTGCTCGGCGTAACCGCGCAACTTGGCCAGCGCGGCTTCTTCGTCGAGGGCGGGCGGCAGGTCGAGCGCCCGGTTCAGGCGTATCCCCGGCGGCACCGTCTGCTCGATCAGCTCGACGCGGCTACCGACGCCGAGGCTGTCGAGCATCGCCTGCTGCTCGGCGGCATCGGGCCCGAGGTGGCGGCGAAGGAAGGCATTGGGGTCGCGTAACTGGCTCAAGGACGGCAACTGGGACATGACGGGCTCTCTCTGGACTGGCGCTCAGCGTCGATGCAACACGGTCAAACCAGCATAGCTCCCCCTGCGCGGCGCGCGCGGCAAGGCGGCTTTGCACCGGAAAACTCGTTATGTATGGCATTGCATGCATTTCAGCAATATAGATAGTTGCTGATCGCTATTAACCATTATCTATTCGCCAAAAATAAAACCCTTAATAAACCTCCACTGAAACGACACCTGCAAATATGTGAAAAATCTGCATATATCAAAACATTAAACTTCCTGAAAAAACCAAACGCGATAGACAGAATCAAACAATAGCCAATAGATCTATAGAATAAAAATTCGCATGCTATGTTTGTTCAGGACTGGGCAACGGAACCAAAACGCCACTACCCAGTTACAACAACCCAAGCTACGCCTTATTCGAAATGGAGTTCAAAAATGAGCCAACAAATAATTCTGTACATTGAAGAAGAACAGCTGATTGCACAAAAGGAAAACAACTACAGTCTTTACCTAGCCAAAAAGGTAAATAATGACTTTACTGTTATCTGGCAATCAAAGGGCGCCGTGGCCACTGTCCGCAAGCCTAGCTATCAATATCGCAATACGTTCGATATCGATACGCCATCCTTCAACGTCAACTTCACGAACGATCCGGTACAACAAGGTGATGTTACCTTCACTTCCGGCGGGAAAAATCTGCCCATCAGTACCGGGCAAACAACAACACTGGATCAAAACGGTGTTTTTTCACCGGCCAAAAACGGCGGCGTTCCATCAGATGTTCTGATCTACAACCAACTGCAAGGTAATCCCCACGAGATACTGCTGGATTCCAATGGCAACAATATCTGGGTGAATCGCCAGAGCGGCATGAACATCGGCACCGCTACGCTGACACCAAAAAGCCAATACCAACTGTGGTTCGGAAACCTTCAGGAAACAGGCTCGCTGATTGCCCAAAACCTATCCAATGCCTATGTGGCAACCTTGAAGGATGGAGGCAGCATCACCCTCACCTATGACGACAGTGGCAACTGGGTGACTGGCGAACCGGCCAAACGCCTCAGCGACAAGGAAGTCGCGGCGCTGCTTGCCAGAGTGGAAAACAAAGTAGCGGCATAGCATGGGAGGCAACTCGAGCACGGTTTGCACAATGGACTGAAAGCAATTCGCCTTACCGTCGCCAGTCTTCAACGCGCAAACCTGTCTCAAAAAACCCTGTACATCCCGGATCTACAGGGTTTTTTATTTGACTGTACCAACGCTGTAGCAATATCGACCGAATGGAAATCAGCCATGAGTGACCAGCAAATCATTGTTTATATCGAAGAGGCACAATTGATCGCCCAAAAAATCAATAATTACAGCCTCTACCTTGCCAAAATGGTGAATAACAGTTTTTCCGCCATCTGGTTATCAAAGGGGCCCAAAGCCACAACAGGCCAGCCAAGCTATCAATACATGAACACCTTCGATATATCAAACCGTTCATTTATGGTTAATTTCACAAACACGCCAATACAAGAAGGTGATATTACCTTTACTTCCGGAGGTAAAAATCTGCCTATAAGCATGAGACAAAAAACAACACTCAATGAATACGGTGTGTTCAGCCCCGCTACAAATGGTGGTAATCCTGAAGATATTTTAATCAACAACCAATTACCCGCCAATCCTCGGGAAATCCTGCTGGATTCCGGAGGCTGCAGTGTCTGGGTTAATTGTTCAGGCGGCATGAGTATAGGTGCAACCACCATGACGCCCAAAAACCAGTTTCAACTATGGTTCGGCGCGGCGCAAGCGACGGGCTCTTTAATCCCGCCCAATGTATCCAACTTCTACGTCGTAACAGTAAATGACGGAGAAACCAAAACGATCACTTACACCGACAGCGGTGTGTGGGCTCCGGGTGAACCGGCAAAGCTACTGACACCCGAACAGATAACGGCACTTCACGCCAGGGTCAACAAAGCTGTTGCGATGGCGGAGTGAACGCTCAGACAACTTACTCATTCACTGCTTTAAACGAAAAACGCCGCGCTCTCCCATCAAGGGAGGCGCGGCGCTCTTTTCGGCAGTGCTTACTCGCCGATGGCGGCCTTGTAGCCCGCGGCATCAAGCAGCTTGTCCAGATCGCCAGCGTTACTTGGCTTGAGCTTGAAGATCCAGGCACCGTACGGGTCGGAGTTGAGCAGTTCCGGATTAGCGCTCAGTTCTTCGTTGACCGCAATCACTTCACCGGCAACCGGGGAATAGATGTCGGATGCGGCTTTAACCGATTCAACCACACCGGATTGATCACCGGCAGCGAAGACGGTTCCGACTTCGGTCAGCTCGACGAATACCACATCGCCCAAGGCTTCCTGAGCGTGATCGCTGATGCCCACGGTGACGGTGCCATCGGCTTCCAGACGGGCCCATTCGTGACTTTCGGCAAAACGCAGGTCGGCAGGGATATCGCTCATGTTCTGTGTCCTCAAGAAAATTGTCAGCGGTCTTTGCCCGCCAGAAAAGGTTAGATCAAGGTTTTGCCATGGCGTACGAAGGTCGGTTTGACCACTCGGACCGGGTACCATTTGCCACGGATTTCCACTTCAGCGCGGTCGGCAGTCGCCATCGGCACGCGCGCCAGTGCAATCGACTTGCTAAGCGTAGGAGAGAAACTACCACTGGTGATCTCCCCTTCGCCAACATTGGCGATGCGGACCACTTGATGAGCGCGCAAAACCCCGCGCTCCTCAAGGACCAGACCGACCAGTTTGTGTTGTACGCCGCCGGCGCGTTCGGCTTCCAGGGCAGCACGGCCGATGAACTGACGAGCGGCCGGCTCCCACGCAATGCTCCAGGCCATGTTCGAGGCCAGCGGCGAAACGTCTTGATGAATGTCCTGACCGTAGAGGTTCATGCCGGCTTCGACACGCAACGTATCCCGCGCCCCGAGCCCGATCGGCGAAATACCCGCGCCCACCAGATCGTTGAAGAAGCCCGGCGCCTGATCGGCCGGCAGAATGATTTCCAGCCCGTCTTCGCCGGTGTAACCGGTGCGCGCGATGAACCAGTCACCGTCAGGCTGACCTTCGAACGGCTTGAGTAGCTGGATCAGGTTGCCGCGAGACTGGGTGACCAGCTCAGAGATTTTGTGTCGGGCATGCGGGCCTTGTATGGCCAGCATCGCCAACTCCGAGCGCTCGATGAGCTGCACATCGAAGCCGACAAGATGAGCCTGCATCCACGCCAGGTCCTGATCGCGGGTAGAGGCGTTGACCACCAGGCGATACCCGTCATCGAGGCGGTAGACGATCATGTCGTCGACGATACCGCCGCGCTCATTGAGCATGGTGCTGTACAAGGCACGGCCGGGGCTGTGCAGGCGCTCGACGTCATTGGCCAGCAAATGCTGAAGCCAGGCCTTGGCCTGAGCGCCGCTGACATCGATCACGGTCATGTGGGATACATCGAAAACCCCGCAGTCGCGGCGCACCTGATGGTGTTCCTCGACCTGCGAGCCGTAATGCAGAGGCATATCCCAACCGCCAAAATCGACCATCTTCGCGCCGAGGGCGAGATGAAGGTCATACAGAGGCGTACGCTGTCCCATGGGTTTCTCCTTCCGGGCGTGGCGAGGGTGCGGGCCAGTGCTGCACGGGGTGAAAGCCTTGAATTAGAAGGCTTTCAGCCGATTTCAGCGACCGGGTCTGTAGGACGGACCGCACCGAATGCCGCGCATTGTAGCCTCAAGGTGTAGGACTGACACCTAGGTGTTTCGATGCGCCGAACGTCGAATCAATCCGATGACCGGTAATAACCCGACCAGAACCAGCGTCAACGCCGGCAACGACGCCCTCGCCCACTCGCCTTCGCTGGTCATTTCAAAGATGCGCACAGCCAGCGTGTCCCAGCCAAACGGGCGCATCAGCAAGGTCGCGGGCATTTCCTTGAGCACATCAACGAACACCAGCAGCGCAGCACTCAATGTGCCGGGCAGCAATAACGGCAGATACACTTTGAAAAACAGTCGTGGCCCACTGACCCCAAGGCTACGTGCCGCTTCGGGCAAAGATGGCCGTATTCGCGCCAAACTGCTTTCCAGCGGCCCATAGGCCACCGCAATGAAACGCACCAGATAGGCCAGCAACAAGGCCGACAGACTGCCCAGCAGCAAAGGTTTTCCGGCTCCGCCCAACCATCCCGACAGCGGAATCACCAGCTCGCGATCCAGATAACTGAAGGCCAGCATGATCGACACCGCCAGCACCGAACCCGGCAACGCATAGCCGAGGTTGGCCAGGCTGACACCGGAGCGAATCGCCCGGGTCGGCGCCAGGCGCCGGGCAAAGGCCAGCACCAGCGCAACGCTGACAGTGATCAACGCCGCCATGCCGCCCAGATACAGCGTATGAACAATGAGCCCGGCGTACCGCTCATCCAGGTCGAAGCGCCCGCGCTGCCAGAACCACACCACCAGTTGCAGCACCGGAATGACGAACGCGCAGGCAAACACCAGCCCACACCAACTCATCGCCGCCAACGCCTTGAAACCGCGCAGGTGATACAACGCCTTGACCCGCGGCCGCTCGTTGCTCGCCCGATTGGCACCCCGGGCACGGCGCTCGCCGTACAGCACGAGCATCACCACCAACAGCAACAGACTGGCCAATTGCGTGGCGGTGGAAAGGCTGAAAAAGCCATACCAGGTTTTGTAGATGGCGGTCGTGAAGGTGTCGAAATTGAACACCGACACGGCACCGAAATCCGCCAGGGTTTCCATCAGCGCCAACGCTACGCCAGCACCAATGGCGGGCCGCGCCATCGGCAGGGCGACTCGCCAGAACGCTTGCCACGGCGATTGCCCCAGGACTCGCGCCGCTTCCATCAAGCCTTTGCCCTGCGCGAGGAACGCGGTGCGTGCCAACAGGTAAACGTAGGGATAAAAGACCAGCACCAGAACGAGGATGACACCGCCCGTGGAACGCACTCGCGGCAATCGCACGCCGGTGCCGAACCATTCGCGCATCAGGGTTTGTACGGGACCGGCGAAATCCAGCAGGCCGACGAAAACGAAAGCCAGCACGTAGGCGGGAATGGCGAACGGCAGCATCAACGCCCAATCCAGCCACTTTCTGCCGGGAAACTCACAAAGGCTGGTGAGCCAGGCGAGACTGACGCCCAACAGCGTGACACCGACACCGACGCCGAACACCAGGGTCAGCGTGTTGCCCAGCAACCGCGGCATCTGGGTGTCCCAGAGGTGCGACCAGATTTGATGATCGATGGCTTGCCAGGACAGCAACAAAACGCTGAGGGGCAGCAGGACCAGCGCAGCGATGGCGAAGACCAGGGGATACCAGCGGCGTTGGGCGGGGTGGGCCAAGGAGGTCTCTCGCAGGGAAATCGTGAAGTGTAGGGAAAACGCAAAAAGATCGCAGCCTTCGGCAGCTCCTACATTGGGATGGTGTACACCCGGTAGGAGCTGCCGAAGACTGCGATCTTTTGCTCTTTAAAGCCGCAGACTCAGTTCCAGCCAGCTCGATCCATCAAGCGAATCGCTTCGGCCTGACGTTTGCCGGCGACTTCCACAGGCAACGTATCGGCGACGAACTTGCCCCAGGCGGCGACTTCCGCGGACGGCGGTACCGCAGGGTTGGCCGGGAATTCCTGGTTCACGTCGGCAAAGATCTTCTGCGCCTCAGGCGTGGTCATCCACTCCACCAGGGCTTTGGCGGCTTCCGGATGCGGCGCGTACTTGGTCAGGCCGATGCCGGACAGGTTCACATGCACGCCACGATCACCCTGATTCGGCCAGAACAGCTTCACCGCCAGATCGGGCTTCTGCTTGTGCAGACGGCCGTAGTAGTAGGTGTTGACGATGCCAACGTCGCATTGGCCGGCGTTGATTGCTTCCAACACCGCGACATCATCGGAGAATACGTCGGTGGACAGGTTGTTGACCCAGCCCTTGAGGATCTTTTCGGTTTTCTCGGCACCATGCACTTCGATCATGGTGGCAGTCAGGGACTGATTGTAGACCTTCTTCGCCGTACGCAGGCACAGGCGACCTTCCCAGTTCTTGTCGGCCAGACCTTCGTAAGTGCTCAACTCGCCCGGCTTCACCCGCTCCGTGGAGTAAGCGATGGTCCGCGCCCGCAGGCTCAGGCCGGTCCAGGCATGAGAAGCCGCGCGGTATTGCAGCGGAATGTTGGCGTCGATGGTTTTCGAGGTGAACGGTTGCAGGATGCCCATCTGCTCCGCTTGCCACAGGTTGCCGGCGTCGACGGTCAGCAGCAGGTCGGCGGTGGCATTCTCGCCCTCGGCCTTGATGCGCTGCATCAGCGGCGCTTCCTTGTCGGTGATGAACTTCACCTGCACACCGGTTTTCGCGGTGTAGGCATCGAACACCGGTTTGATCAGCTCGTCGATACGCGAGGAGTAAACCACCACCTCGTCAGCGGCCTGGGTGGCAGTGCTGCCGATCAGGGTCAGGGCGAGTGCGGTCAGTAGACGCTTCGGTGCCAACATGTGAGCGATCTCTCGATTGGAAAAGTAAGACCAAATGATAAGGACTCACATTTAGGTTCTCAATCGATCAGTTGGCGGAGAAGTTACCAGATGTTGCATGGCATGAGACATGGGATCGTTTTACCGGCCCCTTCGCGGGCAAGCCCGCGATGAGGCCATCAGCCGCAGTGAAAATCTCAAGCCTTGGCAAGTGCCGGCAAATCCCCGATCAACCCCAGCGCCTCACGCACAAACAACGCCTTGGCCTCCGGCATCTGGTCAATCATCTTCAACCCGGCATTACGCAGCCAGCGCACCGGCAACGGATCTGCCTGGAACAATCGCTCGAAGCCTTCCATCGCCGCCATCAACGCCAGATTGTGCGGCATGCGCCGACGCTCGTAGCGGCTCAGCACTTTTACGTCGGCCAACCGTTCGCCACGCTCTGCCGCTTGCAGCAGCACTTCGGCGAGCACGGCGGCATCGAGGAAACCGAGGTTCACGCCCTGCCCGGCCAACGGGTGAATGGTGTGCGCCGCATCGCCGATCAGCGCCAGGCCTTCAGCCACGTAGCGCTTTGCATGGCGCTGGCGCAGCGGCACGCACAGCCGTGGATCGGCGCTTAGAACCGAACCCAAACGACCCTCAAAGGCTTGCTCCAACTCGCGACAGAAACCTTCATCATCCAGCGCCATCAAGCGTTCGGCCTCACTCGGCGTGGTCGACCAGACGATCGAACACCAATCCTGCCGACCGTCCCGCTCCAGAGGCAGAAACGCCAATGGACCATGATCGGTGAACCGTTGCCAGGCCGTCATCTGGTGGGGTTGTGAGCTGCGCACGCTGGTGACGATTGCGTGGTGCAGATAATCCCACTCGCGCGTGGCCACGCCGGTCAGGCGCCGCACCGCCGAGTTGGCACCGTCCGCCGCGATCACCAAAGGCGCACGCAAGGTGCGACCATCGGCCAGGGTCAGCAGCCAGTCGTCACCGGAGCGGCGCATTTGTTCCAGACGCGCATTGGCCAGCATTCCCAGGTCGCAGTCGTGCAAGCGGTCGAGCAAAGCGTCCTGAACCACGCGGTTCTCGACGATATGCCCGAGCACCTCGGCGTGAACGCTGGAGGCCGAGAAGTGGATTTGCCCGGTGCCGCTGCCGTCCCAGACGTGCATGTCGGTGTAAGGACTGCTGCGCCGGCTGGCGATGCCATCCCAGACCCCCAGCCGTTCGAGAATCCGCTGGCTGGCGGCCGACAAGGCGCTCACTCGCGGCTCGAACGGCGCCTGCCCGTCGAAGGGTTTGACGCTCATCGGGCTGCCGTCCAGCAGCAGGACTTCCAGCCCGCTGTCCTGCAACGCCAGCGCCAGGGCGCTGCCGACCATTCCGGCCCCGACAATCAGCAGATCTGCGCGCATTTCCATGCTTTAAGCCTGTCTCGCTTGCGGCTTGAGCCGCACGTAAAGGGTTTTCCGGACACGGGCCACCAGGGTGCCGGCGCCGTCGTGGATATCGACCTGCAATTGCGGCAGGTATTTTTCGCCGTTCGCCGTTTGTTGGCGGATCTCGTCGAGCAAGGTTTCGTCGATCCTGAAACTGGCGAACACCGGACCTTTGCCCGGCGAGATGAAATCGATGTCCGCCGCTTTGTCCCAGACGATGAACCGACGGCCGAGGTTTTCCATCAACATCAACATATAGAACGGATCGACCATCGAATACAGGCTGCCACCGAACTGAGTGCCGACGTTATTGCGGTTGTACCAGCCCAACCCCATGGACACCTTGATGTCCCGGAAGTCATCGCTGATGTGCCGCACGCGGACCCCGGCGCCAAGGTACGGCGGGTAGAACGTCATGAACCAGCGCAACAATCGTGCCTTGCCGAACCGGCTCGTCAACCACTCAAGCATCGGGACGCGTACCCAGGCCCATGGCCTGCCGGGCGAACCAACGCTTGGCCGGTGGCAGCAGATCGAGGCCGAGCAGGCCGATGTTTCGGCCCAGCGAGACCAGCGGTTGAGTACTGCCGAACAACCGCGTGACCTGATCGGAAAATCCCACGGTCAGGTTTTGATCCAGACGCTGACGCTCGCGGTAAGCCTGCAAGGTCGCAAAGTCGCCGGGGGCTTTCTCGCTCGCGAGCAGCGCATCCGCCAACGCCTGCGCATCTCGCAGGGACAGGTTGAAACCCTGGCCGGCAATCGGGTGCAGGCTGTGAGCGGCGTTGCCGAGAATCGCCAGATGCGGACGCACCTGCTCTTCGGCTTCAATCAGTGTCAGCGGGTAAAGATGCCGCGCGCCGACCTGTTTCAAGGTGCCGAGGCGATAACCGAACACGCCCTGCAATTCGCTGAGGAAACTGCGTTCATCCAGGGCGGCCAGCCGTTGCGCGTCCATGCCCAGACGGGTCCAGACCAGGGCACAGCGGTTTTCCGGCAGCGGCAACAACGCCATCGGGCCATCGTCGGTGAAACGTTCGAAGGCCATGCCGTTGTGCGCTTCGCTCGGGGTGATGTTGGCGATCAGCGCACTCTGGTTGTACGGGCGTTGTTTGATACCAATCCCCAGTTGCTCGCGCAGGCCGGAACGGCCGCCATCCGCCAGCACCGCGAGGTCGCATTCCAGGGTGGTTTCATCATTGAGGGTCAGGCGATAGCCATCGGTCAGCGGCTCCATGCGCGTGACTTCCGCCGGGCAGCGCCAGGTGACCACGTCCTTGTCCAGACCTTGCCAGAGGCATTGGCCGAGCCAGGCGTTTTCCACCACATAGCCCAGCGCCGGCACGCCCTCTTCCATCGCCGACAATCGCGCGGTGGAGAAACGACCACGGTCGGAGACGTGGATCTGCTTGATCGGCTCCGCGCGGCGGGAGATTTCCTGCCACGCGCCCAACCGTTGATAAATCTGCTTGGCGCCGTAGGACAACGCCGAGGACCGGGCATCATAGCTCGGTTGGTAGGTGTGGCCGGGGGCAAACGGCTCGATCAGCACGATCTTCCAGCCGCGAGCCTTGGCCCCGGCCTGCAGCGCCAATGCCAGGCTCGCGCCGACCAGGCCGCCACCAATGATTGCAAGATTGATTCGACTCATGCCGCTTTTGTCCGCGCTTCAGCCATCAAGGCCTCGATCTCGGCGACCGTTTTCGGTACGCCGCTGGTCAGGATTTCACAGCCGGTTTTGGTGACCACGACGTCGTCCTCGATGCGCACGCCAATGCCGCGCCATTTCTTCGCTACGTTCTGGTTGTCCGGGGCAATGTAGATCCCCGGCTCCACGGTCAGCGCCATGCCGACTTCCAGCACGCGCCATTCGCCGCCGACCTTGTACTCGCCGACGTCATGCACATCCATGCCCAGCCAGTGGCCGGCGCGATGCATGTAAAACGCTTTATAGGCTTCGCTGGCGATCAACTCGTCGACGTCGCCCTGCAACAAACCCAGTTTCACCAGCCCGGCAGTGATGACTTTAACCGTGGCTTCGTGCGCCTGGTTCCAGTGTTTGTTCGGGGCGATTTCGGCAAATGCCGCTTCCTGGGAAGCCAGCACCAACTCGTAGATCGCCTTCTGTTCCGCGGAATACTTGCCGTTGACCGGCCAGGTGCGCGTAATGTCGCTGGCGTAGCAGTCGATCTCGCAACCGGCGTCGATCAGCACCAGATCGCCGTCCTTGAGCACCGCGTCGTTCTGCTGGTAATGCAGGATGCAGCTGTTGCGCCCGGCCGCGACGATCGAACCATAGGCCGGCATCTTCGCCCCGCCCTTGCGGAACTCGTAATCGAGCTCGGCTTCCAGACTGAACTCATGCAACCCGGCCCGGCAGGCCTGCATCGCACGGATATGCGCCTGAGCGGAAATCCGCGCGGCTTCGCGCATAACCTTCACTTCTGCCGCCGATTTATACAGACGCATGTCGTGCAGCAGATGATCCAGGGCAACGAATTCGTTCGGCGGCTGGGCGCCGAGGTGCGCCTTGGAGCGGATCACGTTGATCCAGTCCATCAGGTGCCGATCGAATTCCGGATTGCTGCCCATGGCCGAATACACCCGGTCGCGGCCTTCGATCAGGCCCGGCAGGATGTCGTCGATGTCGGTAATGGGGAAAGCATCATCAGCACCGAAGTCACGGATCGCGCCTTCCTGACCGGCGCGCAGGCCGTCCCAGAGTTCTCGCTCGACGTTGCGTTCACGGCAGAACAGCAGGTATTCGCCATGCTCACGACCCGGCATCAGCACGATAACGGCTTGCGGCTCGGGGAAACCGCTGAGGTACTGGAAGTCACTGTCCTGGCGGTAAACGTGCTCGACATCGCGATTGCGGATGGCAACCGCGGCGGCGGGCAAAATGGCGATGCTGTTGGGTTCCATCTGCGCCATCAAGGCCTTGCGGCGACGGCTGTATTCCGATTTCGGGATATGAATCATGGGCAGATGGCTTTTCCTGGCTCGCGATTAATGCAACGACGGTTTGGCGGCAGCCGGCGCGTCCGGCTTTTTGGTTTCGGAGAACAGCAGCAGCGGTGCGACGCGCAGGTACTCCATGACTTCCATGTAGTCGCTTTCGCCGTCGTCGGACTCTTCCAGCGCGTCTTGCACCTGGGCGATGGCCGCCAGATCCTGCAACACTTCGGTGGCCTCGGTGCTCAGCATGCTGCTGTCACGGCAGTTCAGGCCGAAACCGCTGAGGAAGCCCTGGCACCATTGGCCCAGTGCCGCGGCACGATCAGCCAGCGGCTCGTCATCGGTCGGCAGCAGCAGAACGACGGTCACGTCGTCGCCGGTGAGCTCGCCCTTGACCATCTCTTGCAGGCCGATCAAGGCATTGCGAACGTTGTCTTGCGGCTCGCCTTCTAGCAGCTCGGCGGCATCGACCAGCCAGCCTTCGGCATCGAAACCGGCACCGGCGCAGCTGCGGCCGAGCAGCAGGCCATGCAGTTCGGCAGGCGAGACGTTATGACCGCTGGAAGTCAGCAGGGTGGCGAAGGCTTTGTACGGGGAATTCTGAATGGGCATGGGCAGCTAGGCGCCAGACGGCGCTATGTCTAGAATGAAGGCCTTGTATCCTACATCGACAGACTCGCCAAGACTATTAAAGGCTGTCCGCCAGCTACCACCCATCAGATGAATCTCAGTGGACAAAATGGAAGACACCGACCTGCAAGCGCTGATGGCCAGACTCGAACTGCTAATTAGCCGAGTCGAGCAACTTAAGAGTCAAAACGGACTCCTACTAGCTCAGGAAAAGACCTGGCGCGAGGAACGCGCGCACCTCATTGAAAAAAACGAAATCGCGCGGCGTAAGGTCGAATCGATGATTTCGCGCCTCAAGGCCCTGGAGCAAGACTCATGAGTTCAAGCAATAGCGTTACCGTGCAGATCCTCGACAAAGAATACTCGATCATCTGCCCCCAGGAAGAGCGCAGCAATCTGGTGAGCGCTGCCCGTTACCTGGACGGCAAGATGCGTGAAATCCGTAGCAGCGGCAAAGTCATCGGCGCCGATCGCATCGCCGTGATGGCGGCGCTGAACATCACGCACGACCTTCTGCATAAGCAAGAAAGTCCGGATGTACAGGTCAGCGGCTCGACCCGTGAGCAGGTTCGCGACCTGCTGGATCGCGTCGATCTGGTGCTTGCCACCGATCCGGACGTCACCAAGGGCTGATTCGCCGGACCGCTTGGGTTATACTCGCAGCACTCCCTGGGGTGCTTGCCAGTTGACCACGTCCCTGAGCCGATTCGCACTACCCTGGAGGCTGCACGTTGGGCTGGTGTGCATGTCCGCTAGACGGAAAGCCTTAAAGCCTACTGCATCTTCCACCTTGAACTTTCGGGTTCAAGGGCTAAGTCAGCAGCGGTTCATCCGGGGAGCCTGATTCCAGTCCGATGCCGGTTCAATACCGGCATCGGCTTTTTTACGGGTACGCTTTGTGTACCCGCACTGCCGAAGCCAGAATCCATGACCGAACCTGCGCTGCTGCCCCGCCCGCAACTTCGACGCATGCTGCGCAAGGCCCGCCGCGCACTGACACCCAGTCAACAGCGCCAGGCCGCTCGCGGGCTGTACAAGCAATTGTCCCAGCAGCCGTTGTTTCGGCGCGCAAAACATATCTCCCTGTACCTGCCCACCGACGGTGAAATCGACCCGCGTCTGTTGCTGCGTGCCGCGCAACGTCGAGGCAAGGCGACTTATTTGCCGGTGCTCAGTGCCTGGCCGCGAACCAAAATGGTGTTCCAGCGAATTCGCCCCGGCGAAAAACTCAAGCCCAACCGTTTTCGCATTCTCGAACCCCGGCACAACCTCGCCCGGCAACGCAAAGTCTGGGCCCTCGACCTGGTGCTGTTGCCGTTGGTGGGATTCGACGATGTCGGCGGGCGACTCGGCATGGGTGGCGGTTTTTACGATCGAAGCCTGGCGTACCTGGCGCGACGGAAAAACTGGCGCAAGCCGACGCTGTTAGGGCTGGCCCATGAATGTCAGAAGGTCGAACGATTGGCTCAAGCGAGCTGGGATGTGCCGCTGCAAGGAACGGTGACGGACAAGGCCTGGTATTACGCAGGCTAGACGCCACTGGAATCAGCGGCGTCGAAAAGCAGGTTCAGCGCTTGAAGGCCGACGGCTGTTGTTGCTGCGCGATTTCAACCGGCGCATCGGTCTTGTTGTTCCACAGGCTTTGGGCATAGCCCGTGGTCACGACGCCAAGGCCGAACAAAATAACCAATATCCATAGTAAATCCGGTTTGCGTTTCATCGATTGCCCCCCAAAGGCACATCAACACGATGACAGCAGCGGTTTCCGTTGTAGGTGTAGGCCGTGCAGCAGCGTCAAGCTTAGAAGGCCGGCATTTTGCGACAACGTGAACCGACACGCAAACGCTGGCGTCAACCGACTGTCGGTTTGTCATAAAATTGCCCGACAACTTGCCCACCCGATTCGCAAGGAGCAAAAACCATGGCCTATTGGCTGATGAAATCCGAGCCCGACGAACTCTCGATCAAAGGTCTGGAGAGGCTTGGCAAAGCGCGCTGGGACGGGGTTCGCAACTACCAGGCGCGGAATTTTCTGAGGACCATGGCGGTCGGCGACGAGTTCTTCTTCTACCATTCCAGCTGCCCTGAGCCCGGGATTGCCGGGATCGGCAAGATTGTCGAAGCGGCCTATCCGGACCCGACCGCACTGGAGCCCGAGAGTCATTACTACGACCCGAAGGCCACCGCCGAGAAAAACGCCTGGAGTGCGATCGATGTGGCCCACGTCGAAACGTTCACGAACGTCCTGAAACTCGACTACCTGAAACAGCAAACCGCGCTGGCCGAGATGCCCCTGGTGCAGAAAGGTTCGCGGCTGTCAGTGATGCCAGTAACCGCCGAGCAATGGGCGGCGGTCCTCGATTTACGTTAAATAAGGCAGAACCACCCGGTCATTCTCTTTTCCCCGCCCAATAGGGTTAGGCTTGACCCTCAGTTGACTGGCATCAAATCGCCTTGGCGTTTGATCAGCCAGACTAGGACGTAACATACGCAGGATGCTCGCATGTCTACGCACAGCCGCTCTTCGATTTTTTTTGCCGGTTCTTTAATGGTTCTGCTCCTGGCCGCCGGCGGTTTTGGCTACTGGAAGTCGATGCATGACCGTCTGCCCGAAGGCCTGTATGTCGGCAACGGCCGCCTCGAAGCCACCGAAGTGCAGATCGCCAGCAAAACACCGGGGCGACTGGCCGAGGTGCTCGTCGACGAAGGCGACAAAGTCACCAAGGGCCAACTGCTGGCCCGGATGGACACTCGCACCCTTGAAGCCCAACGCCGCCAGGCGGAAGCAGAAGTGTTGCGCACCCGGGAAAACCTCGCCGCCGCACAAGCCAACGTGCAATTGCGCCTGAGCGAACAACTGCTCGCTCAACAGGAACTCAATCGCTCCCAGACGCTGTTCAAGCATGGTTTCGTCAGCGGTCAGATCATCGATCAACAGCAGGCGCGTATCGGCACTGGCAATGCCGCCGTCGCCGCCGCTCGCGCGCAAGAGTCCGCGGTGGGTGCGGCGATTGGCGCCGCTCAGGCACAAGTCGCACAGTTGACCAGCGAAATCGATGACAGCAGTTTGCGAGCCCCCATCGACGGGGTGATCCAGCTGCGCATGGCCGAGCCCGGCGAAGTATTGGGCGCCGGCGGGCGCGTATTGCTGCTGATCGACCCAAACGATCAATACATGAACCTCTACCTCCCGGCCTCCGTAACCGGGCGCTTGGCCGTTGGCGACGAAGCGCGGATTTTGCTCGATGCCCTGCCTGATCACCCATTGCCGGCAAAAATCAGCTTTGTGGCAGCCAAGTCGCAATTCACCCCTAAAGAAGTCGAGACTCGCGACGAGCGGCAAAAACTGGTATTCCGCGTCAAGTTACGCCTGACTGATCCCAGCGCCCTGCCCCAGGCCAAACCCGGCATGCCCGGTGCCGGCTATGTGCGCACCGCCTCTGTTGGCTGGCCGGCCAATCTGCAATGACCGAACTGGCGGTTCATGCGACCGGCATCAATCATCGCTACGGCAAACAACAGGCGCTGAGTGATATCGCGTTCAGCCTGCCCGCCGGGACCCGTTGCGGCCTGATCGGCCCCGATGGTGCCGGCAAATCGAGCCTGCTGGGGCTGATCGCCGGGGTGAAAACGCTGCAGCAAGGACAATTGGAGGTGCTCGGCGGCTCGATCCAGGATCGTCGCCATCGCAACACCCTCT
Organism: Pseudomonas sp. IT-P171; assembly: GCF_949767765.1. Taxonomy (NCBI): domain Bacteria; kingdom Pseudomonadati; phylum Pseudomonadota; class Gammaproteobacteria; order Pseudomonadales; family Pseudomonadaceae; genus Pseudomonas; species Pseudomonas sp. IT-P171. Next base: position 32,049 of record NZ_CATKQN010000055.1, read on the forward strand.
ATGCGCGCATCGCCTTCATGCCCCAAGGCTTGGGCGGCAACCTTTATCCAGAGCTGTCGATCAGCGAGAACATCCACTTTTTCGCTACCCTGTTTGGCCTGTCAAAAGCCGAATGCGATCAGCGCATGCGCAATCTGTTACTGGCTACCGACCTTCTGCGTTTTGCCGATCGCCCCGCCGGCAAACTGTCCGGCGGCATGAAGCAGAAGCTGGGCCTGTGTTGTGCGTTGATCCATGAGCCGGACCTGCTGATCCTCGACGAACCGACCACCGGCGTCGACCCCTTGTCCCGTCGACGTTTCTGGGAGTTGGTGGACGATGTGCGGCGTCAGCGGCCGCAACTGACACTGCTGGTCGCCACCGCGTACATGGAAGAGGCCGAGCAGTTTGAACATTGCCTGATGCTCGACGGCGGCAAGCTGATTGCCACGGGCTTGAGCAAGGAATTGGCGGCAGTCACCTCGAGCGGCAAACTCGACGAAGCCTTCACCCACTATCAGGGCGACAGTACCCACGACAATCAGCCCCTGGTAATTCCGCCTCGAACCGGCACCACCTCCGACATCGCCATCGAAGCCCACGATCTGACCCTGCGTTTCGGCGACTTCACGGCTGTAGACAACGTCAGCTTTGCCATCGGTCGCGGCGAAATTTTCGGCTTCCTCGGCTCCAATGGCTGCGGCAAGACCACCACCATGAAAGTCCTCACCGGGCTGATGCCCGCCAGTGAAGGCAGTGCCACGCTGCTGGGCAACCCGGTGAATGCCAAGGACCTGGCCACCCGCAAACGGGTCGGGTTCATGTCACAGAGTTTTTCGCTGTATGGCGAACTCAGCGTGCGGCAGAACCTGGATTTGCACGCACGGCTGTTCGATCTGCCAAAAACCGACAGCGCGCAACGCATTGACGAGCTGATCCAGCGCTTCAATCTGGGCAGTGTTTGCGATCAACAGTCCGGGGCGTTGCCTTTGGGCTTGCGCCAACGGCTGTCACTGGCGGTGGCGGTGCTGCATCGTCCGGAAGTATTGATCCTCGACGAACCGACTTCCGGCGTCGATCCGGCGGCACGGGACGACTTTTGGCGACTGCTGATCGAGCTGTCGCGCGAGCAAGGCGTGACGATTTTCCTCTCCACTCATTTCATGAACGAAGCCCAGCGTTGCGATCGCATCTCGCTGATGCACGCTGGCAAAGTGCTTGCCTGCGATACGCCAACAGCGCTTCAACAGCAGTACAAGGGCGAGACGCTGGAAGCTGGATTCGTCACGTGCCTGGAACAGGCCCAGGACACCCCCGAGCCTTCAAAACCTTCAGAGCCTGCGAATGCGCTCGCCATGCCGGCGCTGCCAACCAAGGATCGCGGTTTCAGCCCAGGACGCCTGTGGGCGGTGGCGAGTCGTGAAGGCAAGGAACTGCTGCGCGACAAAGTGCGGATGGCCTTCGCCCTGCTGGGGGCCATTTTCATGATGGTGATTTTCGGCTACGGCATTTCTCTGGACGTAGAGCAACTCGCCTTCGCCGTCTATGACCAGGATCAGACGCCACAAAGCCGCGCCTACCTGGAAGCCTTTCGCGGCTCTCGGTACTTCGACGAGCAGCCCCCCATCCGCGATGCCAAAGAGCTGCATCGCCGCCTGCAGCGCTCGGAAATCAAACTGGCGCTAGAGATTCCACCCGGTTTTGGCCGGGATCTGTACGCCGGGCGCCAACCGGCTGTGGCAGCCTGGCTCGATGGCGGCATGCCGTTTCGCGCCGAGACCAGCCGTAACTACGTCGAGGCGGTGCACCAGGCCAATATCGAACAACTGGCCGAACAGAGCAGCCCCGCGCGGAACCGGCCAGCCGCCGCCCGACTGGAAACCCGCTTCCGCTACAACCAGGACGTGGTCAGCGTCAACGCCATCGGCCCCGGGGTCATGGCGCTGATCCTGGCGTTCATCCCCGCCATGCTGACGGCGCTGGGCATCGTGCGCGAGAAGGAACTGGGGTCAATCACCAACTTCTATGCCACGCCGCTGACCCGGCTCGAATTTCTGCTGGGCAAACAGGCACCGTATCTGGCTGTCAGCCTGATCAACCTCGCGGTACTGGTCGCGATGAACCGATGGCTGTTCGGGGTGCCGTTCAAGGGCAGCTTCCTGACGCTGACCTTCGGCGGGCTTCTTTATGTGCTGGCGACAACCAGCATGGGCCTGTTGATCTCGGCATTCACCCGAACCCAGATCGCCGCCATTCTCGGCACCATGATCATCACCAGCCTGCCGACCATCCAGTTTTCCGGACTGATCGTGCCGCGCTCATCCCTCGAAGGCGCGGCGGCAGTAATGGGGATGCTGTTTCCAGCCGGTTACTTCCTCGACATCGCCGTCGGCACGTTTACCAAAGCGCTGGACCTGCGACAGTTATGGCCGCAATGCCTCGCATTGTTCGGGTTCTTCCTCGCATTCACCGGGCTCAGCCTGGTCATGCTGAAAAAGCAGGAGGTCTGATGCATAAGCTCGCGCACATCCTGCGCCTGGGTCTCAAGGAACTCACCAGCCTGCGGCATGACAGCGTCCTGCTCCTGTTCCTCTTTTACGCCTTTACGGTTGCGATCTACATGCCGGCGGCGGGCTCGGTGATCGGCGTGCATAACGCCAGCGTGGCCATCGTCGACGAAGATCACAGCCTGCTGTCGCGACAACTGACCCAAGCGCTGCAACCTCCGGAATTCCAACGCCCGGTCCCGCTGCCATATGAGCAACTGGACCAGGTCATGGACAGTGGCCAGTACACCTTTGTCATCAATGTACCGGCGAGTTTTCAGACGGATCTGCTGGCCGGTCGTCAACCCGCCGTGCAAGTCAACGTCGACGCCACCGCCATGAGTCAAGCGTTCATGGGCGCGGGCTACATAGGACGAATTTTCCAGCGCGAATTGTTGAATTACAGCGGCCAGAGCGATGTGGCGAGTAAAGCACCGGCGCTGCTGACCACTCGCGCGATGTTCAACACCAATCTGGAAGGCGGCTGGTTTCTGGCGGTGATCCAGATCGTCAACAACATCACCATCCTTGCCATCATCTTGACCGGCACCGCACTGCTGCGTGAACGCGAACACGGCACCCTCGACCATTTACTGGTGCTGCCGCTGACGGCACTTGAAATCATGCTGGCGAAAATCTGGAGCAACATGCTGGTGGTGGTGCTGTGCACCTGGCTGTCGCTGGAGGTCATTGTCAAAGGCGCGCTGGGCGTGCCGCTGGCCGGCTCCCTGAGCCTGTTTCTGCTGGTGACCGCGGTTTACCTGTTCGCCAGCACGGCACTGGGGATTTTTCTCGCGACCCTGGCTCGTTCAACGCCCCAATTCGGTCTGCTGGCGATTCCAGTGATCATCCCGATGTTGCTGCTGTCCGGTGGCAGCACGCCGCTGGACAGCATGCCGCAATGGCTGCAGTGGGTGATGCAGGGCTCGCCGTCGACGCATTTTGTCAGCCTGAGCGCCGCGATATTGTTTCGCGACGCCGGCATCACTGTCGTCTGGCCCGATTTGCTGGCGCTCACGGCCATCGGCCTGCTGTTTTTCGCGATTGCGCTGATGCGGTTTCGCAAGAGCCTGGCGTCCTGAGAGACCGTGTCGCCCCTATCGCGAGATGGCTCGCGAAGAGGCTTACCCGGATGGCAAGGACTTACTGAATGATGAGGTTGTTGAACAACAAATCCTCAACCACCGGCTTGCCGGTTTCATCGTTCATGATCTGCTGGGTCTGCTTCAACGCTTCCTGACGCAGCTTTTCCTTGGCCTCGACGTTGTTCATCGCCTCGGTCGTCTGCTGGGCAAACAGCGCCACCAGTTGATTACGAATCAGCGGCTCGTTGGCTTTCACCAGCTGGGTCGCTTCATCGCCCGTCACCCGCAGTGCCACATCAGCCTTGTAGACCTTGAGCTTCGGGGTGCCGTCCAGCCCATAGTTACCCACGAACGGAGGGCTCAGGGTGATGTAGTTAACCTTTGGGGCTGCACCTTCTTTGGCTTCTTCAGCCACTGCTGCCACAGGCAGAGACAGGGCCAGCAACAACATGATCCACGCTTTCACAATTCGCTCCTTATCCGGTTTGCGGCCTAGCATAACGACCCGCCACGCAAGCACAAGCTTATGGCTGACTATCAGGGCGGGGCATGCTCGTTGACCCGTCGACTCACACACCTACACTTATCGGCCATCACTCCCAAAGGAATAGCCCTGATGAAAGCCGTGCTGTGCAAAGCCTTCGGCCCTGCCGAATCGCTGGTGCTGGAAGAGGTCGCCAGCCCTGTCGCGAAGAAGAATGAAATCCTGCTGGAGGTGCACGCCGCCGGGGTGAATTTCCCGGACACGCTGATCATCGAGGGCAAATACCAGTTCAAGCCGCCCTTCCCGTTTTCCCCGGGTGGCGAAGCGGCCGGCGTGGTCAGCGCAGTGGGCGAGAAAGTCAGCCACCTGAAAGTCGGTGACCGGGTCATGGCGCTGACCGGTTGGGGCAGTTTCGCCGAGCAGGTCGCCGTTCCAGGCTACAACGTGCTGCCGATCCCGCCCTCCATGGACTTCAACACCGCCGCGGCTTTCAGCATGACGTACGGCACCTCGATGCACGCGCTCAAGCAACGCGGCAACCTGCAACCGGGTGAAACCCTGCTGGTGCTCGGTGCGTCCGGCGGTGTTGGCCTGGCCGCCGTGGAAATCGGCAAAGCCATGGGCGCCCGCGTGATCGCCGCCGCCAGCAGCGCCGAAAAGCTAGCGGTGGCCAAGGCTGCGGGCGCCGATGAACTGATCAACTACAGCGAAACCAGCCTCAAGGACGAAATCAAACGCCTGACCGACGGCCAGGGCGCCGACGTGATCTACGACCCGGTCGGTGGCGACCTGTTCGACCAGGCCATCCGCGCCATCGCCTGGAACGGCCGGTTATTGGTGGTCGGCTTCGCCAGCGGGCGCATTCCGGAATTTCCTGTGAACCTCGCACTGCTCAAGGGCGCTGCGGTGGTTGGCGTATTCTGGGGTTCGTTTGCTCAACGTCAGCCGCAGGACAACGCGGCGAACTTCCAGCAATTGTTTGGCTGGTTCGCCAAAGGCAAGCTGAAGCCGCTGGTGTCGCAGGTGTATCCGCTGAGCAATGCGGCGCAAGCGATCAATGATCTTGGCCAGCGCAAGGCGGTCGGGAAAGTGGTGGTGCAGGTTCGCTGAATCGTAGCAGGATGCAAAAAGGCCAGAACAACTGATGAGGTTGCTCTGGCCTTTTCGATACATGACTGGATAACAGACAGCGCTCCAGGTTTTCAATCAAAGCAACTCGCGAATTTCCTCCGGTAGAAAACGCACATACCGTGACGCCTGATGCGTATTACAACGCCGAATAATCGAAGGCACGCTCTTGTTGAGTTTAGCGATGAGCTCCAGACGTCTCGCCTCCGGCAATTGCGTAGGGGCAAGAGAGTGGGTCAGGTAACTGCGCGTCCAGCTGAACACCGGCATGTCCACCCACGAGTAGTCTGCAAGCCGCAGTGCTGCCTTGGCGACCTCACCACAACTCAACTTTTTCAACTCCTCGTTGGCATGAATCGGCATCTTGTCGTCCAGCCTGAACACCATCGGCGCGACCACCTGGATTTGCGCGGGTCGCTCGATGGAAACCTCCCAGGGCTTGTATCGCCATTGGCTCACCGCCGTTCGGGAGGCTTCGACAAGGTCGGGATGAGCGTCCTTTGAAGCCTCTACCTGATTCACCGATCCGTCGGCATGGACGGTAAAACTGACATTCAGCGCGCCGGTTATACCGCTTCGGGAAAGTGCTACAGGGTAAACCGGCTTGGGATTGTTCTCCGGAATCAGGAACACCTCGCCAGCCCTGACTTCGATGGACAAAACCAACAAAAGCACACACAAAAACCACCGCATAACTCCCACTCCTTCGCGACTGAAAAGCCAGATCTGGCAACCGCAGAAAGGTTAAGGCTCGATGATTTTTTACATAACGCCATGGCTTCCCCTTTAGACGCAGGACGTTTCCCAAAGCCCTGCCCTACTCCGGACAAAAGCACGTCATCAAGGATCGCCAGGTAACAATTCCCACAGCGCCCTTCATTTATACCTGAGCGACATGTTCGTAAAAGAACATGTGATCTCCAACATTTCCGCTGTTTCGTCGATGCGAACCAGTGCTATTTTCGGTAACGAAACTGTAACATTCGCATCCGCAGTCAAAACAAGAAAACTGGAGCTCTTGAATGTTTGCTTTCTTTCGTCCTGCCGCACATCAGGCTCCATTGCCTGAAGAAAAAATAGACAGCGCCTACCGACGTCATCGCTGGCAGATCTTCGCCGGCATCTTCATCGGCTACGCGGGTTACTACCTGCTGCGCAAAAACTTCTCCCTGGCCATGCCCTATCTGATCGAGGAGGGTTACACCCGCGGTGAGCTGGGCCTGGCGTTGTCGGCCATTGCTATCGCCTACGGCTTGTCCAAGTTCCTGATGGGCATTGTCTCCGACCGTTCCAACCCGCGTTTCTTCCTGCCATTCGGCTTGCTGGTTTCGGCCGGTGTGATGTTCATTTTCGGTTTCGCGCCCTGGGCCACGTCCAGCGTGACCATCATGTTCATCCTGCTGTTTATCAATGGCTGGGCGCAGGGCATGGGTTGGCCGCCGAGTGGACGGACCATGGTGCACTGGTGGTCGCAGAAGGAACGCGGTGGCGTGGTGTCGTTGTGGAACGTGGCGCATAACGTGGGCGGTGGCCTGATTGGTCCGCTGTTCCTGCTGGGTATGGGCCTGTTCAATGACTGGCACGCGGCGTTTTACGTGCCGGCTGCTGTGGCCATGGCCGTCGCGGTGTTTGCTTTCGCCACCATGCGTGACACGCCGCAATCGGTCGGCCTGCCACCGATCGAGAAGTACAAGAACGATTACCCGGAAGGCTACGACGCCAGTCACGAAGAAGAATTCAGCGCCAAGGAAATCTTCGTCAAATACGTGCTGCGCAACAAAATGCTCTGGTACATCGCAATGGCCAACGTCTTTGTCTACCTGCTGCGCTACGGCGTGCTGGACTGGGCACCGACCTACCTCAAGGAAGCCAAGGGCTTCAGCGTGGACAAAACCTCGTGGGCGTATTTCCTCTACGAGTGGGCAGGTATTCCCGGGACACTGTTGTGCGGCTGGATGTCGGACAAGATCTTCCGTGGCAACCGTGGCCTGACCGGCATGGTGTTCATGGCGCTGGTGACCGTGGCGACACTGGTCTATTGGCTCAACCCGGCCGGCAACCCGACGGTCGACATGATTGCGCTGATCTCGATCGGTTTCCTGATCTACGGTCCGGTGATGCTGATCGGCTTGCAAGCGCTGGAACTGGCACCGAAGAAGGCCGCTGGTACGGCTGCGGGCTTCACCGGTCTGTTCGGTTACCTGGGCGGTTCGGTCGCGGCCAGTGCAGCCATGGGCTACACCGTGGACCATTTCGGCTGGGACGGCGGTTTCGTCTTGCTGATTGGTGCGTGCCTGCTGGCGATGGCGTTCCTTGCGCCAACGTTGTGGCACAAGCAGATCGCCAGTCAGACCCGCGAAGCCATCGCCTGATCGCTTTTTGATTTGCAGCGCTTGAGCCGCGCCTCCAGATTCCGGTCTGGCATGGCGTGGCTACGCAGGGCGTTGGCGGTCTGCTCGACATAATCGCGAGTGGTGCCGTAACGCCCGCAAGCGTTTTCGAACACGTGGCTCAGTACGTGATCCGGCAAGTTGCCGGCGTAGCTGGGCAGGTGTCGCTCTAACACGAATCCCAATGCCTGAACCTGGCTTCCGTCTTCGAGACGGCAGTTGAGCCAGTGTGGGCGATAGGACGGGAATGGCATTTCGCGTTGCCATAATGCATACAGCGAAGCTTCGAGTTGCTCTTCAGGCAAACGATAAGCGAAGCCGCTGCAAGAGCCGCCGCGATCCAGGCCAAACACCAGCCCTGGCACTTCCGGCGTGCCGCGATGTTCGTGGGACCACAGATACAAACCGCGATGATAGCCATGCACCCGACCGCGAACGCGTTCAACTGCCGCGCATTCAGGGCGCCAGATCAGCGAGCCATAAGCGAACAGCCAGACCGGCCCACCCTTGTGGCGCGCCATGGTCGACTGCATCGAACTGAGCAATTGTTCGTGTGTAAGCTGCGGCCCCAGATCGAGCCGCGGAGGATAAGCCAGATTCATGAAAGCAGATTCAATGGCGCTCATGGCGAATAGCGTTCAGCTCCCCGCGGGTGATGATTACTTAATAGAACGCACCGCTGTAACAATAAGGCACATATGTTTTAAGGCAATTTAAGTGCCATGGCACAGTTTTAGATAATTGCCTCAATGACATATAACCTACCGGTATTTATACAAATTTATAAATACCGATCGGCTATATATGAAGTTATAACGATTGAACGCGCGGATCAATATCGCGATTCAAGCGCGCGGCGCGTACGCAAACACATCCGCACGCATCTGATGAGCATCCATCCCCGCTTCCACCAGCGCATCCAGCGTGCCGTAGACCATTGCCGGAGAACCGCTGGCGTAGACATGCAGCGCTTTCAAATCCGGGAAATCCTCACACACCGCCTCATGCAGCATCCCGCAGCGCCCCGGCCAGCCACATTGATCGCTGACGACTTTATGCAGGAACAGATTGGGCAGTTTCAGCCATTCATCCCAATGTTCGATCTCATAAAAGTCTTCGGGACGACGCACCCCCCAATACAGATGCACCGGATGCTTGAAGCCCGAAGCCCGGCAATGTTCGATCAGGCTGTGGATCTGGCCCATGCCCGTACCCGCAGCAATCAACACCAACGGCCCGTCCGGCAATTCCGCCAGGTGGGTATCACCGAACGGCATTTCGATCCGCACCATCGGATTGCGTTGCAGCTGTTCGATCAGGCTCAGCGCACTGCTTTCGCGCGCCAGTACATGGATTTCCAGATCGCGCCCGCTGTGGGGCGCCGAGGCCAGGGAGAAAGCGGACTTCTCGCCGCTTTCCCGCTCGATCATCAAATACTGACCGGCGTGATAACGCGGCGGCTTGCCCGCCGGTGCGCGCAGGCGCACGCGCCAGGTGTCGCCGCCGACGTCCCTGCACTCAATGACCTGACATGACAAGCTGCGCACCGGCAATTCTCCCTGCGCAAGCACGCCATCCCACAGCACGATGCAGTCTTCCAGCGGCTCTGCTATGCAAGTGTAGAACTCGCCATGGTCGCGCACATCGCCGGCCTGTTCGACCCGTCCTTCCACCAGCAGCGCGGCGCACACGTGGCAATTGCCGTTGCGGCAGCTTTGAGGGCATTCATAGCCCAGACGGCGTGCGCCATCGAGAATCCGCTCGCCGGGCAGAATCTCAAGCACCGCTCCGGAGGGCTGCAAGGTTACACGCATCAATCTATTCCTAACTGATTCCAGATGGCATCGATCCGCTGGGTCACGGCATCATCCTTGACGATCACCCGGCCCCACTCGCGCGTGGTTTCGCCCGGCCATTTATGCGTGGCATCGAGCCCCATTTTCGACCCCAGGCCGGAGACCGGCGAGGCGAAATCGAGGTAGTCGATCGGCGTGTTGTCGATCATCACCGTGTCGCGCTTGGGGTCCATGCGCGTGGTGATGGCCCAGATCACGTCGTTCCAGTCCCGTGCGTTGATATCGTCATCGGTGACAATAACGAACTTGGTGTACATGAACTGTCGCAAAAACGACCAGACACCGAGCATTACCCGCTTGGCATGGCCGGGATACGACTTCTTCATGGTCACGATGGCCATGCGGTACGAGCAACCTTCCGGCGGCAGGTAGAAATCGGTGATCTCCGGGAACTGCTTCTGCAGGATCGGCACGAACACTTCGTTCAGCGCCACGCCGAGGATCGCCGGTTCATCCGGCGGACGACCGGTGTAGGTGCTGTGGTAGATCGGTTTGATCCGATGGGTAATGCGCTCGACGGTGAACACCGGGAAGCTGTCGACTTCGTTGTAGTAGCCGGTGTGGTCGCCGTAGGGACCTTCGTCGGCCATTTCGCCGGGATGAATCACACCTTCGAGGATGATTTCGGCGGTGGCCGGCACTTGCAGGTCGTTGCCGCGGCACTTCACCAGTTCGGTGCGGTTGCCACGCAGCAGGCCGGCGAACGCGTATTCGGAGAGGCTGTCCGGCACCGGCGTTACGGCGCCGAGAATGGTCGCCGGGTCGGCGCCAAGCGCTACAGACACCGGGAACGGCTGGCCCGGATGCTTCTCGCACCACTCGCGGTAATCCAGCGCGCCGCCACGGTGACTCAGCCAACGCATGATGACCTTGTTACGGCCGATCACTTGCTGACGGTAGATGCCGAGGTTCTGGCGGTCCTTGTTCGGACCCTTGGTGACGGTCAGGCCCCAAGTGATCAGCGGGGCGACGTCGCCGGGCCAGCAGGTCTGCACCGGCAGCATCGCGAGATCGACGTCTTCGCCTTCGATGACCACTTCCTGGCACACCGCATCTTTGACGACCTTGGGCGCCATGGCGATGATCTTGCGGAAGATCGGCAGCTTGGACCAAGCGTCTTTCAGGCCTTTCGGTGGCTCGGGCTCCTTGAGGAACGCCAGAAGCTTGCCGATCTCGCGCAGTTCGCTCACCGCTTCGGCGCCCATGCCCATGGCCACCCGCTCGGGGGTGCCGAACAGGTTGCCCAGAACCGGGATGTCGTAGCCGGTGGGGTTCTCGAACAACAGCGCCGGGCCTTTGGCCCGTAGCGTGCGGTCGCAGACTTCCGTCATCTCCAGCACTGGAGAGACGGGAATCTGGATGCGTTTCAACTCTCCGCGCTGCTCAAGTTGCTGCACGAAATCCCGAAGGTCCTTGAATTTCATTGAAGATGCCACCCCGAAAATAGGCGTACATCCTACCTGCTCTGGCGTTAAAACAGCACGATCAATTGTGATTTGCACCCAGCAGCATCGGCGTAAACAGCGGACTCAGCCGGGCGCTGCCAGTGTCCGAGAGATGATCCTCATCCTTGTACTTCGAATGCCCATTGACCTCGATGCCGCAGACGTTGTCCGCACACATCAGTGGCGTTGGGTCAATGACGTGCACGCCGGGGTCGGCGGCGCTCATCGAATCGAACAAGCCGCCGAGAAAATGCTGGCGAGCCAGGTGCTCATCGAGCGGGCGCCCAAGTCCGTCGGCCGAACGCCCGATCCGGGCAAGACTCGTCAGCCGGCTGATGGCGCCCTTGCGCTGCAGCGGCACTTCCTTGAACAGCCAGACTTGCGCGCCCGTAGCCCTGATCGCCGCCACCCGCGCTTCGATCGCCGAAGCCATGCGCGCCTCAGCCTGAGCCGTATTGTCGCGGGAGTTAAGCAAGACCTTTTTGTCGCCGTCTTCACGACCGTAAACGTAAAGACTCCAGTTGGATGCCAGCACCACGTCCTTGATCTGCAGGCGACGAACCTGCTCCATGGTCTGTTCGTTGAAGTCCTTGCAGCGCTGGCGCGGGTCATCGCTGAGGACCGGCGGACAGGCGCTCATGCTGTAAAGCCACACCGGGCGACCCTCGCGCCTGGCGCCACTTTCAATGGCCGGCATCAACGCCGCGGCATGGCTATCGCCCCAGACCAGTCGGGTGGCCGGGACCTCCTGATTGCCACCGAGCAGACAGGCCTTGTCGAACGTCTTGTCCTTGGTCACCAGCATGCATTTCATCTGCCCGGCGCGCCATTCCCTGGCCTGCGCATATTCCAGCGCTTTGCCGCTCAGACGCTGGGGGAAACCCTCCTGCGAACGCACGACGGAGCCCGTCACCGCGAGGACAGCCATCGCCATCAAGCCGCCGACCAGCACGGGTTTGCGTCCGGCCAGCAGGCGTTTATCACGGAACGGCAGCTCGACGAAGCGCCAGCTCAACCAGGCCAGACCCAGCGCCAGCAGTATCCAGCCTGCGGCCTCCCAGGGCTGAATACCGTCGATCGAAATGGCATTGGCATAGACGTAGACCGGCCAATGCCACAGATAGAAAGAATAGGAGAGCAAACCGATCCAGACGAACACGCGAGCACTCAACAGCTGGCCGGCCCAGGTCGAACCCTGCCCGCCCGACCAGATCAGCGCGGTGGCACCTAGTACCGGCAACAACGCTGCCCAGCCTGGAAACACCGTCCCCCGGTCAAACGTGAACACCGCCAGTAGAACAGCCGCCAACCCGGCAGCACCCACAGACTGAGCGAGCCAGGGTCGAACAGCGTGTTTGCGCGCAGGCAGGACCGCGAGCATCGCGCCGCATAACAACTCCCAGGCACGCGTTGGCAGCGAAAAGAAAGTGAAGTCGGGTTTACGATCGATATATGCGATGTTCAGCCCGAAGGAGATCAACAGCACAGCAAACAGCATCCAGCGCCAATGGCGAACATGGCGCATCAACAACACCATCAACAGCGGAAAGAAGATGTAGTACTGCTCCTCAACGGCCAGGGACCAGGTATGAAGCAACGGCTTCAAATCCGACGCCGGCTGGAAGTAACCGTCTTCGCGCATGAACAGAATGTTTGAAATGAACAGCGCCTGATAACGCACCGTCCTCCCCAGCTCGGAGAAGTCCTTGGCGGTCAGCAATAACCAGCCCAGTGCCAGTGTGACCAACAGCACCACGCTCAGCGCCGGAATGATGCGTCGTGCACGGCGCGCCCAGAAATCGACGAAGCTGAAACGCTGCGCACTGATCTCACGGAACAGGATGCTGGTAATCAGGAACCCGGAAATGACAAAGAAAACATCAACGCCAACGAAGCCACCGCTGAACGTGCTGAAACCGAAGTGAAAGAGCACGACCGGAATAACGGCCAGAGCCCGCAAGCCGTCAATGTCACGGCGACTGCCAAATGTATGCATAACGTCCCTTGTCGTATCCGATACAAAACCGATTCGAAAGGGACATCGCGGCGAGGTGAAAGTTATCAATCAAGACACAAATCTCATGCACAAAAAAAAAGCGCCCTGTTCGGGGCGCTCCTTTTTTGCAGCGGACTGCGTGTTACTTGCGTTTCATCGACAGGAAGAACTCGTCGTTGGTCTTGGTCGTTTTCAGCTTGTCGACCAGGAACTCGATGGCGGCGATTTCGTCCATCGGGTGCAGCAGCTTGCGCAGGATCCACATGCGCTGCAACTCGTCGTCGGCGGTCAGCAACTCTTCGCGGCGGGTGCCGGAACGGTTGATGTTGATGGCCGGGAAGACGCGTTTTTCAGCGATACGACGATCCAGCGGCAGTTCCATGTTGCCCGTGCCTTTGAATTCTTCGTAGATCACTTCGTCCATCTTCGAACCGGTTTCAACCAGTGCGGTGGCGATGATGGTCAGCGAACCGCCTTCTTCGATGTTCCGCGCAGCGCCGAAGAAACGTTTCGGTTTCTCCAGGGCATGGGCATCGACACCACCGGTGAGGACTTTGCCGGAGCTCGGGATCACGGTGTTGTAGGCGCGAGCCAGACGGGTGATGGAGTCGAGCAGGATCACTACGTCTTTCTTGTGTTCGACCAGGCGCTTGGCCTTCTCGATCACCATTTCGGCAACCTGCACGTGGCGGGTCGGCGGCTCGTCGAACGTCGAGGCAACCACTTCGCCGCGCACGGTGCGCTGCATTTCGGTCACTTCTTCCGGACGTTCGTCGATCAGCAACACGATCAGGTGAACTTCAGGGTTGTTACGTGCGATGTTCGCCGCGATGTTCTGCAGCATGATCGTTTTACCGGCTTTCGGCGGCGCAACGATCAGACCGCGCTGGCCTTTGCCGATCGGGGCGCACAGGTCGATGACACGACCGGTCAAGTCTTCGGTGGAACCGTTGCCGGCTTCCATCTTCATGCGCACGGTCGGGAACAGCGGGGTCAGGTTCTCGAAGAGAATCTTGTTTTTCGCGTTCTCGGGACGATCGTAGTTGATCGTGTCGACCTTGAGCAGCGCGAAATAACGCTCGCCTTCCTTCGGAGGGCGGATCTTGCCAACGATGGTGTCACCGGTGCGCAAGTTGAAGCGGCGGATCTGGCTTGGCGAGACGTAGATATCGTCCGGGCCGGCGAGATAGGAAGCGTCAGCGGAGCGCAGGAAGCCGAAGCCGTCCTGGAGAATCTCCAGCACGCCATCACCGGAGATTTCCTCGCCGCTTTTAGCGTGCTTTTTGAGCAGGGAGAAAATCACGTCCTGCTTGCGCGAACGGGCCATATTTTCTATGCCCATCTGTTCGGCCAATTCGAGCAGTTCGGTAATCGGCTTTTGCTTGAGTTCAGTCAGATTCATATAGGAATGACGTAATCATTTATGGAGGGGGGGAAATTAAGCTTTTGGCTTAATGAGGCCGCGCCGCAGAGAAGGCGACAGGATCGCGTACTTATTCGAAAAGGAGTGCGTCGGCGACGGCTAGCAGGGGGCAATGGAGAAACCAGTGCGGGGCCGAATGTACCACCTGAGTTTCGGAGCGTCTAGCCCTCAATAACGAAAAAGCCCCGCAATATGCGGGGCCTTTTTTCGGACACTTTACAGCGACGCTTAGATGTTGGCGTCGAGGAAAGCCGCCAGTTGCGACTTCGACAGTGCGCCGACCTTGGTCGCTTCAACGTTGCCGTTCTTGAACAGCATCAGGGTCGGAATGCCACGCACGCCATGCTTGGCCGGGGTTTCCTGGTTTTCGTCGATGTTCAGTTTGGCAACGGTCAGCTTGCCTTTGTAGGTTTCAGCAATCTCGTCCAGAACAGGAGCGATCATTTTGCAAGGGCCGCACCATTCAGCCCAGTAGTCGACCAGTACAGCGCCTTCGGCCTTGAGTACGTCGGCCTCGAAGCTAGCGTCGCTAACGTGTTTGATAAGATCGCTGCTCATGGAAGTCTCCAGGTTGTAAGCAAAAAAACGTGGCCCATCATAGCCGCCCTTCCTTCGTTCAGGAAGGTGCAGATGATTGAGTCTCGCTATGGTGGTGCATGAGTTTGGGTATAGCTCAAGTCAGGACGTGGCGGGAGCAACGAAGGCAATCCCGGTGCGCAGGGCGGCGTTGCGCACATGTTCGTGCATGGCCTTCTGCGCCGCGCCGGACGAGCGCCGGGCCAGCGCGCGGAGTATTTTACGATGCTCCTGCCAGGTTTCCATGGCTCGCTCTGCCCGGATGAACGGTAGCTTCTGGCTCTCCAGAAAGATGTCGGCGCTGGCGCTGAGAATGCTCAGCATCGCCTGATTGCCGCTGGCCAGCAGGATGCGCCGGTGGAATTCGAAGTCCAGGCGTGCCGCCGCCTCAAAATCGCCCACCTTCAATTCATTGCGCATCGCAGCGACGTTGTCCTCCAAAGCATCGAGCTCATCGGTGCTCAACGTCACGGCAGCCAGCCCGGCGGCAAAACCTTCAAGGGCATAGCGCAACTGGAAGATGTCCAGCGGCGAAGCCTGGGCCGCGAACGGCCAGCCCGGCGTCGCATCGAATCGCGGCAATTCCACCGGTGCCTGCACGAACACGCCCTTGCCCGGCTGAATGCTGATCACACCCAACGCACTCAATGACGACAACGCCTCGCGCAACGACGCCCGACTCACCCCCAACTGCACCGCCAGATCACGTTGCGAGGGCAAGGCATCCCCCGGCCCGAATCCTTGCTCGGCGATCAATTTGCGGATGGCTTGCAGCGCCACTTCAGGTACGGCTCGGGAGATCGAGTTCATGGTTTTCAGACGAACCAGGCGAATGAGCGGCTAGTTTTAAAGCTATTCGCGGCGCCCGGCAAGTCGTGCCCCACCGGGGTTCGGCGATGACCAACGATGCGCTATCGGAGTGCGAAACGCGGCGCGACTGTTCAGACCAGTAAGACCGTACAACGCCAGCAAAACCGTGGCTTCGCACCGCTAAACCCCGATGTTGGCATGGCCCGTGCTCTGTCGATCCGCAGAAATCATTCCTCGCCGATCCGGAGATTTGCCATGACCCTGCGTTACAGCGCCCTCCTCGCTTCCCTGTTTGCCAGCCTGATGCTGAGCCAGATGCCCGCCCACGCCGACGGCCTGGACGATGTGGTCAAGCGCGGCGTCCTCAAGGTGGCCGTGCCTCAGGACTTCCCGCCGTTCGGCTCGGTCGGTCCGGACATGAAACCCCGCGGCCTCGATATCGACACCGCGAAACTGCTGGCCGACCAGCTACAGGTCAAACTTGAGCTGACGCCGGTCAACAGCACCAACCGCATCCCGTTCCTCACCACCGGCAAAGTCGACCTGGTGATTTCCAGCCTCGGCAAGAACCCCGAGCGCGAGAAAGTCATCGATTTTTCCAGCGCCTATGCGCCGTTCTACCTCGCGGTGTTCGGTCCGCCGGACGCCGATATCAAAAGCCTGGACGACCTCAAGGGCAAAACCGTCAGCGTCACCCGTGGCGCCATCGAAGACATCGAGCTGACCAAGGTTGCCCCCGAAGGCGTGACCATCAAGCGCTTCGAGGACAACAACTCGACCATCGCCGCCTACCTCGCCGGCCAGGTCGACCTGATCGCCAGCGGCAACGTGGTGATGGTGGCGATCAGCGAGAAAAACCCGAAACGCGTGCCGGCACTGAAAGTGAAGCTCAAGGATTCGCCGGTCTACGTGGGTGTGAACAAGAACGAGCCGGCGTTGCTGGGCAAGGTCAACCAGATCCTCGCCACTGCCAAGACCGACGGCGCGCTGGAAAAGAATTCACAGACCTGGCTCAAAGAGCCGCTGCCGGCCGATCTCTGATCGTCGCTCGGGAGACTCGATATGTCTTATCAGTTCGACTTCATACCGGTGGTGCAAAACACTGACCTGCTGTTGCGCGGTGCGCTGTTCACCCTTGAACTGACGGCCATCGGCGCGGTGCTCGGCGTGGGCCTGGGCATCGTCGGGGCGCTGGTGCGGGCCTGGAACATCCGCCCGTTCTCGGCGATTTTCGGGGTCTACGTCGAGTTGATCCGCAACACGCCGTTTCTGGTGCAGCTGTTTTTCATCTTCTTCGGTTTGCCATCGCTGGGCGTGCAGATTTCCGAATGGCAGGCCGCGGTGCTGGCCATGGTGGTCAACCTCGGGGCTTATTCCACCGAGATCATCCGCGCTGGCATTCAAGCGATTCCCCGTGGGCAACTGGAAGCCGCTGCAGCGTTGGCGATGACCCGGCTCGAAGCCTTCCGCCACGTGATCCTGCTGCCAGCGCTGGGCAAAGTGTGGCCGGCGCTGAGCAGCCAGGTCATCATCGTCATGCTCGGCTCGGCGGTCTGCTCGCAGATCGCCACCGAAGAACTGAGTTTTGCCGCCAACTTCATTCAGTCGCGCAACTTCCGCGCCTTTGAAACCTATGCCCTGACCACATTGCTTTACCTGTGCATGGCGCTGCTGATCCGTCAGTTACTGAACTGGATCGGCCGTCGCTACATAGCAAGGAGCGGCCAATGAGCGATTTCACCTTCTGGGACATCGTGCGCAACCTGCTCACAGGCCTGCAATGGACGCTGGCGCTGTCGCTGGTGGCGTTTATCGGCGGCGGGTTGATCGGCTTGCTGATCATGGTCATGCGCATCTCAAAGAAAGCCCTGCCGCGCAGTTTCGCCCGCACCTACATCGAGCTGTTTCAGGGCACGCCGCTGTTGATGCAGCTGTTTCTGGTGTTCTTCGGTGTGGCATTGGCCGGCCTGGAGATTTCGCCGTGGATGGCAGCGGCGATAGCCCTGACGTTGTTCACCAGCGCTTACCTGGCGGAGATCTGGCGCGGTTGCGTCGAGTCGATCCCCCACGGTCAGTGGGAAGCCTCGTCAAGCCTGGCACTCAACCCGCTGGAGCAACTGCGCTACGTGATCCTGCCGCAAGCCTTGCGCATCGCCGTGGCGCCAACCGTGGGTTTCTCGGTGCAAGTGGTCAAAGGCACCGCCGTGACCTCGATCATCGGCTTCACCGAGCTGACCAAGACCGGCGGCATGCTCGCCAACGCAACCTTCGAACCGTTCATGGTCTACGGCCTCGTGGCCCTCGGTTACTTCCTGCTCTGCTACCCCTTGTCCCTCAGTGCGCGCTACCTGGAAAGGAGACTGCATGCCTCTACTTAGAATTTCCGCCCTGCATAAATATTACGGCGACCACCATGTGCTCAAAGGCATCGACCTGAGCGTCGAGGAAGGCCAGGTGGTGGCGATCATCGGCCGCAGCGGCTCGGGCAAATCGACGTTGCTGCGCACGTTGAATGGCCTGGAGTCGATCAACGACGGGGTCATCGAAGTCGATGGCGAATACCTCGATGCCGCCCGCGCCGACCTGCGCAGCCTGCGGCAGAAAGTCGGGATGGTGTTTCAGCAGTTCAACCTGTTCCCGCACCTGACCGTGGGCGAAAACGTGATGCTCGCGCCCCAGGTGGTGCAGAAAGTGCCCAAGGCCAGAGCGGCTGAGTTGGCGCGGGAGATGCTGGAACGGGTCGGGCTCGGCGAGAAGTTTGATGCCTTCCCGGATCGGCTGTCCGGTGGGCAACAACAGCGCGTGGCGATTGCCCGTGCGCTGGCGATGTCACCCAAGGTGTTGCTGTGTGACGAGATCACCTCGGCGCTGGACCCGGAATTGGTCAATGAGGTGCTGAGCGTGGTTCGGCAATTGGCCAAAGAGGGTATGACGCTGATCATGGTCACCCATGAAATGCGCTTTGCCCGGGAGGTTGGGGATAAGTTGGTGTTCATGCATCTGGGGAAGGTGCATGAGGTCGGGGATCCGAAGATTCTGTTCGCGAATCCGCAGACGGCGGAGCTGGCGAATTTCATTGGTACTGTGGAATCGACAGCCTGAAAGCTCTTTAAGGTCTGTGATGGCCTCATCGCGGGCTTGCCCGCGATTGACCGCGCTGCGGTCATCTACAGGGTTGCGCAGGATCAAGGGTTTGAACACTGCGCGTTGGCGTCAGCGTTTGATCGTGGCACGATGTCTGGGTTATCGACCGAGACCCCCTGACCATGCCGCAATCCCAAGCCAAGAATCTGTCCCTGATCGCCGCAATCGACCTGGGCTCCAACAGCTTTCACATGGTCGTGGCCAAGGCCCAGAACGGCGAAATCCGTATTCTCGAGCGTCTCGGGGAGAAGGTCCAGCTGGCCGCGGGCATCGACGAAGAGCGCCAGCTCAGTGAAGAATCCATGCAGCGCGGGCTCGATTGCCTCAAGCGCTTCGCCCAACTGATCAACGGTATGCCCCAGGGCGCCGTGCGGATCGTCGGCACCAACGCCCTGCGTGAAGCCCGCAACCGCAACGAATTCATACACCGCGCCGAAGAAATCCTCGGTCACCCGGTAGAAGTCATCTCCGGCCGTGAAGAAGCGCGCCTGATCTACCTCGGTGTGTCCCACACCCTCGCCGACACCCCGGGCAAGCGCCTGGTGGCCGACATCGGCGGCGGCAGTACTGAATTCATCATCGGCCAGCGCTTCGAACCGCTGCTGCGCGAAAGCCTGCAAATGGGTTGCGTCAGCTACACCCAGCGCTATTTCAAGGACGGCAAGATCACCCCGGCCCGCTACGCCCAGGCGTACACGGCGGCGCGGCTGGAGATCATGAGCATTGAACACGCCCTGCACCGCCTGACCTGGGATGAAGCCATCGGCTCCTCGGGCACCATCCGCGCCATCGGCCTGGCGCTGAAGGCCGGCGGTCATGGCTCGGGCGAGGTCAACGCCCAGGGCCTGGCCTGGCTCAAGCGCAAGCTGATCAAACTCGGCGACGTCGAGAAAATCGACTTCGAGGGCATCAAGCCTGACCGCCGGGCGATTTTCCCGGCCGGCCTGGCCATTCTCGAAGCAATCTTCGATGCCCTCGAACTCCAGCGCATGGACCACTGTGAAGGCGCCCTGCGCGAAGGCGTGCTCTATGACCTGCTGGGCCGTCATCATCATGAAGACGTCCGTGAGCGCACGCTCAGCTCGCTGATGGAGCGTTACCACGTCGATCTGGAGCAAGCGGCGCGGGTCGAGCGCAAGGCGCTGCATGCCTTCGATCAGGTGGCCGAGGATTGGGACCTGGATGACGGCGTCTGGCGCGAGTTGCTGGGCTGGGCCGCCAAGGTCCATGAAGTGGGCCTGGACATCGCTCACTATCAGTATCACAAACACGGTTCGTACCTGATCGAGCACTCGGACCTTGCCGGGTTCTCCCGCGAAGACCAACTGATGCTCGCGCTACTGGTGCGTGGCCACCGCCGCAATATTCCCAAGGACCGGTTTGCCGATTTTGGCGACGATGGCATCAAGCTGATTCGCCTGTGCGTACTGCTGCGCTTTGCGATCCTGTTCCATCACATCCGCGGCACCCAGGAAATGCCTCAGGTGGTGTTGCACGCCAATGGCCACAGTCTGGATGTGCAGTTCCCGGAGAACTGGCTGGACGAAAACCAGCTGACCCAGGCCGACTTCGCCCTGGAAGCGGAGTGGCTGACGCGGGTCGGTTTCACCCTGAACGTCCGCTAAAAACCCGGAGCGAACACAATCCCTCGCCACAGGCATCTCGCTACAAACAAAAATGGCGATCCGCAGGGATCGCCATTTTTTATGCAGCGTGCAGGGTCAACGCACAGCCAGAATCGGACTGCCCAAGCGCTCCAGCAACGTGGCCTGCGCACTGCGCGGGTTCTGGTTGCCGGTTGGCGTGTTGCGGATGTAACGACCGTCCGCCTGCAGGCTCCAGCTGTGAGTATTGTCGGTCAGGTAAAGCTCCAGCTCTTTCTTGACCCGCATGATCAGCTTCTTGCCTTCCACCGGGAAGCAAGTCTCGACGCGCTTGTCGAGGTTGCGCTCCATCCAGTCGGCACTGGACAGGAACATCTGCTCGTCACCGCCATTCAAGAAGTAGAAGACTCGCGTGTGCTCCAGGAAGCGACCGATGATCGAGCGCACGTGGATGTTGTGCGAAACCCCGGCGATGCCCGGACGCAGGCAGCACATGCCACGCACCACCAGATCGATGCGCACGCCTGACTGGCTGGCCTTGTACAACGCACGGATGATCTTCGGATCGGTCAGCGAGTTGAACTTGGCGATGATATGCGCCGGTTTGCCATCGAGGGCGAACTGAGTCTCACGGGCAATCATGTCGAGCATGCCCTTCTTCAACGTGAACGGCGCGTGCAGCAGCTTCTTCATGCGCAGGGTCTTGCCCATGCCGATCAGCTGGCTGAACAGTTTGCCGACGTCTTCGCACAAGGCGTCATCGGAGGTCAGCAAGCTGTAGTCGGTGTACAAACGGGCGTTGGCGGCGTGGTAGTTACCCGTACCCAAGTGGGCGTAACGCACAATCTCGCCGGCCTCGCGACGCAGGATCAGCATCATCTTGGCGTGGGTCTTGAAGCCGACCACGCCGTAGATCACCACCGCACCGGCCGCCTGCAGACGGCTGGCCAGTTGCAGGTTGGACTCTTCGTCGAACCGCGCACGCAATTCGATCACCGCAGTGACTTCCTTGCCGTTACGCGCCGCATCCACCAGCGCATCAACGATTTCCGAGTTGGCGCCGGAGCGGTACAGCGTCTGACGGACCGCCAGTACATGCGGGTCCTTGGCAGCCTGGCGCAGCAAATCGACGACAGGCGTAAACGACTCGAACGGGTGCAGCAGCAAGATATCCTGCTTGCTGATCACGCTGAAAATGTTCTCGCTGTTCTGCAGCAGTTTCGGGATCTGCGGCGTGAACGGCAGGTATTGCAGCTCGCGCTGACTGTCGAGGCCGGTGATGCTGAACAGACGGGTCAGGTTGACCGGGCCGTTGACCTGGTACAACTCGGTCTCGTGCAGGTTGAACTGCTTGAGCAAGTAATCGGACAGGTGTTTCGGGCAGGTATCGGCCACTTCCAGGCGTACCGCGTCACCGTAGCGACGGGAGAACAGTTCGCCGCGCAGGGCGCGGGCCAGGTCTTCCACGTCTTCGGTGTCGACGGCCAGGTCGGCGTTTCGGGTCAGGCGGAACTGGTAGCAGCCCTTGACCTTCATGCCCTGGAACAGGTCATCGGCGTGCGCGTGGATCATCGACGACAGGAATACATAGTTGTCGCCAGGGCCGCCGACTTCTTCCGGGACCTTGATGATGCGAGGCAACAGACGCGGCGCCGGGATGATCGCCAGACCGGAATCGCGACCGAAGGCGTCGATGCCTTCGAGCTCGACGATAAAGTTCAGGCTCTTGTTCACCAGCAACGGGAACGGGTGCGTCGGGTCGAGGCCGATCGGGGTGATGATCGGCGCGATCTCGTCGCGGAAATAACGGCGAACCCAGGTCTTGAGCTTGGTGGTCCAGTAACGGCGACGGATGAAGCGGACCTGATGTTTCTCCAGTTCCGGCAACAGAATGTCGTTGAGGATCGCGTACTGGCGGTCTACGTAGCCGTGCACCAGTTCGCTGATCCGGGCCAGGGCCTGGTGCGGTTGCAGACCATCGGCGCCGGCCTGTTCACGGGCGAAGGTAATCTGCTTCTTGAGGCCGGCCACACGAATTTCGAAGAACTCGTCCAGGTTGCTGGAGAAAATCAGCAGGAACTTCAGCCGCTCCAGCAACGGGTAGGACTCATCCAGCGCCTGTTCCAGCACGCGGATATTGAACTGCAGTTGCGAAAGCTCGCGATGGATGTACAGGCTGCTGTCATCCAGGCCTGGAACGACAATCGCTGGCGCCGCCGGCGCGGTTTCGACCACCACCGCGGGCGGAGCAGGCTCCAGCACCGGCGGGGTTTCGGCGATCTGCTCCACCACAGGTTGAGCCTCTTGTACTGCAACTTCAGTGAGTCCTTCGGTATTCATCGAATGTTCCTGGGAGGGCTATTTTTGCTCTCGTAACAGTTGAGCAGCACGAACGGCAAAGTAAGTCAGGATGCCATCAGCGCCTGCACGTTTAAAAGCGGTCAGGGATTCGAGGATAACCCCTTCGCTCAACCAGCCATTCTGGATCGCCGCCATGTGCATGGCGTATTCACCGCTGACCTGATAGACAAAGGTCGGCACTTTGAATTCTTCCTTGACCCGGTAAAGGATGTCCAGGTACGGCATGCCTGGCTTGACCATGACCATGTCCGCGCCTTCTGACAAGTCCGCCGCCACTTCGTGCAGGGCTTCGTTGCTGTTGGCCGGGTCCATCTGATAGGAGGCCTTGTTGGCCTTGCCCAGGTTCAGCGCCGACCCCACCGCATCGCGGAACGGGCCGTAATAGGCGCTGGCGTACTTCGCCGAATAGGCCATGATCCGCACGTTGACGTGATCGGCCAGTTCAAGGGCTTCGCGGATCGCCTGGATGCGACCGTCCATCATGTCCGACGGGGCCACCACCTGAGCGCCGGCTTCGGCGTGGGACAGGGCCTGCCTGACCAGCGCATCGACGGTGATGTCGTTCTGCACATAGCCTTCTTCGTCGAGGATGCCGTCCTGACCGTGGGTGGTGAACGGGTCCAGCGCGACGTCGGTGATCACGCCCAGTTCAGGGAACTGCGCACGCAGCGCGCGGGTGGCGCGCTGGGCAATGCCCTCGGGATTCCAGGCTTCGGCAGCGTCCAGCGACTTGAGTTCGGGCGGCGTGACCGGGAACAGCGCCACGGCCGGAATGCCCAGCTCGACCCACTTGGCCGCTTCTTCCAGCAACAGGTCGATGGTCAGGCGTTCAACGCCAGGCATCGAGGCCACCGCTTCACGACGGTTTTCACCCTCGAGCACGAACACCGGCAGGATCAGGTCATCGACGGTCAGGACGTTTTCACGTACCAGTCGACGCGAAAAATCATCACGTCGGTTACGACGCAGACGGGTTCCTGGGAACAAACGGTTGGCGGGGGTAAAGCTCACGGCAGACTCCTGAGCCCGCGCTAACGGGCGAGCGTGACAGTTATAAGCGGCCATTATGACCAACGTATTACAGTTATGTGCACCCCTGTGACAGGTAGTCGCATTCCATTGTCCTTGTAGGAAATGTTCACGTCGAGACACATTTGGACACTTTCATGAATGTGCACGAAGGGTTAGGCTGCGCGTTCATTTCGCCAGCACCCAGACAATGCTCCAACAACTTCTGCATGACTTCGGCTACTTTGCCCTTTTTCTCGGCACGTTCTTCGAAGGCGAAACCATTCTGGTGCTCGCGGGCTTCCTCGCGTTCCGTGGATACATGGACATCAACCTGGTGGTGGTCGTGGCTTTTTTCGGCAGCTATGCCGGCGATCAGCTGTGGTACTTCCTGGGACGCAAGCACGGCCGCAAGCTGCTGGCGCGCAAGCCACGCTGGCAGTTGATGGGTGATCGGGCGCTGGAGCACATCCGCAGGCATCCGGACATCTGGGTGCTGAGCTTCCGCTTTGTCTACGGTTTGCGCACGGTGATGCCGGTGGCGATCGGCCTGTCAGGCTATCCGCCAGGACGTTACTTGCTGCTGAACGGGATTGGTGCCGCGATCTGGGCAAGCGCCCTGGCCGCCGCCGCCTATCACTTCGGCGCGGTGCTCGAAGGCATGCTGGGCAGCGTCAAGAAGTACGAGCTATGGGTGCTCGGCGCCCTGCTGGTGCTGGGCGTCGTGCTGTGGTTGCGCCGACGCTTCAAGAACGCCCGTCTGGCGAAGCAGGTCTACGCCGACGAGCAGGCCTTGAAAGCCGAACAGGCCAAGGCCGCCGAGGTCAAGACGCCAATCGAGTGATGCGGTTTCTGCAACAGTAGAGACCGATCCCGCTGAGCAGGCTGTAACTCAGCAGGCCGACCCAGCCCACCGCGCTGGCCGGCCACAACCCCACCAGCGGCGCCAGCCACACCACCGGCACATTCGATGCCAGGCGCAGCAGCTCCAGCTTCAACGCCCACGGGCGATTCTCCAGGGCCACGCCCAACGTAAACAAACCCAAGGCCACCGCACTCCAGCCGAGCACCAATGCGGAGGTCGGCAGATGCGGCTCGAAGTTCATCAAGTAGCTGCCCAGCGCGATGTAGACGCAGAACTGCAACAGGACGTAAACCTGCTGACGCCCATCCAGCGGTACTTCGAATTTGCGAAACTGACTCAGATCCGGTTTGTTCATCGGGTACTTTTGCGCCACGTCCGCCGGGCGCCAACCGGTGCGCATGAACCAGATCCGCAGCTTGTCCCAGGTGCTTTCAGCCCGCCGCGCGTCCTCCCAGAGCTGCGCGTAAAACTGCACGTTTGCCCATAACGGATTCCAGCTCGCCAGTGGCGTGGTCACGCCGAAAATCACCGGCTCGTTGTCGTCTTCTTCCTGGAACGAGCCAAACAGACGGTCCCAAATAATGAACACCCCGCCGTAGTTGCGATCCATGTAGAGAGCGTTCTGTGCATGGTGGGCCCGATGATTGGAAGGTGTGACGAAGAACCACTCGAACCAGCCGAGCTTGGGAATGTGCCGCGTATGCACCCAGAATTGGTACAGCAGATTCAACGCGGCGACGCTGATGAACACCAGCAGCGGCACGCCGAGCACGGCCATCGGCAGGTAGAAAATCCAGCTCAGCAGAAACCCGGTACTGGTCTGGCGCAACGCTGTGGAGAGGTTGTAGTCCTCGCTCTGGTGATGCACCGAATGCGCTGCCCAGAGGATATTGCGTTCGTGACCCATGCGATGCAGCCAGTAGTAGCAGAAGTCATAGAGGACAAAGGCAAACACCCAGACCCAGACACTGTCGGCCGAGAGCTCGAACAGTGCCAGGTGCTTGAGGGCAAATGCGTACGTCACCAGCCCCACACCCTTGGTCAACAGGCCCGTCGTGGTGGACAGCACGCCGGTGCTGATGCTGTTGATCGCGTCGGCCACCCGATAATTGCTCACCCCGCGCCAGCGGTCGGCCAGCAGTTCGACGGCAATCAGCACAAAGAAGAACGGCACCGCATACAGAATGAAGTCCATGACGCGCCCTGATCGGAATCTTGAGGACAGATCCTATGTTTAGCCGCGAATTAACCCTATGGCAACGAGTGACAAATTAGTGGACATTTAACGCCATGAATCTGGAGAAAAACCCATGAGCAAAAAAATTGCAGTGATCCTTTCCGGCTGTGGCGTCTACGACGGCGCCGAGATCCACGAGAGTGTGATCACCCTCCTGCGCCTGGACCAGCGTGGCGCTCAGGTGCAGTGCTTTGCCCCCAACATCGCACAGCTGCATGTGATCAACCACCTGACTGGCGAAGAGATGCCCGAATCACGCAATGTGCTGGTGGAGTCGGCGCGGATCGCCCGGGGCAATATCAAGGATCTCCGTGAAGCCGACGTCGAAGACTTCGACGCGCTGATCGTGCCCGGTGGTTTTGGCGCGGCGAAGAACCTGTCGAACTTCGCGATCGAAGGCGCCGGCTGCACCGTTCAACCGGAAGTCCTGGCGCTGGCTGAAGCGTTTGCCGAAGCAGGTAAACCGGTCGGGCTGATCTGCATCTCCCCGGCGCTGGCCGCGAAGATCTATGGGCCGGGCGTGACCTGTACCATCGGCAACGATACCGACACTGCCGCTGCGATGAACAAGATGGGCGCGACCCACACGGACTGCGCGGTGACTGACATCGTTGAAGACAAGGCCCGCAAACTGGTGAGCACGCCGGCGTACATGCTGGCGCAATCGATCAGCGAAGCCGCGTCCGGCATCAACAAACTGGTCGACCGCGTCCTCGAACTGACCCACGAAAACGACGCCTGACGGATGGCATAAGGAGCTTTTGTGGCGAGGGAGCTTGCTCCCGCTCGTTTTGGGGCTGCTTCGCACCCCAGCGGGAGCAAGCTCCCTCGCCACAGGAACAGGGTCCGTTCAGGGATTGCGCGTTAGCCGCGTAAGAATCCGGTCCAGCGCATTGGCAAACGCCTGCTTCTCCCGCTCGCCAAACGGTGCCGGCCCGCCGCTCATCTGCCCCTGTTCACGCAAGTCGGTGAACAGGTTGCGCACCGCCAGCCGATCACCCATGTTCTGCGCGTCGAACTCCTTGCCCCGCGGGTCCAGCGCTGCAACGCCTTTTTTCACTAGCCGGTCGGCCAGTGGCACATCGCTGCAGATCACCAGCTCGCCGGGCACCGCGTGCTCCACCAGATAGTCGTCCGCCGCATCCGGGCCACTCGGCACCACAATCAGCTTCACCAGCGCCAACCCAGGCTTGATCTGCGGCTGCCCCGCCACCAGCACCACTTCGAACTGACGCTTGAGGGCGAACTTAACCACCAGATCCTTGGCCGCCCGAGGGCAGGCGTCGGCATCGATCCACACACGCATTGGGTTTGACCTCTCCAAAAAAATCGCGAGCAGGCTCGCTCCCACAGGTTATACGCCATCCTGTGGGAGCGAGCCTGCTCGCGATTGTGAGCGCAGCGAATGCTTTCAAGAAACAGACACCCGCCGCTTCTCCGCCATCCAGCTACGCCCATACAACACAATGATCGCAATGATCGCCACCGCCTGAGCACTCAGCGAATACGCATCAGCATGGATGCCCAGCCAGTCGAACTCAAAGAACGGCACCGGCCGCGTGCCGAAGATCCCGGCTTCCTGCAATGCCTTCACACCGTGACCGGCAAACACCACCGACAGTGCGCACAGCAACCCGGCATTGATGCTGAAGAACAGCGACAGCGGCAGTTTCGCCGAGCCCCGCAGGATCACCCACGCCAGGCCCACCAGCAGCACCAGCGCCGTGGCACCGCCAGCCAATACCGCGTTATGCCCTGCTGGTCCCGCCTGCAACCACAAGGTCTCGTAGAACAGGATTACCTCAAACAACTCGCGATACACCGAGAAAAACGCCAGCGTCGCAAAGCCGAAACGCCCGCCGCCGCCCACCAGGCTGCTCTTGATGTAATCCTGCCAGGCCGCTGCGTGGCGACGGTCGTGCATCCACACGCCGAGCCAGAGCACCATAACCGCGGCGAACAACGCCGTCGCGCCTTCCAGCAATTCACGCTGCGAGCCGCTGACGTCGATCACAAACGCCGCCAGCGCCCATGTTGCCAGACCGGCCACCAGCGCCAGGCCCCAACCGACGTTGACACTGCGCACCGCCGATTGCTGGCCAGTGTTGCGCAGGAACGCAAGGATCGCCGCCAGCACCAGAATCGCTTCCAGACCTTCGCGCAACAGAATCAGCAGACCGGAAATGTAGCTCAGGGACCAGCTCAAACCATCACTGCCGAGCAGGCTGGCAGATTCTTTCAACCTGGCTTTGGCCGCGTCCAGACGTTTCTGGACCTCGGCCACCGACAAGCCGTCCTGCAACGACTGACGGTAAGCCATCAGGGATTTTTCAGTGTCTTTGCGCACGTTGGCGTCGACATTGTCCAGGGAGCTTTCGACCAGCTCGAAACCTTCCAGGTACGCCGCTACCGACAGGTCATAGGCCTGATCGTGATCGCCGGCGCGATAGGCCGCGACGCTTTTGTCCAGTGTTGCAGCGGTGTAGTCGAGCAATTGCGCCGGGCCACGCTTGACCTGCGGCGGTTGCGAACGCTGGGCGCGGAAGGTCGCTGCCGCTTGCGGGCCCTCGGCGGCCAGCACTTCCGCCGGGGTCTGACGGGCGAGGTCGGCGATGTTGTAGGTTTTTTCGGATGTTGCCGCGGCCGGATCGGCACTGAAACTGGCGATATAGGTGGCGAGGTCCCAACGCTGACGGTCGTCCAGCTGATCGGCGAAGGCTGGCATGTCGGTGCCTTCCACGCCCATCCCCAAGGTGTTGTAGATCGCGTAGAGGCTCAATCGGTCCTGGCGCGCGACATCGCGCAGATTGGCCGGCGGCGGCGTCAGACCGACACCGGCCGGGCCATCGCCGGCCCCGGCATCGCCATGGCAGACCGAACAATGCTGGGCGTACAGCGGCGCGCCCCGGGTCGGGTCCGGCGTAATGATCGGCGCCTGACTGACTTCATAAGCCACGGCCAGCTTCGCTCCCAGCTGCCGAGCCTGCCGGGCGACGTCTGCGCCGTCCTGACGAGCGGCGATGGCGCTGTGCAGCGTGCTGACGCCCTGCTCCAACCCAGCCTTTTCCGCTTTGTCCGGCATGGCGGCGATCAAGCCTTGCAACGCCTTGGTAAATTCCAGTTGCTCGCGGTACTCGGATTCATTGATGACCTTGCCCGCTTGTACCGATTGCGGGTAGTCCGCACCGATGTAATCGAGCAAATGCAGCGCTTGCGGCGCGCCTTCCACGGTGTCGGCCAGCAGATGGGAACTGCACAAGGCAAACAGTGGCAACACCAGCCAGGCCAGGAAACGGGACGGGGCAGTCATGAATGAATCTCAATTGGAAATACGAAGTAACACATTGTTCACTTCGAATGACTTTCGCTCAAGCTTTGTTGTGTGAAACGCCGCATGAAGCCTCGATTTTCGTCGCTGCCCGATGATGGCACTTTCTATAAAAACGCAACTAAAAAGCCATTACGTAGCCACCATCCCTGTTTATAATGCCGCGCCTGCAATTGATCGACATGGCACTCAAGCTCCTCTGCTCATGAGGAATTGGCAGGACGCCCGTCTGCGCCGATAGGTCTCAACAGCCCGACCAGCAAGCACGGCTGCATACATTCAGGGAAGAAGTACTATGGCCTCCCGCGCCTTAACCTTGATCGCGCTCAGCGCTGTCACTTTGCTCTCCGGCTGTTCGGCATTCCGCAACTACGACTCGGAACTCGCACAAACCAACCAGCAGCTGGCTTCCGGCAATGTCGACGCCGCGCTGACCCTGCTGGAAAAGAACAACACCGGCGAAGACAAGGACCTGCTGTATTACTTCGAGAAAGGTGAACTGCTGCGCGCCAAGGGCGACTTGTCCGGCAGCCAGAACGCCTGGACCAGCGCCGATACGGTGGTCGGCCAGTGGGAAGACGCGGTCAAGCTGGATACCGGCAAGTACCTCGCTCAGTTCGGCAGCTTCCTGGTGAACGACAAGGTCCGTCGCTACGAAGGCTACGACTACGAAAAAGTCATGCTGACCACGCAAATGGCCCTGAACCTGCTGGCCGTGAATGACTTCGACGGCGCGCGCACTGCGATCAAGAAAACCCACGAACGTGAAGCGGTGATCGCCGACCTGCGCGACAAGGAATACCTCAAGAGCGAAGAGGAAGCCGAGAAAGAAGGCATCAAGACCGAATACAAGGACCTGCAGGGTTACCCGGTCGCCAGCCTCGATGCGCCGGAAGTGGTCGGCCTGAAAAACAGCTACCAGAGTGCGTTCAGCCATTACCTGGCCGGCTTCGTCTATGAAGCCCTGGGTGAAAAAGACCTGGCCGCGCCGGGTTATCGCAAAGCGGCCGAACTGCGCCCGAACACCCCACTGCTGGAACAGGCACTGAAAGACCTCGACAAGAAAAACGCCAAGGACGAGGACAGCGACATCCTGATCGTCGTGCAAAGCGGTCTGGCGCCAGCCCGGGATTCGATCCGCGTGCCCCTGCCTCTGCCGATCAGCGGCAATGTGGTGATCACCCCGCTGTCGTTCCCGATCATCAAGCCTGATACCTCCACCGCCACGCTCGCCCAGATCGGCGTGGACGGCCAGCAGCTCAACCTGACGCAACTCAACAGCATCACCGCCATGTCCCGCCGCGCGCTGCGTGACGACATGCCGGGCATCATCGTGCGCACCACCGTACGCGCCGTAACCAAAGGCATCGCGCAGAAGAAAATCAACGAAACCAACCCGCTCGCGGGCCTGGCGGTCGGTATCACTTCAGCCGTGCTCGAGGGTGCCGATACCCGTACGTGGCGCACGCTGCCGGACAACACCCAGGTGGTGCGCCTGCGCCTGAAGAAAGGCGAGCACCAGGTCACGCTGCCAAGTGCGGTCGGCGGTTCGGTGGTCAAGGTCACCGTCGATCAACGCTATCAGGTCATCAGCCTGCGTGCCGTGGGCAACCAGGTGTTTGCCAGCGGCCTGGCGGCTCACGTCGTCTCGAGCAGCACCCCGACGGCTGTGGCCAGCCTCAAACAACCTTAAGAACGGAGTCTTTACATGCGTTTCAAACTCATCGCTGTCGTCGCCCTGGCCTTGCTGGCCGGTTGCGCCACACCGCCGCCACCTGAGCCAGGCAGCGCCGCCAGCAAAGTCGTGGCCATGGGCAAGTTGAAGAACATTGTGGTGGGCGCCATGCGCGTCGCCCGGGAAAACGGCTTCATGACGGTCAATGTGCAGCTGAGCAACACCAGCTTCAACAACAAGACCTTCTACTACCGCTTTGCCTGGCTCGGCCCAGAAGGCTTCCCGATTGCCGAAGAAGAAACCTGGAAAAGCCAGATGATGTACGGCGAGCAGACCAGTTTCATCCAGGCCATCGCGCCCACCGCCAAAGCCGTGGATTTCCGCCTCGAAATCAAAACGCCTTAACACCCTATTCGATCAGTTTTAGAGAGCATTCCCATGTTTGCACGTTTTTCGTTCATCGCCGTTATCGCCCTGCTGGCCAGCGGTTGCGCCAATACCTCGCCTACCCTGGGCAGCAAAAACATCAGCTACGGCGACACCAAGGCCGTGGAAACCGTGACCAACGAGTTCGGCTCCACCGACCTGCAGATGATTGCCGAGTCCATGACCCGCTCCCTGGCACAGTCCGGCATTCTGCAAGGTCGTCCGGTGGTTCAGGTCTACGACGTGAAGAACAAGACCAGCGAATACATCGACACCCGTGAAATCACCACCAGCATCAAGACCCAGCTGATGAAGTCCGGCACCGCCCGTTTCGCCAGCGACAACACCGCGATGCAAAGCCAGGTTGACCAGCTGAAGCTGCAAAACCAGAGCGGCCTGTACAAGAAAGCCACTGTGGCCAAGACCGGCAACATGATCGCCGCCAAATACCGTCTTGAAGGTTCGATCAGCTCCATCGTCAAGCGCAGCAGCGACTACAAGGACGTCTTCTACAAATTCAGCCTGCAATTGATCGACGTTGAAAGCGGTCTGGCCGAGTGGATGGACGAGAAAGAGATCCGCAAGACCACGGAGCGTTAATCGATGCGCGCATGGATTGGCATGATGGCCCTGGCTTGTGCGTTCAGCGCGCAGGCGGCCCCGAAAGTCGCGGTAACGGACCTGGCGTATCAGGAGCGAGTGGAACAATACATCCACATCGTTTCGGCCCAGAGCAATCACCGCGAGAGTTACTACAGCGCCAGCGGTTCTTCGAGCTACAACGAAATCGAGGCCACCTACAGCTACATCGAGCAAGGTGAATTGCGTAAATTCACCGGAGACATCAAGGGCGAGATATTGCGCACCGGCATGTTTCAGCTGGTGCAAGGCACGCCGTATACCGCCTCGTCCAAGGGTGATGTCTATGACGTGATCAAACGGATCAAGGCCGGCAACTTCAAGGGTGCCGACTATGTGCTGTTCGGCACCGTGTCGGACATTGACTTCACGCGCGACGTGACCGAGCTGGCCAACACCGACAGCCATTCGGCCGTGTTGGGCCTGACCCTGGTGGCGGACTTCAGCCTGATCAACACCCGGACTTTTGAAATCACCTCGGCGTTCACAGCGATGGGCGAAGGTCAGGACACCAAACTGGTGAATGGCCGGGACATCAAGGTTTCGCTGAACCGCCCACGGGTGGTTCGTGACGTGTCCAAGGCGCTGGGTGAAGACGTGGCCGCGCAGTTGAGCCAACAACTCGGTGGCGGTGGTTACGAGCAGCCGGGGCAAGCCCCGTTGCGCAACAACTTGCCACGGGATACGGCGCCGGTGATTTTGCGCTGAATCCCGGCTGCCCCAGTGTGGCGAGGGAGCTTGCTCCCGCTGGGCTGCGAAGCGGTCCCAACCTCATGCAAGCGCTTCGCACTTGAGCACGAGCAAGCTCGCTCGCCGCAATGGGTTCGCGACAAACTAAAAAGGCGACCTCGTGAGGTCGCCTTTTTTGTGGTTGCGAGCTTTAAACCGCGGCTTTGCGCAGCGTCGCCATGAACGCCGCCGCGCCAATAAACAGCCCGGCAAAGGTGCGGTTCATGCGTTTTTGCTGCTTGGGCGTGCGCAACAAGCGCAGCACCTTGGACGCCAACCCGGTGTAACCGGCCATGACAATCAGATCCACACAGACCATGGTCACGCCGATGATCAGGTACTGAGCCAGCAGCGGCGCATGCGGGTCAATGAACTGCGGCAATACCGCGAGCATGAACACCAGGGCCTTGGGGTTGCTGATGTTGACCAGAAAACCGCGGAACACCAGCGCCATCGGCTTGCCGATCTGGCGCACGGCCGCGTCGTCACTCATGTCGCTCGGCAGCGCGCGCCATTGCTTGATCGCAAGATAAACCAGGTACGCCACGCCGAACCATTTGATCGCATAAAACGCAGTGGCCGATGCCGTGAGAATCGCGCCAACACCGGCACCGACAATCGCGATCTGCACCGCCAGGCCCAATTGCAGGCCCAGGGCATTCCAGTAACCGCGCCAGAAACCGTATTGCAGACCGCTGGACATCGACGCAATGGCGCCGGCACCGGGAGACAGGCTGATCACCCAGCAGGCGGCAAAAAACGCCAGCCATGTTTGAAGCTCCATCGCACACCTCGACTCAGACTCGTGACAGACGTCTAAGCTAATGCGGCTTGGGGCCGATGACTACCGATTTTTTTTGCAGGATAGTGCGGCTGCCGACCAGCGTCTTATGACTCGCGCAGGCGATGCGCCAGGCAGCGGACGCCTTACTTTTCGAAACCGCCGGACGAGAACACGTCCGTACCACGCCAGCGTCGAACCGAGCGCTGGAAGAACAGGCTATTAGGCACCTGCACCATCGCGCTGCCGGTGCCGAGCTCTTCCGCTTCGATCAACGTGGTGTAGAGCAGATTGATCGCCACCACCCGGCCTTTGACGCCAGGCTTGTCAGTGGTGTCCACCAACTCGACCACGTCACCGATACGGAACGGCCCGACGGTAAAAATCAGGATCGCGCAGAGCAGATTGGAGAGCACGCTCCACATGGCGAAAAACGCCACTGCGGCCACCGCAACGAAACCGGACAACGCGGTCCAGAGCACTGTGGCCGACACGCCCAGGCGCTCCAGCACGAAAATCAGCGCGCTGCCCATAATCAGCCAGCGCAGACCGCCGCGCAGCGGCATCAAGAACTGCGGCGGAAAGGGGTAGCGCTCGCCCAATCGAGTCAGGCATTTAGCGACGACGCGCTGAGCGATATAACCGGCCAGCAGGATCAGCAGGATTTGTACGACCAGCCAGATCGGCTCGACCCACATCGCCGGCAACGGTAGCTTGAAGGCTTCCATCAGGACAGCGCCTCCAGCTCCGCCTGCATGCTTTCGAGCAATTCCAGCGCTTCCATCCAGGCTTCTTCCAGCTCGGCTTCGCGCACCTTCAGCCTGGCTTGCTCAGCCAGCAGATCACGCAGGTCGTTCTTGCGCGCAGGTTCGTAAATGTCGCTGTCGCCGAGGCGGGTGTCGATCGTCGCCAGTTTCTCGTGCAGCTTGCCCAGCTCGGCTTCGAGCTTGTCAGCCTCGCGCTTGTGCGGCGCCAGTTGCTGACGCAATGCGGCGGCGGCCTGACGCTGGGCTTTCTTGTCAGTCTTGTCCGGATTGACTGGCGTATTGCTGACCGGGGCATTGCGCTGACGATAATCGACCAGCCAGCGGGCGTAGTCTTCCAGGTCACCGTCAAACTCCTCGACCTTGCCGTCCGCCACCAGATAGAAGTTGTCGGTGGTGCTTTTGAGCAAATGGCGATCGTGGGAGACCACCAGCACTGCACCACTGAACTCCTGCAGGGCCATGGTCAGCGCCAGGCGCATTTCCAGGTCCAGGTGGTTGGTCGGCTCGTCGAGCAGCAGCAGGTTCGGTCGCTCCCAGGCGATCAACGCCAGGGCCAGGCGAGCTTTCTCGCCACCGGAGAAATTCAGCACCGGCTCGTCGATACGCGCACCGCGGAAGTCGAAGCCGCCGAGGAAGTCGCGCAGGGTCTGTTCGCGCTCCGTCGGCGCCAGGCGCTGCAAGTGCAGCAACGGGCTGGCCTTCGAGTCCAGGGAATCAAGCTGATGCTGGGCGAAGTAACCGACGACGGTGTTTTCGCCGCGGGTCAGTCGACCGGCCAGCGGCGAGAGTTCACCGGCGAGGTTTTTGATCAGGGTCGATTTACCGGCGCCGTTGGGGCCAAGCAAACCGATGCGCGCGCCAGGGGTCAATTGCAGCTTGACCTTCTCCAGCACGGCTTTGTCGCCGTAGCCCAGACGGGCATCGGACAGGTCGATCAGCGGGCTGGAAATCTTCGTTGACTCGCGGAAGACGAAGTCGAACGGCGAATCGACGTGAGCAGCGGACAACTCTTCCATCCGCTCCAGCGCCTTGATCCGGCTCTGGGCCTGGCGGGCCTTGGTCGCCTGGGCCTTGAAGCGGGCGATGTAGCTTTCCATGTGCGCACGTTGCGCTTGCTGCTTCTCGTAGGCCTGCTGTTGCTGGGCCAGACGCTCGGCGCGGGCACGCTCGAAAGCGCTGTAACCACCGCGATACAGGGTGATCTTGCGTTGATCGACGTGGGCCACGTGATCGACCACGGCGTCGAGGAAGTCCCGGTCGTGGGAAATCAGCAGCAAGGTACCGGGATAGCTTTTCAGCCATTCTTCGAGCCAGATGATGGCGTCGAGGTCCAAGTGGTTGGTCGGTTCGTCGAGCAGCAACAGGTCCGAGGGGCACATCAACGCCTGCGCCAGGTTCAGACGCATCCGCCAGCCACCAGAGAAATCTCCTACCTGGCGATCCATCTGCTCGTTGGTGAACCCCAGGCCGGCCAGCAGCTTGCGGGCGCGGGCATCGGCGGTGTAACCGTCGGCGCTGTCGAGTTCCGAGTGCAGGCGGGCCTGAGCGGCACCGTCATGGGCCGCTTCGGCGGCGGCGAGGTCACGTTGCACCTCGCGCAGGCGCAGGTCGCCATCGAGCACGTAGTCGACCGCCAGGCGTTCGAGCGTCTCGATTTCCTGGCGCATGTGGGCGATGCGCCAGTCGGCCGGCAGGAAGCAGTCACCCGAGTCCGGGTGCAGCTCGCCCCGAATCAAGGCGAACAGGCTCGATTTGCCGGCGCCGTTGGCACCGATGAGGCCGGCTTTGTGGCCGGCGTGCAGGGTCAGCTCGGCGTCTTCTAGCAGACGTTGCGGGCCACGCTGTAAAGTCAGGTTCTGAAGTCGAATCATAATGGCGGCGGAGTCTACCAGCTTCGCTCGCAACTGGCGCGAGTAGCACTATGTCCTCTGACCTGTGGAGCTTTTCCCTTGGCACTTACGCCCGTCCCGGCGTTGAAGCCGCGTGCCTGACTTTGCAGTCGGCGGGGGTGAATGTGTGCCTGTTGTTGTGTGGCCTGTGGCTCGGACAGCGCGGAGTCGCCTGCAACGGGCAACGATTGCAGCAACTGCGAAACGTGGCCGAACCTTGGGACACGGAAGTCGTTCGACCGCTGCGCGCCTTGCGCCTGCAATGGAAAGCCATCGCGACTGAAGATGCCGAACTGGATGCGTTACGCGAACAAGTGAAAGTGCTGGAGCTGGAAGCCGAACGGCATCTGTTGTTGCGACTGGAGCGATCGGCGCAAAGTTGGCCGCAGGATGAGGCGACCGATTTATCGGCCTGGCTGGAGGGTGTGGCGGCGGACGCCGCACACCTGGGCCGCGACGCGCTGCATCAGCTGCGCGCCGCGGTAACCGGCACTTAGGAAGCGCTGGTTGGGGTGGTGCTGGTGCTCGACGGCGCTACTGGCGTTGGCGCAGTGGTGGCTGTCGAGGTAGAGGCTGCTGGTGCAGGAGCGGCCGAAGCGGATGGCGCTGGCGTCGCTGGTTTGGCAGCAGGAGCCGGGGTTGGCTTGGCAACGGCGGCCGGTTTTTTCACGGCTGGTTTGGCAGCGGCTGGTTTTGCGGCTGTCGCTGGTTTGGCGGCGGCTGGCTTGGCAGCAGCAGTTTTTACAGCTGGTTTTGCAGCTGGTTTTGCCGCCGGTTTAGCGGCTGGCTTGGCAGCGGTTTTTGCCGCTACTGGTTTTGCGGCAGGCTTGGCAGCAGGTTTCGCAGCGGCGGTTTTGGCGGCTGGTTTGGCAGCTGTCGTTTTCGCCGTAGCAGGTTTGGCAGCAGCGGTTCTTGCAGCCGGTTTAGCGGCCGCGGTTTTCGCCGCAGCAGGTTTGGCAGCGGCGGTTCTTGCAGCCGGTTTAGCCGCCGCAGTTTTCGCTGCAGCAGGTTTTACCGCCGCGGTTCTTGCAGCCGGTTTAGCGGCTGCTGTTTTGGCAGTGGCTGGCTTGGCGGCAGGTTTGGCAGCGGCTGTTTTCGCTGCCGGTTTTGCAGCGCTGGCAGCGACCGTTTTTTTCGCAGCCGGTTTAGCGGCGGTTTTTGCTGCGGCTTTCACCGGAGCCTTTGCAGCAGGCTTGGCCGGTGCCTTTGCAGCAGCCGGTTTGGCCGCGGCTTTCTTGGCAGGGGCCGCAGCAGGCTTGGCCGAACGCAGGGACAACGCCTTGCCGACAGCCTCTTGTACACGACCGACGCCCTGGGCCAGTTTCAGGCTTTCTTGAGCATCGCGCTTGAGTTGCAGAATGTAGGTGCGGGTCTCGGACTGACGATCCTTGAGGGAGTCGAGCAAGTCTTCGAGTTGCTTCACTCCGTCCTTCGCCTTGGCTTGTGCCTTGGCCTTGCCGGCCGCCGCAGCGTCCTGCAATTTGGTGCGGGATTTGTGCAATTTCTCCTGCGCTTTTCCGCGCTGCTTTTCCAGTTTGGCGAGCAATTTTTCAGCATCAGCCAAGGCTTGTGAACAAGCGGTTTCCAAATGCTCGAGCAAGCTGCCCGAGAGTTGTTGGAGTAAGTGCAACGGGGTATTTACAGGCTTCTTGGTGGCCGACATGGTTTACCTCCTGGCTGACGTGGGTGCGGCTCATACTAGACCTCTGCTGCTACCGCCGCTAGGGCATGTTGACAGTATCGAAAGCGCTGCGTTGCAACGGATCGAAAATCTTCCGGGCTTGCGTAAAACAAGTTCACTGTCGCACGCATTCACACTGGCATAATCTGCCGCATCTCAGGTCGGAGAGTGCCGATGTCGCGCTACCTTTTTTTATCGCTGTGCATGTTTTTTTCCGTGGCTCAGGCCGCCGAAAAAACCACCGGAAATGAAGCTCACGATCTCGCGTACAGCCTGGGCGCAAGCCTCGGTGAGCGTCTGCGCCAGGAGGTTCCCGATCTGCAACTTCAGGCACTGGTCGAAGGATTGCAGCAAGCCTATCGAGGCAAACCGCTGGCCCTGAAAGACGAGCAGATCGAACAGATTCTGGCCGAGCATGAAGCGCAGGTTGCCTTGCAACAGAGTGAGCCGCAGAGCGAAGTCGCCCTCGAAAAAGAAAAACGTTTTCTCGCGGAAGAAAAAGCCAAACCCGGTGTTCGTGAACTGGCCGATGGAGTATTGCTGACGGAGTTGGTGCCAGGCACCGGCGCGAAAGCCGGCCCGAATGGCAAGGTCCAGGTCCTGTACATCGGTCGACTTCCCGACGGCACCGTGTTCGATCAGAACAGTCAGCCGCAGTGGTTCAGTCTCGACAGTGTGATCAGCGGATGGCGCAGCGCCATGCAAAACATGCCGGTCGGTGCGAAGTGGCGGTTGGTGATTCCATCGGCACAGGCTTATGGCGCCGACGGTGCCGGCGACTTGATCGATCCATTCACGCCGCTGGTATTCGAAGTCGAATTGCGCGGGGCCACCGGCTGAACAGCGCAAACGAAAAACGGCGCGCATAAGCGCACCGTTTTTTTGAGGGTGTTACCGGAAGGGGTTCAGGCTTGAACCGAATCCTCTTCCTTGTGAGCCGTGTGCAGCACCTCGATCAGGCAGTCTTCCAGTTCGAAGCGTTCGTGCAACAGGCCACCCAGCTCCTTGAATTTCTCTGCCACGCACTTGCCTGCATCGCACAGGTCGTTGAACGCAAGCAGCTTCTCGGTGATGACGTCGATACGCGGGTAGATCGTCTCGGCCAACTCGAGGCCGCGAGTGTCGCCAAACGCCTTGGCTTCGCCCGTCAGCTGTTCGTAGATCTCGAAGTGCCCGGCAGACACGTAATCGACCAGCACGCCGCAGAATTCCTGCAATGGCTTGCGGTTCTCGCCCAGAGCTTCAGGCTTGGCGCCGAGAGCATCATAGGCCCGAACCAGTTCGTGACGCTCCTGCAACCAGCGATCGATCAGCAGATGCACTCCACCCCAGCGTTCCTGAGCATTCTGACAACTTTCGAGCATGGTGATCTCTCTTCCCTTGTGGGTCATGCTGCCCTACACCTGTCGCACACTTGAAGATCAAGAATCGGCCAGGCAGAGCGTCATTCGAGCAACATAATTCCAATGACACGTGCGGGCCAGATTATGCCCGCGCGACTGTGGCTTCAAGGTACGCAGGAGATAAAGTTCATACAAGTGTTTAATCGCCCGCCAGCGCGGGGTGCGACGACTCGCCGCTGAGCGGTCGCCGGCAGGCGATCCAGACAACGCGTAGCAACTGCTGAATACTGAGAATTGTCATCGCGACAAAGAACAACAGGCTCCACTCCGGCAAGCTCAGGTCGAACAGCGTCCATGAAATCCGTGCACAGTCGGCAGTGCCGTTGAACATTTGCTGCACAACATAAACCCAGGGATTGCTTGCGAACAGATCGGCCAGATCCGGCGAACACGTTGACAGCTGTTGCAGCGGGTCGCCTTGCAGCAACACCTGGCGCCACGCCGTCACTGTTCCCGCCAGGCTGCACAGCAAACCCAGCAGCCAATACAGGGAAGAACCCAAACGGCCGGGCCCATGCACCGAAGCCATCAGGCAGACACCCGTGAGTAACGCCAGACACATCCGCTGCAACAGGCACATGCCGCACGGCTGGAGGCCGACCGCATATTCCAGGTAATAGGAAACGCCCAAGGCCAGGGCGTCGGCAACGAAAACCATGAAAAACAAGGAGCGTGAGCAGGCCAACGACATGGCTTTTCCGTACCAGTAGAGACAAGTGGTTACGGTAGAGGAAAGCGCGCCAGCCTTACAAGACGGGTCAGCAGGGACACTTCAACAGAAGTGTAGGGAATTCCCGACAGAGTTGAGAGGATCAGATGTAGTCCTCTGTAGGACTTTGTTACCAACCGACCAGGACTGTAAGAATTAACGTCTTTTTGGCGAGGGAGCTTGCTCCCGTTCGATTGCGCAGCCATGGTAAATCAAAGGGTTGCTTCGCAATCAGGCGGGAACAAGCTGCCTCGCCACAGGCTTCAACAGCGGTTAGCTTTTAGACGGCTGCAGGCACCGGCAACGGCGCTGCCAACAAACGCTCATCCAGCAAGCCAAGGCCTTCCTGGAACAACTGATTGCTGCGCTCGGTGTCACCCAGTTGTGCCAGCAATCGCGCCAGCTCCGCACAGGCTTCCGGGTTGCGCTGCACGCGCAGGCTGCTTTCCAGATAGTCCCGGGCCTTGCCCCACAGACTGTTTTGCAAACACAGGCGACCCAGGGTCAGCAACAGACTCGGGTCGGCCGGATGGTTCTTCAGCCAGCCCTCGGCGGTTTGCAGCTGACGGGCTGGATCACTGCCGCGAACCAGTCCGTAAAGGCGGGCCAGATGGCTGTCGTAGTTGCGCTTGAGCGCCGTTCGCAAGACCTCTTCGGCCTCGATCTGGGCGCCGATTTGCCGAAGCTGCTCGGCATACGCCAACACCAGTTGCGGTTCCTGGCGCTGTGCCGAAGTGAGTTGCTGCCAGGCGCGGTTGAGCGATTGCAATCCGACGGTTCCGTCTTCTTCGCGGTGCGCCGCCAGGGACAGGTTTTCCCCCCAGGCCCGGCGTTCCAGTTCGGCCAGCTCGGCCGGCGGCAGGACCTTGTCCTTGCGCAGCTCCGGCAGCAGGCGAATAACGGCCGACCAATCACCGCGCTGTTGATGCAAACGCTGCAACTGGCGCAAGGTCTGGACGTTATGAGGATGACGCTCATGCATCGCCTGCAAGGTCACCAGGGCGCCATCGGTGTCGCCGCGATCGGTCTGCAGTTGAGCGTGACTCAAGGCGATCGCCAACTCGGCCTGGGGCTGGCGCTCCAGCGCACGCTCCAGCAAGTTGTCGCTTTCCTCGTAGTGGCCTTGCTCGTTGGCAGCGCGAGCAGCGCCGAGGTAGTAAAGCAGTGGCTGGCGCTCGGCTTCGGCGGCGCGATGCAAATGACGCTGCGCGCTGGCCCAGCGACCTTCGGCCAAGTCCAGCTGACCGTGTTCGATCGCCACTTGCACCCGACGGCTGCGGTTGCGCCGCGACCAGGGATTGACCACGCCACTGGACGTCATGACCAGTTCGATCAACGCCTTGATGCCCCAGAATACCAGCCACAACACCGCCACCAGGGCCAGGGTTGCCCACAGGCTCGATTCGAAACGGAAGCTCTTGTAAGCGATCAGCACGTAGCCGGAATGCTCGGCAATCGCCAACCCCAAAGCGGCGGCAGCGGCGATGACCAGAAACACGATCACATAGAGGCGCTTCATGGCGTGGCCTCCGGCAGAGTGTTTGCGGCAGGCTTGGCCATGGGTTTGATCGAATCCTCGGCGTTGACATTACGTCGCTCGAGATAGCCCTGAACCGCGCTCAGCGTGGCGGTCAGATCCGGCGTGACCACGGTAACCGGCTGCTTGCTCAGTTCGCCAACCTGCTCGAGCATCACTTTGCTCTGCGGGTTGTCCGGATTGAAGTTGCCTTTGAGCACGTCCCGCGCTTCGGCCAACGCCTGGGTGTAAACCGCAGCCTGACCGTTGAGTGCCGCCCACTGCGCCTGCTCCAGCGCCAGGCTCAGGGCCAGACGCACCTGGCTCAGGCTTTGCCCTGCCAGCAATGGACGTACATTTTTGTCAGCGTTGAAATCGATGCGGATGTAACGCGAGATCTGATCCCACCACTGCGCCCAGCGACTGGCGCCGTCGCCATCGGCGGTCAGGCCCAGCAGGGATTCGCCGCGGTCCTTGTACTCGGGTGCGAGCTCGGTGAGGTTGATGACTTGATCGCGCAGCGCCCCCAGGCGCAGGAAAAGGCCAGTGCGATCCGGCTGTTCGGTGCTGCGCAAGGCGACCAGGGTTTTCGCCACTTGCTCGCGAGCGGCAAAGGAACCCGGGTCGTTCTGTTCACGAAGAATTTCGTCGGCGCCCTGCACCAGGGCCTGAGCGCTGCTGATGTCCTGCAACGCCGAAAGTCGCAGGCTGGCCAGGCGCAGCAAGTGTTCGGCCTCGGCCAGACGCCAGTCCTTGCGGCTCGCGCCGAGGACGGTTTCCAGACGTTGATTCAAACGTTGCTGATCGCCTTGCAGTTGAATCACCAGACGGCTTCGAGCGTCCAGTTCTTCGGCGGCTGGCATTTGCTCAAGGCGCGCACTCAGGCGCTGCTCATTCAGCTTCAGGCTTTGCGCCTGATCGTTCAACGCCTGCACCTGGCTCAACTGCTGCTGCGTATTGGCTTGCAGGTGACGCACCTGCCAGACACCCCAACCGCCCACCGCCACACCGGCGGCGCCCAACAGCAACGCGACTATTGCCAGCCCATTGCCTCGGCGCTGCTCGGCAGCAGGTGGCGCAGTTTCAACCGGAGTTTCAACCGGCGCATCAAGCACTGGCTTCACGTCATCTTTAGGCAAGGCTGTTTCGTTCACGTATCCATCCTTTGCATTAGAGAACGGGTTCGGGATGCTCCCGTAACGCCGTCAGCAAAGCCGCGGCACTGGCGCCACGACAATCCACAACTGTTTGGGCTCCGGCGGCACGTGCCAGCTCGGCAACCCTGGGGCTTGGAACAAACAACGGCAACCGCGCCAATTGCGGCCAGGCAGCGCCGGCCAATCGATGCAGGTGCTCAAAACCCTGTCCACTGCTGACCACCAGTCCGTTCAAGCGTTCCGCCTTGATCCGCTCTGGCAGTACTGCTGGCGGGTATTGCGGCAGATCGCGGCGGTACAGCTCCAGATACTCGACACTAGCACCAAGCTCGCGCAAACGCTCAGCAAGCAACTCGCGCCCGCCCTCTCCGCGCATGATCAATACCCGTGGATCGGGCGGTGCGACAGCCTCGCGCAACGACGCAAGTTCCAGCAAGGCTTCGCTGTCATCACCCTCGGCCGGAAAACTCACGTCCAATCCGTGGTCATCGAGAATCCGTGCAGTCGCGGCGCCCACGCTGAACCACTTCTGGCGTGGTGGTTGCGGCCAGTATTGACTGACCAGCTCCACCGCGATTCTGGCGGCCGGCTTGCTGACCACGATTACCGCGCAGTACCGATCCAGATGCTGAATCACCTCGCGCATTGTGTCAGAGGCAGGAATCGGTTCAATTTCCAAAAGCGGCAAACTGCTGCTGGAAATCCCCGCTTCGGCCAAAATCTCGCTCAGCGCCGCCGACTCATCCGCGGGACGCGTCAGCAGCAGGCGCCAGCCCGTCACTCGTGACCTGCCTCGCCGTAGACCGCTTTCAGAATGTCATTGGCGCCCTGGTTCAGCAGGTCTTCGGCCACTTGCACACCCAAGGCCTCGGCATCGCTGCGCGGAGCACGGGCCTCGGCGCTGAGCAGCAGGCCGCCGCTAGGATCGCCCACCAGACCGCGCAACCAGATCTGCTCGCCTTCCAGCACGGCGTAACAGGCGATCGGCACCTGACAGCCGCCATTCAAATGTTTGTTGAGCGCACGTTCGGCCGTCACGCGGGCGGCGGTGTCCTGATGGTGCAGCGGTGCCAGCAAAGCGTGGATTTCGCTGTCGACGGAGCGGCATTCGATGCCGACAGCACCCTGGCCACCGGCCGGCAGGCTGTCATCGACGCTGATGGCAGAGGTGATTCGATCTTCGAAGCCCAGGCGAATCAGGCCGGCAGCCGCGAGAATGATGGCGTCGTATTCACCGGCATCAAGCTTGGCCAGACGCGTGTTGACGTTGCCGCGCAGGAAACGGATTTCCAGGTCCGGGCGACGGGTCAACAACTGGGCCTGACGGCGCAGGCTGGAGGTGCCGACAATGCTGCCTTGCGGCAGTTCGTCCAGGCTGGCGTAGGTATTGGAGACGAATGCATCACGCGGGTCTTCTCGCTCGCAGATGCAAAACAGGCCGAGGCCTTCGGGGAAGTCCATCGGCACGTCTTTCATCGAATGCACGGCGATGTCGGCTTCGTTCTCCAGAAGAGCCGTTTCCAGTTCCTTGACGAACAGACCCTTGCCGCCGATTTTCGACAGCGGTGAGTCCAGCAGTTTGTCGCCACGACTGACCATGGGCACCAGCGTCACGAGCAGACCCGGATGGGCCGCTTCAAGACGGGCTTTGACGTATTCGGCCTGCCACAGGGCGAGAGCACTTTTGCGGGTGGCGATGCGGATTTCGCGAGAGGACATGGATCAATCCGTACTGAATAGATACGGCGGATAATAACAGCTCAGCCAAATCCACTTTGACTTGTATCAGGTATTGCCTGGCCTCCCTGGCCCCGGATGTCCGGCAATCGGGTGATAAATTCGCCTGAGGATGGCGAATTAAAGCTGTTGCATCATTTTGCGCACGCCGGCCACATGACGCCGGCTGACGATCAGGGCGTCG
Source organism: Pseudomonas sp. IT-P171 (assembly GCF_949767765.1). Classification (NCBI taxonomy): domain Bacteria; kingdom Pseudomonadati; phylum Pseudomonadota; class Gammaproteobacteria; order Pseudomonadales; family Pseudomonadaceae; genus Pseudomonas; species Pseudomonas sp. IT-P171. The sequence goes on from NZ_CATKQN010000055.1 coordinate 76,607, forward strand.
CCGTTCAGGCCTTTGAGGAACAGCTGAAAGTGTCCCAGAGGCGTGCGTTGCAGGCGCTCGATGCGTTCGCGGGCGACCAGTGCGTTGCGGTGGATGCGCACGAATCGGTCACCGAATTCATCTTCAAGGGCCTTGAGCGGTTCATCCAGCAGCACTTCGCCGCCTTCATGGCGCAAAGTCACGTATTTATGGTCGGCAATAAAGTAGACCACCTGACCCAACGGGATCAGCTCAATACCCTTGCGGGTACGCGCGCTGATATGGCTGCGAGGGCCGCTACCGGTTTCGGCGGCGGGACGGGTCAAAGCCGCAAGCTGGACACGATTGGGCCGCTCGGCTTTTTTCAATGCTTCATGCAATTGTTCTGTACGCACAGGTTTCACCAGATAGCCTACGGCGCTGGCCTGTAAGGCTTCCACGGCAAATTCATCGGGCCCTGTGCAAAACACCACGGCTGGCGGGGTTTCACGTTCGCATAACCGTGCAGCCACTTGCAGGCCGTCGAGGCCTGGCATGCGGATATCGAGCAACACGATATCCGGCTTGTGGCTGTCGATCAGTGCCAACGCTTCTTCGCCGTTCGTGGCGCTGGGCTCCAGGACACTGTATCCCTCGAGTTCGCCGACCATTCGGCTCAGGCGCTCGCGGGCAAGGGGTTCGTCATCAACGATCAGGACATTCATATTGCGCTGGATTCCTGCGTGAGTCTCGCACAAGGATAGCGTAGACAAGTGGAGTGACGTCCGTCACCGCGATCCACGCTAAGACTAGCGCGAGGGCCAAAAAGTGCCGCCCGTCCGACCGCTAAATTTTTATTTGCCGGGCAATCGGCGGTTGGCGAGGCATCGCCGTAGGGTTTGCTGATACACAATACGAACACCCCCTCTGCTTATAGTCCGCTGCAGCGCCGAGAAGTGCGCTGATCCTACTGTCCAACTGTAGACGGTTGCCGGGACGTTATTACTCAATTGAAAAATATCGTTGCGCAATTCCGGTCAGGCTGGCTTCGAGCATAGGCCGGGACATGAGAAAAAAACGTATCGACCAGTGTCAGCGACAGGATTGGCAACCCTGTTATTATCCGCGACAGCTTTCAACGCCATCTTTCTTCAGCCGATACGAGCGAATTCATGAGCACTGACAAGACCAATCAGTCCTGGGGCGGCCGCTTCAGTGAACCCGTCGACGCCTTCGTCGCCCGCTTCACCGCCTCCGTCACCTTCGACCAGCGCCTGTATCGCCACGACATCATGGGCTCGATCGCCCACGCCACCATGCTGGCCAAGGTCGGCGTGCTGACCGATGCCGAGCGCGACAGCATCACCGATGGCCTGAAGACCATCCAGGGTGAAATCGAGGCCGGCCAGTTCGACTGGCGCATCGACCTCGAAGACGTGCACATGAACATCGAGGCGCGCCTGACCGACCGCATCGGCGTGACCGGTAAAAAGCTGCACACCGGCCGCAGCCGTAACGACCAGGTCGCCACCGACATCCGCCTGTGGCTGCGTGACGAGATCGACCTGATCCTGGCGGAAATCACCCGCCTGCAAAAAGGCTTGCTGGAACAGGCCGAGCGCGAAGCCGGCAGCATCATGCCGGGCTTCACCCACCTGCAGACCGCACAGCCGGTGACATTCGGTCACCACATGCTGGCCTGGTTCGAAATGCTCAGCCGCGACTACGAGCGCTTGGTCGACTGCCGCAAGCGCACCAACCGCATGCCTTTGGGCAGCGCCGCACTGGCGGGCACCACTTACCCGATCGACCGCGAGTACACCGCGCAACTGCTGGGCTTCGATGCCGTGGGCGGCAACTCGCTGGACAACGTGTCCGATCGTGACTTCGCCATCGAGTTCTGCTCGGCCGCGAGCATCGCGATGATGCACTTGTCGCGTTTCTCCGAAGAGCTGGTGCTGTGGACCAGCGCGCAGTTCCAGTTCATCGATTTGCCAGACCGCTTCTGCACCGGCAGCTCGATCATGCCGCAAAAGAAAAACCCGGACGTGCCGGAACTGGTGCGTGGCAAGACCGGCCGCGTCTTCGGCGCGCTGATGGGCCTGCTGACCCTGATGAAAGGCCAGCCACTGGCCTACAACAAGGACAACCAGGAAGACAAGGAGCCGCTGTTCGACGCCGCCGACACCTTGCGCGACTCGCTGCGGGCTTTTGCCGACATGATCCCGGCGATCAAACCCAAGCACGCGATGATGCGCGAAGCGGCCCTGCGCGGTTTCTCCACCGCCACCGACCTGGCCGACTACCTGGTGCGTCGTGGCCTGCCGTTCCGTGATTGCCACGAGATCGTTGGACATGCCGTGAAGTACGGCGTGGAAAGCGGCAAGGACCTGGCGGAAATGAGCCTGGAAGAACTGCGCAAGTTCAGCGACCAGATCGATCAGGACGTGTTCGCCGTGCTGACGCTGGAAGGTTCGGTGAACGCCCGTGACCATATCGGCGGGACTGCGCCAGCGCAGGTCAAGAAGGCTGTGGCTCGCGGTCAGGCGTTGCTCGCCAGCCGTTAAGCCGCCAAAAGCTTCGCGAGCAAGCCCGCTCCCACACTGGGTCTCTGGTGTTCACAAATCATGTGTTCACCATCAATCCAGTGTGGGAGCGGGCTTGCTCGCGAAAGCGACCTGAAGGACGCTACAAATCTACTTCTTGGACGCGACCATCGCCATGAACGCGGGCATCGCCGCTTCCTTGTCCGCTGCAATCCGCTGCACGTTCGGGTTCTGCTCCAAACGCTCCAGCAGTGCCCGGGCCGCTGGCATTTCAGCCAACAAATCCAGGTCGAACAGCTTCTTCGCTACCGCACAGGCCAGCGGCACGCTGTACAGAAAGTACAGATCTGCAATGCTCAGGCTGTCGCCCGCGACATAAGGGGCAAACTTGCCGTGCCGTCCCAGCGAGGCAAAACCCAGCAGCAACTCGGCCTTGGTCTTGTCCTTGATCGCGTCCGGCACCTTCATGCCGAAGAATGCTTCGCCATAACAGGCGCGCCCCGGCAACTCGATGTACAGCTCGATTTCCTTGGCCAGTGCCAGGACCTGCGCCCGCTCGAAGGGATCGCCCGGCAGCAGCGGCGTACCTTTCTGGCTCTGCTCGATGTATTCGAGAATCACCGCGGTTTCATTGATGAAACCTTGCTCGACACCCAGCACCGGGACCTTGCCGCGCGGACTGATTGCCAATGCCTCGGGGCTCGTGCCCGCATAAAACGGTACTTCTTCGAACGGCAGACCTTTCTCCAGCAACGCCAGTTTCACCATGTTGTAGTAGTTACTGACGGAAAATCCATAAAGCTTGAGCATTACAAAGCCTCCAGGCCGTGCGGGGTGGGCAGTGCCTGCTTTATAGAACGCCAGGGCGTATCTTGCCAGCAGCATCATGGCGCTGAATGCAGGTAAACTGACCGCCTTTCCTTGAGGAGCCTGCCATGAGCGAGCCAACCCCCGACAACAACCAGGACGATATCGACGAAGAAGAATTCGCCGAAAACACCCTGGTCGAAGCCATCGAAAACCAGATCGAAAGCGACAATCCGCCTGCCGCCAAGGCCACCTTCAACAAGTTGACCCTGGTGGGTTACGAACGTGAAGAAATCCTCAACCTGATGGCCCACGTTCTGGCGGTGGAAATCGACGCGATCCTCGAAGAAGACCGCGCATTCAACACCGAATGGTACGAAGCGGCTCTGCGTGCCCTGCCAGAATTGCCGCCGGAAAAGAAGTAACCCTTCATTGCCGGATGGGGCTTTTGTGGCCAGGGAGCTTGCTCCCGCTGGATCGCGCAGCGGCCCCAAAAGCTTTACGGCTGCTACACAGCCGAGCGGGAGCAAGCTCCCTCGCCACAGTTAAGCCCCCCTCAGCAAGCTTCCCCTCAGCAACACCCCACACAATTTGTCACCCATCATTCCTGCCTTCCTCCAGCCCCTGACTACACTGGTACGCACCCCGCTGCCGCACCACCCGCCGGGGAATGCCTCCCAAGGTGAAAAACCCTGTCGCGAGCACTGGACATGCCGCACGAGTGGGATCACCTTAGGGGCGCTGTCGTCCAATTCCTAGAAAGTCTGGAGTCCTTATGTCGCTTACCCCTGAGCTGGTTGCCGAACTGGAAATCCTCGCACTCTTCAACCTGGACAGTTCCCAGGAAGGTTTGAAAATTCATCAGACCGCTGCCCCGAAAGCCATTGCTGCCGCTCAACGCCTCTTCGCAAAAGAACTGATCGACCAGCCTGATGGCGGTTATCTGACCAGCCTGGGTCGAGACGCCGCGCAAAACATACAAACCGTCCTGACCATTCTGAGCGTCCCGGAAACCGCCTGAGCACCACCGCATCGCCCACGGAAACCCCTGCTACGGGATTTCCGCGGGCACACTTCGTTGCATGCCGTCGCCCAGCGATAAAAATCTGACGTCAAAAAACAAAATCCGCTTAAACGTCCCGCGACCGAGGCGCTAAACTGCCCTTCATTCTGAGACCTCCCACGTCCGAGCCCTGCGAGCCGGTTTGAGCTGACATGACCCGCACCCATGAAATCCGCCCTGATCTGGACGAGGGGATCGACCGCAAGGTTCTCGGCCAGCTGCGCGCACGCTTTTTAAAACTCAACGAGGGCCGCATGGCCCGCGCCATGGAAGGGCTGTCGACCCGCCAGCAAGGGGTGTTGACCCTGCTGCCGCTGTTTTTCCACGTCAATCATCCGTTGTTGCCGGGTTACGTTTCGGGCAGCACGCCCGCCGGGCTATCGAACTTCGAGCCCGACGCCAATGCCCTCGCCGAAGCCCAACGCCTGACCCGATCGTTTTCCTACAAGCCGCGTCACGGCAGCAATCCGCCGCGACCGATTCACGGCCTGTTTCTGATGGGCAGCCTCGGCACCCTCGCCCAGGCCGATCAGAGCGACATGGACGTCTGGGTCTGTCACGCACCGGACTTGAGCGAAAGCGAACTCAACGAGCTGCGTAAAAAATGCCAGTTGCTGGAAACCTGGGCCGCGAGCCAGGGCGCCGAAGCGCATTTCTTCCTGATCGACCCGGCGCGCTTCGTGCTCGGCGAGCGGGACAATCAACTGAGTTCGGAAGACTGCGGCACCACCCAGCACTACCTGCTGCTGGACGAGTTCTATCGCACCGCCATCTGGCTGGCCGGACGCACGCCGATCTGGTGGCTGGTGCCGGTTTACGAAGAGGCCGCCTACGACCGCTACACCCACGCGTTGCTCTCCAAGCGGTTTATCCGCGCGGACGAAACCCTTGATCTGGGACATCTGGCGTACATCCCCCCCGGCGAATTCATCGGTGCAGGACTCTGGCAGTTGTTCAAGGGTATCGAGTCCCCCTACAAGTCGGTGCTCAAGCTGTTGCTGACCGAGGTCTACGCCAGCGAACACCCCAGGGTTCAGTGCCTGAGCCTGCGATTCAAGCAAGCTGTGTTCGCCAATCGGCTCGACCTCGACGAGCTGGATCCGTACGTCGTGGTCTACCGGCGCATCGAGGAATACCTCACTGCCCGTGGTGAACCGGAGCGTCTGGAGCTGGTGCGCCGTGCGCTGTACCTGAAGGTCAACCGCAAACTCACCGGCAGCAGTCGCACCCAGAGCTGGCAGCGTTCGTTGCTTGAACGCCTGGCCCACGAGTGGCACTGGGATCATCGTCAACTGGCCCTGCTCGACAGCCGCAGTCAGTGGAAAGTCCGCCAGGTCAGCACTGAGCGCCGGGCGTTGGTCAACGAACTGAATTACAGCTACCGCTTCCTGACCGAGTTCGCCCGCAGCGAACAAACCGTCAGCCTGATCAACAAGCGCGACCTCAACGTGCTGGGCCGGCGCCTGTACGCGGCGTTCGAGCGCAAGGCGGACAAGGTCGAATTTATCAACCCCGGCATCGCCCCGGACCTGGCCGAAGACACACTGACCCTGGTGCACGCGCCCAACAAGAAAGAATCGGGGCAAGCCCAGTGGGGCTTGTACAACGGCAGCCTGACCGCCCACGAGTGGGAGCACTTCGCGCCGATCAAGCGCAGCCGTCAATTGCTGGAACTGCTGACCTGGTGCCATCGCAACGGCGTCATCGACAGCAGCACCCGACTGGCGTTGCATCCCGGCGAGAGCGACCTGAGCGAGTTCGAACTGTTCAACCTGCTCGGCAGCCTGCAACAGAGCATCGCCCTGCCGCTGCCCACCGTCGCCGAAGAACCCTTGTTGCGCGCCAGCGTGCCGACCGAGGTACTGATTCTGGTGAACGTCGGTGTTGACCCGCTCAAGCATCACCGCGACCTGAACATTCTGATGACCACCGAGCGCACCGACTCCCTGAGTTACGCCGGGGTTCGGGAAAACCTGGTACTGACCCTCGATCAGGTCACGCTCAACAGCTGGAATGAAGTGCTGGTCAATCGCTTTGACGGCCCTCACGCCCTGCTCGACTGCCTGCGCGATTACCTCAATAACCTGCCAAGCGGACCGCGACAGCCAAAATTGCGCGTGCGTTGCTTCTGCCATAACCGCGCGCAATTTATCGCGCAGCGGGTCGAAGAAGTGATCGACACCGCGCAGAACCTGCTGCTGAGCAAACTCAATCATCGCTACCTGATTCAGGTCCAGCAGCATTACCACGTGCTGGAACTGGTGCCAGGGCAGGTCAATCACGTCGCCCTCGCCACCCTGCCGGCACTGTTCGATTACCTGGGCGAAGAACTGGCAAGCTACAGCCCGCTGCACCTGGACCCGATGGCGCTGGAAGATCAGGACCTGGCGCTGATTCTGCCCATGGGCCAGCCAGACTGTATTCAGGTGTTCTACCGGATTCACGACAACCAGGCCGATCTGTACGTGATGGATGAATTCAACGCCTTGTGGCAGCAGCGTTTGCCCTATCACGACGAACAAAGCCTGCTCGTGCCGTTGCAACGCTTCCTGCAATCGATCCAGTACCGGCGCGATGCCTTGCTGCCGATGGACGCTGCCCAGCCATTGAGCCTGGACACGCTGTATTACCAACTATTGCCATCCGGCCCTGGGCGAGCCCGCCGGGTCGAGCCCAAAACCCCGCCGCAAACCCCGGTCAACAAACCGTTCTACGACGTGCAGGCAATCGTCGGCAAAGCCGCACCGGGCGAAGTGCACGTCACGTTGTATTGCAATCAGCGGGAATTTTCAGAGCTGGAGCATGGCGAGCAACTGTTCAGTGTGGTCGCCCGGGAAATTGTCGAACAGCGCCGCGAGACCGAACGCTATCGCTGCTACATCACCGACCTGGACCTCTCGGGCCTGCTCGGTGATGGTCAGAGTTCAAGCAATTTGTATTTGCGCTACAAGGCCGATCTGGAGCGCGCACTGAACGACGCGCTCGAGTTGGTCTGAAGAAAAGCTTATTCCGGGAAGTCGCCGCCATGGGCGGGCTGCGATTCGACTGCCAGCAGGGTCAGTTTCAGAGTCTTGCCGCCAGGTGCCGGCCAGTCGATGTGCTGGCCGACCTTCAGGCCCAGCAGTGCGCTGCCGACAGGCGCCAGAATGGAGATCTTGCCTTCGTCAGCGTTGGCATCCTTTGGATACACCAACGTCAGGTGATAGTCCTTGCCGCTGCTTTCTTCACGGCAATGCACACGGGAATTCATGGTCACGACATCGGCGGGCACTTCATCGTGACCGACCAGCGTATCGGCGCGATCCAGTTCGGTTTGCAGCGCGATAACGCCCGGCAGCGTGTCGTCCAGGCTGTCGATCAGGCGTTCCAGACGCTGAACGTCCAGACGAGTAAGGGTGATGGAAGGTGCGGTCATGATAGAGGCAGACTCCTTTCTTCTGCACAGAAAAAGCAAAACCCCGCCAGAAAAAGGCGGGGTTTTCACGAACCTCGATGGGTTGAGGCGTTTCTGGACACTATCACAGCTCAAAAAATATACAAGTGAGGGGCGACCACAGCCCGGCGCAGACTTTGGGAGAGGAGGCTTACGTGTGGCGAGGGAGCTTGCTCCCGTTCGGCTGCGCAGCAGTCGTAAGCTTTCCGGGGCAGCTTCGCAGCCCAGCGGGAGCAAGCTCCCTCGCCACAAAAGCCCTTATGCCAGGGCTTTGCGCTGAACGGCCTGCGCGCAGATGACTCGCCGACGATCATCATCCGCCGAGCGCCATTCGCGGATGTCTTCGACATGGCGAAAACACCCCAGGCAGACCTTCTGTTCATCCAGCCGACACACGCCGCTGCACGGCGAGGGCACCGCCGGGCTGACATTGCTGTAAAGCGGCTTTGGCGGACGAGCGGGGGCAGGCTCAGTCACGATCTCACAGACCTTCGAAATCGAATTCAGCGCCGGCCTGTTGCTTGACGATGCGCTCAAGCATCTCGCCGAGCTGCTCTTCGCTCTTGTCGCACATCCAGCGCTCGCTCTCTTCGTCGTAGTCGAAGTGGAAGCCACCCGATACCGCCGCCAGCCACAGCTGACGCAGGGGCTCCTGGCGGCTGAAGATCAACTGGCTGCCGTTTTCGAACTTGACGGTGAGCACACCGGCCGAGCTCTCCAGATCGATATCCAGGTCGCTCTCATCGAAAATATCCTCCAGCGATTGCTGGGTAGCATCGACCAGATCGTGGAAACGGGCTTCGGTCAAACTCATTGCGGCAACCTCAAAAAGTGTCTGTTCACGCTCAAGCGCCGCAAGATACGGGCGAGCCCCAGTGATTGCAAAGAATAACGACCCAGCACCGATTTAGGTACATCAAACACCGCCCCTGTGGGAGCGGGCCTGTGGTGAGGGGATTTATCCCCGTTCGACTGCGCAGCAGTCGCAAGCACTCCCGATTAGCGAACTGCTGGGGCTGCTGCGCAACCCAACGGGGATAAATCCCCTCACCACAAAGGTTCGCTCCCACAGGGATTGCACCTAACTGGCCAAGCCCCGCCGGACGGGAGCCCGGTCGCATAGGCAAGCTGCCGGGTGGCCGGTATACTCCGGCGCAATTAACGCATTTTCAAGGATTTCGCCATGAAGCGCCTGATCTCTTCCCTTGCTGCGCTCGTCGCGGTTGCCTGTCTTGTGTCGGCCTGTGGTCAAAAAGGCCCGCTGTACCTGCCCGACGAAAACCAGGACCCGGCCGAGCAGGCGCAGTCCTCGCAAAAGCAGCCGTCGAAGGCACACAAGCACGACGTCTACCAATAAGGGAACCGCCATGGACGCTTTTAACTACCGTGACGGTGAGCTGTTCGCGGAAGGGGTTGCCCTGTCCGCCATCGCCGAACGCTTTGGCACACCGACCTACGTCTACTCCCGCGCCCACATCGAAGCCCAGTACCTGGCGTTCGCCGATGCGCTGGCCGGCATGCCGCACCTGGTCTGCTTCGCGGTCAAGGCCAACTCCAACCTGGGTGTCCTGAATGTCCTGGCGCGTCTGGGCGCCGGTTTTGACATCGTCTCCCGTGGCGAGCTGGAACGCGTTCTGGCCGCCGGCGGCAGCCCCGACAAGATCGTGTTCTCCGGTGTCGGCAAGACCCGTGACGACATGCGCCGCGCCCTGGAAGTCGGCGTGCACTGCTTCAACGTCGAATCCACCGACGAGCTGGAGCGCCTGCAAGTGGTCGCCGCCGAGCTGGGCGTTCGCGCCCCGATCTCGCTGCGCGTGAACCCGGACGTCGATGCTGGCACCCACCCGTACATTTCCACCGGTCTCAAAGAGAACAAGTTCGGCATCGCCATTGCCGACGCCGAAGACGTGTACATCCGCGCCGCGCAACTGCCGAACCTGGAAGTGGTCGGCGTCGATTGCCACATCGGTTCGCAACTGACCACCCTGCCGCCATTCATCGACGCCCTCGACCGCCTGCTGGGCCTGGTCGACCGCCTCGGCGATTGCGGCATTTACCTGCGCCACATCGATCTCGGTGGTGGTTTGGGCGTGCGTTATCGCGATGAAGAGCCGCCACTGGCTGCCGACTACATCAAAGCCGTGCGCGAGCGTCTCGACGGCCGCGACCTGGCGCTGGTGTTCGAACCGGGCCGCTTCATCGTCGCCAATGCTGGCGTGCTGCTGACCCAGGTCGAGTACCTCAAGCACACCGAACACAAAGATTTCGCCATCGTCGACGCGGCCATGAACGACCTGATCCGTCCGGCGCTGTATCAAGCCTGGATGGACGTCACCGCCGTGCGCCCCCGTCAAACCGCAGCACGTGCCTATGACATCGTCGGGCCGATCTGCGAGACCGGCGACTTCCTGGCCAAGGATCGTGAGCTGGCCCTGGAAGAAGGCGACCTGCTGGCCGTGCATTCGGCCGGTGCTTATGGGTTTGTCATGAGTTCCAACTACAACACCCGCGGCCGTGCCGCCGAAGTGTTGGTGGACGGTGATCAGGCAGTTGAAGTGCGTCGCCGTGAGACGGTAGCCGAGTTGTTTGCTGGCGAAAGCCTGCTGCCGGAGTAAAACCATGCTGCTGCGTTTTACCAAGATGCACGGCCTGGGCAATGACTTCATGGTCCTCGACCTGGTCAGCCAGCACGCGCACATCCTGCCCAAGCATGCCAAGCAATGGGGCGACCGGCACACCGGCATCGGTTTCGACCAGTTGCTGATCGTCGAAGCGCCGAGCAACCCTGACGTGGATTTCCGCTATCGGATCTTCAACTCCGACGGCTCCGAAGTGGAACAGTGCGGAAACGGTGCGCGCTGTTTCGCCCGTTTTGTGCTCGACAAGCGCCTGACCGCAAAACGGCAGATTCGCGTCGAAACCAAAAGTGGCATTATCGAGCTGGATATCCGCAGCGACGGCCAGATCAGCGTCGACATGGGCGCACCGCGCCTGGTGCCGGCCGACATACCGTTCGTTGCCGACAGTCAGGCGCTGAGCTACTCGCTCGACGTCGACGGCGCAGCCGTTGAACTGGCCGCCGTGTCGATGGGCAACCCGCATGCGGTGTTGCGCGTCACGGATATCAACAACGCACCGGTGCATGAACTGGGGCCGAAAATCGAACATCACCCGCGCTTTCCTGCGCGGGTCAATGTCGGTTTTCTCCAGGTCATCGACCGGAACCGCGCGCAGTTGCGCGTCTGGGAACGCGGCGCCGGGGAAACCCAGGCCTGCGGCACCGGCGCTTGTGCTGCTGCGGTGGCCGCGATCAGCCAGGGGTGGATGGATTCGCCGCTATTGATCGACCTGCCCGGCGGGCGTCTGTCCATTGAATGGGCAGGCCCAGGCCAACCGGTGTTGATGACCGGCCCGGCAGTCCGTGTTTACGAAGGACAAGTACGTCTTTGAGTGAGTCAAACCCATGACCGACAAGCCCCAGGTTCCCGCCCGACAGCCCGACGAATCCCCTTCCGAAAGCCTTGAGGCGGCGGCGATTGCCGCGTACCTGGAGGCTCATCCGGACTTCTTCGTCGAGCACGAAGAACTACTCCCGGCCATGCGCATTCCGCACCAGCGTGGCGACACCATCTCGCTGGTCGAGCGCCAGATGACCATCCTGCGCGATCGCAACATCGAATTGCGCCATCGCCTCTCGCACTTGATGGACGTGGCCCGCGACAACGACCGCCTGTTCGACAAGACACGCCGCCTGATTCTCGCTTTGATGGACGCCAGCAGCCTGGAAGACGTGGTGATCAGCGTCGAAGACAGCCTGCGCCAGGACTTTCAGGTGCCTTTTGTCAGCCTGATCCTGCTGGGTGACAACCCGATGCCGGTCGGCCGCTGGGTGACCCACGCCGATGCGCAAACCGCCATTGGTGGTTTGCTCTCGGAAGACAAAAGTGTCAGCGGCAGCCTGCGCGAGCATGAACTGGACTTCCTGTTCGGTGAAGAGCAGCGCAAGCAGATTGGCTCCACCGCCGTCGTCGCCATCAGCCATCAAGGCATCCACGGCGTGCTGGCCATCGCCAGCCGTGATCCGCAGCACTACAAAAGCTCGGTGGGCACGCTGTTCCTGAGCTACATCGCCGAAGTCATGGGCCGCGTGCTGCCACGGGTCAACAACTCCCTTCGCTCGGTACGCTGATCGTGGAACGGCAACTGGACGCTTACTGCGATCACTTGCGCAGTGAGCGGCAGGTGTCGCCCCACACGCTGTACGCCTATCGCCGCGACCTCGACAAGGTGCTGGGCTGGTGCGTCAAACAGAACATCGACAGCTGGGCCACCCTGGATATTCAGCGCTTGCGCAGCCTGATCGCTCGCTTGCATTCCCAGGGTCAATCGTCGCGCAGCCTTGCGCGCCTGCTCTCGGCCGTGCGCGGGCTCTATCAATATCTGAATCGCGAAGGCCTGTGCGATCACGATCCGGCCAACGGTCTGGCGCCGCCGAAAGGCGAACGACGGCTGCCGAAGACCCTCGACACTGACCGCGCCCTGCAACTGCTTGAAGGTGCGGTGGAGGATGATTTCCTGGCGCGCAGGGATCAGGCGATCCTGGAGTTGTTCTACTCCTCCGGCTTGCGCCTGTCGGAGCTGACAGGACTCAATCTCGATCAACTGGACCTGGCTGACGGCATGGTCCAGGTGCTCGGCAAAGGCAGCAAGACCCGACTGTTGCCGGTGGGTAAAAAGGCCCGCGAAGCACTGGAGTTGTGGTTGCCATTGCGCGCCATGACCAATCCGGCAGATGACGCGGTGTTTGTCAGCCAGCAAGGTCGGCGCCTCGGTCCTCGGGCCATTCAGGTGCGAGTCAAGGCCGCTGGCGAGCGCGAGCTGGGGCAGAACCTGCACCCGCACATGCTGCGACATTCTTTCGCCAGTCACTTACTGGAATCTTCGCAAGACCTGCGAGCCGTGCAGGAATTGCTCGGCCATTCGGACATCAAGACCACCCAGATCTACACCCACCTGGACTTCCAGCACCTGGCGACGGTCTACGACAGTGCCCATCCACGGGCCAAACGCATTAAGGGCGATGATTCATGACGATCCAATTGATCACCTTCGACCTCGACGACACCCTGTGGGACACCGCCCCGGTGATCGTCAGCGCCGAAGCCATCCTGCGTGAATGGCTGACCGAACATGCACCGAATCTGGGCGCGGTGCCGGTGGAGCATTTGTGGACGATTCGCGAGCGCATCCTCAGCAGCGAACCGGGACTCAAACATCGCATCAGCGCGTTGCGTCGGCGAGTACTGTTCCATGCGCTGGAAGAGGCCGGCTATGACCATGGCCAGGCGTCCGACCTGGCTGATCAGAGTTTTGAAGTGTTTCTGCATGCGCGGCACCAGCTCGAAGTATTCCCCGACGTGGAGCCGACTCTGGAGGTTCTGGCCAAACACTACGCGCTGGGCGTGGTCACCAACGGCAATGCCGATGTGCGCCGGTTGGGGCTGGCGGATTACTTCAAGTTTGCGTTGTGCGCCGAAGACATCGGCATCGCCAAACCGGATGCGCGACTGTTTCATGAAGCGTTGCAGCGTGGCGGCGCGACCGCGCAAACGGCGGTGCATATTGGCGATCATCCGGGTGATGACATTGCCGGGGCGCAGCAGGCGGGGTTGCGGGCGATCTGGTTTAACCCGCAAGGCAAATTGTGGGAAGCGCAGAAGTCGCCGGATGCCGAGATTCGCAGCCTGACCGAATTGCCGGCGTTGCTGGCGCGGTGGAACGCCCAACACTGATCCTGAAAACACCACAAAACCCTGTGGGAGCGAGCCTGCTCGCGATGAGGACTTAACATTCAAAATAGATAGTGGCTGACACACCGCCATCGCGAGCAGGCTTGCTCCCACAAGGGATTGCATCGCCCCGAAAATTTTATCCCTCCCATGAAAAAGCCCGCAGCGACGGCGGGCTTTTTCAGCAAGCAGGAAGCAAGCGCTTAGATAGGCCGGCTGCCGTACTTGTTGTCAGGCTTCTTGGGAGGATCGGCGACCACATTGGCCTCCACTTCCTGCACCTTGCCGCCCTTGGCCAGGAACTCTTCCATGGCTTTGGCCAGGGCATCGCGCTCCTTGTTTTTTGCTTCGACGCTCGGCAGCTCATCGACCGATACCGCAGCCTTGGCCTTGCCTTTGGCGGTCGGAACGGGCGCTTCCCCGCCGTCGTCTTCAACGACGTCGTCGGTCGCAGCTTCCAGGCCTTCCTCGGTTTCGTCGTCGCCTACTTCGAGGTCGTCGTTTTCCAGATCATCGTCGCTCATGTTCTACCTCATGACTTGCGAAAAGCAGATTAGTTATAGCCCAGCTTCACCGTCTGTCGACAGCCGCTGGAAAAATTCGATAACCACTGGTGACCAGCGGTTCATGCCTCTTCACCGTGCAAGGTGGCGAGGACTTTACGGGCACCGCCAAAATCACGGTGCTCGCCCAGATAAACGCCTTGCCAGGTCCCCAACGCCAGTCGGCCTGCCGAAACCGGCAAACTGAGCTGACAGCCAAGCACGCTGGCCTTGAAGTGCGCCGGGAGGTCGTCCAGGCCTTCGTCGTTATGCTCATAGCCGTCTGTTCCTTGTGGGATCAGACGATTGAAAAATCGTTCGAAGTCGCGACGTACCGCCGGATCGGCGTTCTCGTTGATGGTCAACGACGCCGAGGTATGCTGCAGCCACAAATGCAACAGACCGACCCGGCACGCCTTGATTTCAGGCAGGCCGGCGAGTAACTCGTCCGTTACCAGATGAAAGCCCCGGGGCCTCGCCCGCAGGGTAATCAGAGTCTGTTGCCACATACAGTTCTCCGCACGTTCGGGGCGCATTCTAGCGCGCTCTGGGAAAAAACAAAGGCCCTAATATTCCTTCAATCATGTAAGCCATTGGCCGCAGAAAAACGCCCGTCGTAAACGCCCTTAAACGTGTACGAAAAAACCTTTCAGCAGGTCCTTCACTGACAAATCCCAGACAAAAAAATGCCCGGCAAGCCGGGCAAATTTTTATGCGCGTGCTTACAAGTTGTAGCCGCGTTCGTTGTGGAGTGCCAGATCGATACCGACGGCCTCTTCTTCTTCGGTGATACGCAGCCCCATGACGGCGTCCAGCACCTTGAGAATGATGTAAGTGACGATCGCGGTGTAGATCACCGTGAAGCCCACGCCTTTGCACTGAATCCAGACTTGTGCGGCGATGTCGGTAACGGTGCCGAAGCCACCCAGCGACGGTGCAGCGAACACACCAGTCAGGATCGCGCCGAGGATACCGCCGATACCGTGCACACCGAAGGCGTCCAGGGAATCGTCATAGCCGAGCTTGCGTTTCAGGGTGGTGGCGCAGAAGAAGCACACCACGCCCGCTGCCAGGCCGATCACCAGCGCGCCCATCGGGCCCACGGTGCCAGCGGCTGGCGTGATGGCGACCAGACCGGCCACAACACCCGACGCGATACCCAGTGCGCTTGGTTTGCCGTGGGTGACCCACTCGGCGAACATCCAGCCCAGTGCGGCGGCGGCCGTTGCGATCTGAGTCACCAGCATCGCCATGCCGGCCGTGCCGTTGGCTGCTGCAGCGGAACCGGCGTTGAAGCCGAACCAGCCGACCCACAGCATCGCCGCGCCCATCAGGGTGTAACCGAGGTTATGCGGTGCCATCGGGGTGGTCGGGAAGCCTTTACGCTTGCCGAGCACGATGCACGCCACCAGACCGGCCACACCGGCGTTGATGTGCACCACGGTGCCGCCGGCGAAGTCCAGCACGCCCCAGTCCCACATCAGGCCGCCGTTGCCGGACCAGACCATGTGCGCGATCGGTGCATACACCAGGGTGAACCAGATGCCCATGAAGATCAGCATCGCGGAGAATTTCATCCGCTCGGCGAAGGCACCGACGATCAGCGCCGGGGTAATGATGGCGAAAGTCATCTGGAAGGTGATGAACACCGCCTCAGGGAACAGCGCCGCAGGACCGGTCAGGCTGGCTGGCGTGACACCGGCGAGGAAAGCCTTGCCCATGCCGCCGAAGAACGAGTTGAAATTGACGACGCCCTGTTCCATGCCGGTGGTATCGAACGCGATGCTGTAGCCATAAATGACCCACAGAATGCTGATCAGACCGGTAATGGCGAAGCACTGCATCATCACGGAAAGAATGTTTTTGGAACGAACCATGCCGCCGTAGAACAGCGCGAGGCCGGGAATGGTCATGAACAGCACGAGGGCTGTCGAGGTCAGCATCCAGGCGGTATCGCCGGAATTGAGGACTGGGGCCGCCACTTCGTCTGCCGCCAAAGCAAGGCTGGGCATTACGAGGGACAACAGGGCTCCTAGCCCTGCGAATTTACGCAGAGTCATATTGTTTTCTCCTGGGGCGTTGGGTTTGTGGCGGCTTAGATTGCGTCGGTATCGGTTTCGCCGGTACGGATGCGAATCGCCTGTTCCAGATTGACCACGAAGATCTTGCCGTCACCGATCTTGCCGGTGTTGGCCGCCTTGGTTATCGCCTCGATAACCCGGTCCAGATCCTTGTCGTCAATGGCGACATCGATCTTCACCTTAGGCAGGAAATCGACCACGTATTCCGCGCCGCGATACAGCTCGGTGTGACCCTTCTGCCGACCGAAGCCTTTGACTTCAGTAACGGTAATGCCCTGCACGCCGATCTCGGACAACGACTCGCGCACGTCGTCCAACTTGAACGGCTTGATGATGGCAGTGACTAGCTTCATGAAAACTCTCTCCCGAATTGGTGGACTTGCCCCAGGAAAACAAACCCGACTCAAGTCTAAGCGCAGTGCCTGGCTTTGTAACGCATCGTCGGCCTTACCTGCCCGTCCGACGCCAGCTAACCGCTCCGCACGAAACACTTCCCCGTTCCGCTTGGCGCACTGCATTCGTCACAGCGACTGCATCAGTGCATGGGTTACTACCGACTAAGCAGAAAGCTTGCCATCTCGCCAAAAACCCCTGATATCAAGCGCTTGCCTGCCACGGTGGCTTGCTGCGCGCGATTGCACGACGCGTAACGCACAACAACAGTGCGGTGCCGTCCGTCCGCATGCGCGAAAAGCGTGCATCCCTGCGGTCGGGATTGACTATAGACACTGCGTGATACACTGCCCGCCATTGTTTTCAGGACATTTCCCATGCTCGCGCCCAAAGACTTCCTCGACGCCCTGACCGGCACCGCCTCCCGCCTCTTCAGCGGCGACACCCCACTGCCGAAAAGCGAAATCGAAAGCCAGTTCAAGGCGTTGTTGCAGAGTGGCTTCAGCAAACTGGATCTGGTGAGCCGGGAAGAGTTCGATAGCCAGATGGTCGTGCTGGCACGGACCCGGGCACGGCTGGAAAGCCTCGAAGCGAAGGTTGCGGAGCTGGAAGCGAAGCTGAGTCCGCCTGCCGAATAACCCTGCTGACAACGCAGCCCCCTGTGGGAGCGAGCCTGCTCGCGATTAGAGTCACCTCGGTCTACAAGCCTTCCCACACTGGCCAGACCAACCCTGTAGGACCTGTCAAAGGCTGCAATCTTCTGATCTGCCGCCCCCGCCACCATCTCGGCAACGTCCTACAAAGATCACCACCGCCGTCCGATAGCGCCGTGAAGCCCAGGCTCCTAAGCTCATTCTCAGCTGAATATTCAGCACTGGGTTTGGCGACCTGGAAGCTTAAGGCGTACGACGACCATCTCTCGAGTCATGGCGGCTGTGCGTGGGAGACCTTCGGGTCTGCCGGGTTCCTTTTGCTCCGGTTCGCCAACCCGCGTACAGCTGCCACCCAATTGTTTGGCGACGATTGACGGCAGCCTCTTTAGCAAAAGGAGCTGTATTAATGAGTTGCGATAACGCTTATCTAGTCCCTCACGTCTTCACCCGCCACAAACTCCACCTCCACGCGCTTTTGATCGAAAACCAGCCGTGGTTCAGCGCCCGAGACCTGGGCCGTCTGCTTCGCCTTTACCTCGACGAACGCGCCGTCCGAAAACTCGATCCCGATCAACATCAATCCGCGCGAGTCGTCATTCACGGCATCCTCGAAAACACCCTGCTGATCAGCGAATCCGGCGTCTACGCCCTGCTCGTCTACCACTACTGCCCCGAATACCGAGGCCTGCGTGAATGGCTGACCCACGACGTAGTGCCAGCCCTCAGAGATGCCCAACAACCGACGTCAACCGAACGCCCGATTCTGAGCCTGCTGAACTGGCCGGAAATGTCACTGAGTTTGCTGCACTGGAATAACCAGCCGTGGATTCGGCTGCAGGATGTTCCGCTGATGATGACGGAGCGGGAGCAGGCAAGACACCCGGTGGGATCGTGGTGGAAGCGAGCTTCACGAGTATTGCAGTCGCTTTGAGTTTCCGACTACTTGAATCGGCCATCAAACATGCATAACTTCAACGCACGCGAGTGTATCCACTGAGGGTACGCAGGCCTTGGCCTCACCAAAGCCTGCAATCGAAAAACCGTCTCCTCAAGACGGTTTTTTTTCGCCCGCGATTCAGACCAAACCATTCGCAACATCCTGCGAAAATTTGGCGCCTGCGCCGCCACGCTAAATCACCACCTCCCGACTACCCTTCAAAAACCCGCAGGAAGCGGACCCCGTAAAGCTCAAGGAACGACCATGTCCCTCTCCATCGTCCACAGCCGCGCCCAGATTGGCGTGGATGCGCCCGCCGTCACCGTCGAAGTTCATCTGGCTAACGGTTTGCCATCACTGACCATGGTCGGTCTGCCCGAAGCAGCAGTGAAGGAAAGCAAGGATCGAGTACGTAGCGCGATCATCAATTCAGGCCTGCAGTTTCCGGCGCGGCGCATCACGTTGAATCTGGCGCCTGCGGATTTGCCCAAGGACGGCGGGCGGTTCGATCTGGCGATTGCCTTGGGGATTCTGTCGGCCAGCGTGCAGGTGCCGACGTTGACGCTGGACGATGTGGAATGCCTGGGGGAGCTGGCACTGTCCGGCGCGGTGCGTGCGGTGAGAGGTGTGTTGCCGGCGGCACTGGCTGCGCGCAAGGCTGGACGCTCGTTGATGGTGCCTCGGGCGAATGCCGAGGAAGCCTGCCTGGCGTCGGGGCTGAAAGTCATTGCGGTGGATCATTTGCTGGAGGCGGTCGCGCATTTCAACGGTCACACACCCGTCGAGCCTTACGTCTCCAACGGTCTGCTCTACGCCAGCAAACCCTACCCCGACTTGAATGAAGTGCAAGGCCAACTCTCAGCCAAGCGCGCTTTGCTGATTGCAGCGGCCGGGGCTCATAACTTGCTGTTCAGCGGCCCGCCGGGGACCGGGAAAACGCTGTTGGCAAGTCGGTTGCCGGGGCTGTTGCCGCCATTGGCGGAAAACGAGGCGCTGGAGGTCGCAGCCATTCAATCAGTCACCAGTTGCGTCCCTTTAAGTCACTGGCCACAGCGACCGTTCCGCCAGCCCCATCACTCAGCCTCCGGGCCGGCGCTGGTGGGCGGTGGTTCGAAACCACAACCCGGCGAGATCACCCTCGCCCACCATGGCGTACTGTTTCTCGACGAACTGCCGGAGTTTGATCGCAAGGTGCTGGAGGTTTTGAGAGAACCGCTGGAATCCGGGCATATCGTGATTTCCCGGGCGAAGGATCGCGTGCGGTTTCCCGCACGCTTTCAATTGGTGGCCGCGATGAATCCGTGCCCCTGTGGATATCTCGGCGAGCCGAGTGGTCGCTGTTCCTGCACGCCTGACATGGTTCAACGCTACCGCAACAAACTCTCCGGGCCGCTGCTGGATCGGATCGATCTGCACTTGACGGTCGCCCGTGAGGCCACGGCTTTGAATCCCGCAATCAAACCCGGTGACGACACCCTGACCGCCGCCGTTCTGGTTGCCGACGCAAGGGAGCGGCAACACAAACGCCAGGGTTGCGCCAACGCGTTCCTTGATCTGCCGGGCTTGCGCATGCATTGCAAGTTATCCACAACCGACGAAACCTGGCTGGAAACAGCGTGTGAACGGCTGACCTTGTCGCTGAGGTCAGCCCATCGATTGCTCAAGGTTGCGCGCACCCTGGCGGATCTTGAACACGTCGATCGCATCACCCGTGAACATCTGGCTGAAGCGTTGCAGTACCGGCCAACCACCCACTGAAGCTCTACTCTTTGGTGAGATCCACTAACGGCGCCTGCCTCACCTCAGTCTCCCGACCACCCTGAATCTCGGTGACCCGCTTCAGCGCGTTATCCACAGCGCTCTTGTCCGCCAGCAAGCTGTAGTTGATCCGGAATTGCCTGTGTTCTTTTGGCGCAATTGTCGGCACTAAACCGAGTGGCCGCTGATACCGACGGTTGTAGGAAAAACTTGTCCCTGGCTCCAGCCCGGTGACGTAGCCCTGGCCTTGGGTATCGGTGTTTTTCCACAGGGAAAACACGGGCAGCGTTTGAGTGTTGAAACCGACCGAAACGCCCAGGCTGCCTGCCTTGTTATGCAGTACCGTCAGCGTATCGCCCTTGGCGTCGGCATACGGCACGACGTTGTACACCGTCTCGTCGTAATCCTTGGTTGCCGCGCGATAGGTCTGCCAGTCCGGCAGTTCCGCTTTCGCTTTGTCGTTGAACGGCGACACTTGTTTCACCGGCGCGGCGAAGCGGGCGCCCTGCTCGAGAAACGGGGTGCTGAAGTTACTGTGGTACAGCGCCTGGTATTCCTTCGGGTAGTCGCCGTTGTTGGTCAGGGTGTCATTGAGGCTGAAGCTCGCACTGCCAGGTTCGGTGACCAGTTCGGTCGCGACAGAGAAGTCGACTTTCTTGAACGCCTGCTCTTTCAACTCGCCGCGCAGGCTGATGGCGTACGGCGGTTTTTCGTCAATGTGCAGGGTGACTTTGCTGGCCGGGATGTTGGCAGCGCGACCATGCAGGGTCAATAATTCGCCGTTGTCCATCCCGGGGTGGCCGACCCACTCGTAGCCGCAGCGGGTGACCAGCTCGTTGAAGCCTTCCAGCCAGCCCAATCCACCACGACCGTTGAGTTCGATGAAGGATGGATTGACCACTTCCTTGACCGGCGAATCCCAGCCCATGCGCACATTACCGACCGAGGCCTGCAGGACGTTCATCCCGCGGGTCGGCACCACTGAAAGCTTCATCGTGCCGTTATCGATGTCGACAATGCTGACCCCCTCCTGCCGCCCACCGTGCAGAGTTCGCAGGGTGACGGAAAAGGGTTTGTCGGTTTTCACCCCGAGTTGCTGGCTGGTGATTTGCCAGTTCTGGGCAGCCTTGTCGGTGTCGAGAAGGACGTAATCCCAGGCCATCGCATGGGACGCGGCAGAGAACGCACTGAGGGCGACGATGAGTTTGAGCGGAGTCATGGCGGGAGCCTTTATTGGAGTTGTGCCATTTTTATAGACTTGCTGAAACGTTTCATCAAGTTAAAAAGTGCAGACAAAGCCAAGAAGACCGCTTGGAGATAAATGATTCGCGAATGTGCGGCAAATCGAAAAGGGGGTCGATCCTTTCGCGAGCAAGCCCACACATTAGGTCGCAGGTGAACACAGCATTTGTGAACACCTGAGGTCAACTGTGGGAGCCTGCTCGCGAAGGCTATTTCAAAGGCGCCTCAACGAAACCGGTCAACCTCTTGGCGCAAATCAGCCGCCAGCTTCTCCAGTTCCTTGGCAGTCACCGCCAGGTTCGACACCACTTCCCGCTGCTCACTGTTCGCCAACGCAATGCTTTGCAGGTTGCTGCTGAGCAATGTCGCGGTGCTGCTCTGCTCCTGGGTCGCCGTGGTGATCGCCGCGAACTGCTGGCCAGCCGAGCGACTTTGCTCATCGATTCGCGCCAGGGCCGACGCGACGTTGGCGTTGCGCGACAGGCCTTCCTGCATCAGCACATTGCCCTGTTCCATGGTGCTGATAGCGTTGCCGGTTTCCTGCTGGATGCTTTGGATCATCCCGGAAATCTCATCGGTGGCCTGGCGAGTACGCGATGCCAGGTTGCGCACCTCGTCAGCCACCACCGCAAATCCACGCCCCTGTTCACCGGCACGCGCCGCTTCGATGGCGGCGTTGAGCGCCAGCAAGTTGGTTTGCTCGGCAATCGAAGTGATCACCCCGACAATCCCGCCGATTTCCTGAGAGCGCTGACCCAGGGTGTTGATCACCGTGGCGGTGCTGTTCAGTGCGCCGGCAATTTGCTCCAGGGACGAGGACGCTTCATCCATCGATGTACGCCCAATCTGGGTTTGTTGTGCGTTTTCCTGAGCCAGACGTTGAGTGCTGCCCATGTTGTCGGCGATGTTCAGCGAGGTGGCGCTGAATTCTTCCACGGCGCCGGCCATGCTGGTGATTTCGCCCGACTGCTGTTCCATGCCTTCATAGGCGCCACCCGACAGACCCGACAGCGCCTGGGCACGACTGTTGACCTCTTGCGAGGCCTTGCGGATGTGCTCGACCATTGTCGACAGCGCCTGGCTCATCTGGTTGAAGGCGCGGGCCAGTTGACCGATTTCGTCGTTGCTCGACACGTTCAAGCGCACGCTCAGATCACCGGCGCCCAAGGCTTCGGCCTGACGCACCAGATCACCCAGCGGTGCGAGCTTACTGCGCAGCAACCAGACAGCCGAGCCCACGGCGATCAACATCGCCAGCAGACTGCCAATCGCCAATTGAATGCCCACGGCCCAGGTCACAGCACGGATTTCACTTTTCGGCATGCTCGCCACGACCGACCACGGCCCGCCTTCAAAGGGCACGGCAATGCTGTAGAAGTCTTCGGACGTGTCGCTCCAGAACTCACCTTTACCCGGCGTCTTGGCCAGGCTGTTGATCGACTTGACCGCTTGCTCCGGTGCTTGCACACCCGCGATTGGCACCAGCCATTTGTTCTGCTCATCGAGCAGCGCCAAAGAGCCGGTCTGCCCGATGCGGAAGCGTGTGAGGTTGGCGAACTGCGCGTTCTGAGCGTCGGTGTAATCGAATCCTACGTACAACACGGCAATGACCTTACCGCTGCTGTCGCGCACGGGGGTGTACTGCGACATGTAGAAGCGTTCGAACAGCAACGCCCGACCTACATAATTCTGCCCCGCCAGCAAACGTGCATAAGCCGGGTTCGCGTGATCGAGCAAGGTGCCGATGGCGCGGCTGCCGTCCTGTTTAGTGACGTTCGTACTGACTCGAATGAATTCATCACCGCTGCGCACGAACACGGTCGCAACGCCCGCGGTCATTTGCTTGAACTCGTCTACTTCCTTGAAGTTGTTATTCAGCACTTCGCTGCCCAGGTGCAGGCCCGGGGTCTGCGTGCCCGCCACGGCCACCGGCTCGTCCGGGTGCACGCTCAGGCCTGCGCTGAAGCGCTTCTCGAACAGGCCGGCCAGGCGCTGGGTACTTTCACGCAACGTACCGTGAAACGTACTCAGCTGGTCGGCCAGCAAGCGGGCTTCGCTGGCCAGGTGCTCTTCGCGGGTAGCGAGGTTGGCCGAGTCCAGCGAGCGCAAGGCAAACACGGTGCTGCCGCTGATGACAATCGCCAGAATAACGGCGAGCGCAAGACCAAGCTGTGAGGCAATCCGGGCACGAGGTTGAGACATGACAGCTCCTGGCCAAGTGACCGGATCGTCATTGATCGGCTGCTCGGCAAATTTTCTAATAATGGGAATTGCATCGAACCTGCACGAAGGTTCCATCTGCAGATTTTCGGCGGCAAACCTGAATACTTGAGTAATAAGCGAGGATATGGCTCAAAGCCTCTATCTCGCCGGCTCTAACGATTCAGCTCAGGTGCTCGACATCCGGCAGTTTCATCGCCTGGGCTTCGCCTTGGAGGAAATCGCTGAGACGGCGCAAACGTTCACCTCCGGGACGTGTTTTCGGCCAGACGAGGTAATAATGCTCACCGCTGGCGACGGCAGTCGGCCACGGCAAACTCAGACGGCCCTGCGCCACATCCTCCGCCACCATCAAAAGATCGCCCATCGACACGCCATAACCCCGGGCGGCGGCAATCATCCCCAGCTCAAGCGTATCGAACACCTGCCCGCCCTTGAGCGACACCTGTTCGGTCAGCCCCATGCGCTCCAGCCAGTTGCGCCAGTCACGCCGGTCAGGCGTCGGGTGCAGCAGTTCGGCATTGGCCAGGCGTTCGACATTCCAAGGTTGATCCTTCAGAAGATTCGGTGCGCCCACCGGAATCAGCTCCTCGGGGAACAGGAAACTCGCCTCCCAGTCCGGTGGAAAATGTCCGTTGCTGAGGATCACGGCACAGTCGAACGGCTCGTGGTTGAAGTCCACCGAGTCGACGTCCATCCAGGCGCTGGTCAATTGCACCTCGTTGCCCGGTTGCAGATGGCGGAAACGGCTGAGCCGCGCCAGCAGCCAGCGCATCGTCAGGGTGGATGGGGCTTTCATGCGCAGGATGTCATCTTCGGCGCGCAAGGTATTGCAGGCGCGTTCGAGTGCCGTGAAGCCTTCGCGGATGCCCGGCAGGATCAGCCGCGCCGACTCGGTCAGTTGCAGATTGCGACCGCTGCGGTGAAACAGCCGACAGGCAAAGTGCTCTTCGAGCGTACGAATGTGTCGACTGACCGCACTCTGCGTAATCGACAACTCTTCGGCCGCACGGGTAAACGAGCTATGCCGCGCCGCCGCTTCGAATGCACGAAGGGCATACAAGGGAGGAAGACGACGAGACATGCGGAAAGCTCCTATAGCGCAATGGCGTCAACTTATCAGAATCTCCGCAGGATGAGTTTTAATCATGCCATCCATCCTTTTTATCCCTTTGTGCAAACCCCGCAGAGCGCCGAGAATCGACGCTTTCCCTGTTCTCTTTGAGCGTCGAGCGTGATGACCATGCAGCATCCAGCGCGTATTGAACTCTGGGCCATCCTGCGGCTGGCGGGGCCGTTGATTGCCTCGCAGTTGGCGCACATGTTGATGGTCCTCACTGACACCTTGATGATGGCGCGACTGAGCCCCGAAGCACTGGCTGGCGGCGGACTCGGCGCGGCGACGTATTCGTTTGTGTCGATTTTTTGCATCGGCGTGATCGCGGCGGTCGGCACCCTGGTGGCGATCCGTCAGGGCGCGGGCGATATCGTCGGGGCGGCGCGACTGACCCAGGCCGGCCTGTGGCTGGCGTGGTTGATGGCGTTGGTCGCCGGTTTGCTGCTGTGGAATCTCAAACCGGTGCTGCTGATGTTCGGCCAGACTGAAACCAACGTTCAGGCAGCCGGGCAATTCCTGTTGATCCTGCCGTTCGCCCTGCCCGGCTACCTGAGTTTCATGGCCCTGCGCGGTTTCACCAGCGCTATCGGCCGGGCGACGCCGGTGATGGTCATCAGCCTCGGCGGCACGGTGGCCAACTTCGTGCTCAATTATGCGTTGATCACCGGGATGTTCGGCCTGCCGAAAATGGGCCTGGTGGGCATAGGTCTGGTCACGGCGATTGTGGCCAACCTGATGGCCGTGGCGTTGGCGCTGCATATTCGGCGGCACCCGGCGTACGACGCGTATCCCTTGCGCCAGGGTCTTTCGCGGCCAAACCGGCAGTACTTGAAAGAGCTGTGGCGTCTCGGCCTGCCGATTGGTGGCACTTACGCGGTGGAAGTCGGGCTGTTTGCCTTCGCGGCGCTGTGCATGGGCACCATGGGCAGTACGCAACTGGGCGCGCATCAAATCGCGCTGCAGATCGTCTCGGTGGCGTTCATGATTCCGGCGGGGCTTTCCTATGCGATCACCATGCGCATCGGCCAGCATTACGGCGCCGGGCAGCTGTTGGATGCGCGACTGGCCGGACGGGTCGGGATCGCGTTTGGCGCGGCCGCAATGCTCGGCTTCGCGATGGTCTTCTGGCTGCTACCCAATCAGTTGATTGGCCTGTTCCTGGACCACAACGATCCGGCCTTCCGTCCCGTCATCGAACTGGCTGTGAGCCTGCTGGCGGTGGCGGCGTGGTTCGAGCTGTTTGACGGTACGCAAACCATCGCCATGGGCTGCATACGTGGGCTCAAGGACGCCAAGACCACGTTCCTGGTCGGGCTGGGTTGCTATTGGTTGATTGGCGCGCCTGCCGCCTGGTGGATGGCCTTCCATTTGAACTGGGGACCGACGGGCGTCTGGTGGGGGTTGGCGCTGGGCCTGGCGTGCGCGGCGGTGAGCCTGACGCTGGCGTTTGAGTGGAAGATGAAGCGGATGATTCGGCGGGAGCCAACACCTCAGGAAGGCTTCCGGATGGCTCAACCTGACTGAAATCCGCTGTGGGAGCTTTTGTCGCGAGGGCGCTTTCTCCCTCGCCACAAAAGCTGCGTGTTAAACCACGCCTTCCAGCGCCGGCTGCTGATTGCTGCCGAAACTCAAGTAATCCACCAGCTCCGCCAACGGCAACGGCTTGCTGATCAGATACCCTTGCACCTGATCACAGCCAAACCCGCGCAACAGGTCCAGCTGCTCCGGCGTTTCCACGCCCTCGGCAACCACTTCAAGATTGAGGTTGTGCGCCAGATTGATCATGGCATGCACCAGTTTGCGATTCTCTTCGCGCCCCTCCATCCCACCGACAAAACTCTTGTCGACCTTCAGCAAGGCAATCGGCAGGCTGTTGAGGTGCACGAACGACGAAAAGCCGGTGCCAAAGTCGTCGAGCGAGAACCGCACGCCCAGACGCCCGAGGGCATCCATGGTCTGCTTCACCAGATCGCTACGACGCATGACCGCCGTTTCGGTCAGTTCGAATTCCAGCCATTGCGCCTCGACGCCGCGCTCGGCAATCAGCCGGCTCAGGGTCGAAAGCAACTGGCTGTCCTGAAACTGCCGGAACGACAGATTGATCGCCATGTGCAACGCCGGCAGACCCAGCTCGCGCAGCGCCTGCATGTCGCGCAGCGCGCGGGAAATCACCCAGTAACCGAGCGGCACGATCAAACCGCTTTGCTCGGCCAGAGGCACGAATTCGCTCGGCGGCAGCAAGCCACGTTCAGCGTGACGCCAGCGCACCAGGGCTTCGAGGCCGACAATCTGGCCGTCTTCGAGGTTCAAGCGTGGCTGGTAATGCAGTTCCAGCTCATCGCGACGCAACGCCCGACGCAGCTCGCTTTCGAGGTCGGCCATGCTGCGGGCATTGCGATTGATGCGTTCGTTGAAGATGTGAAAGGTGCAGCCTTGAGTGCTCTTGGCCTGCTGCATGGCGATGTGCGCGTGCCACATCAACGGATCGGCGCCGGCCTGGGCGCGGGCGTGGGCGATGCCCAGACTGGAACCGATCAACAGGCTTTCGCCGTCGACCCAATAGGGCTCTGCCAGTGCCTCGGTGATTCGTTCGGCCATCCACTCGGCGCGTTGCGGCGCGCGGCGGGTGTCGATCAGCAGGGCGAACTCATCGCTGCCCAGCCGCGCCAGTTGATCGCTCGCCTCGAGCTGGCTTTTCAGCCGCGCGACCACTTGCAGAATCAACCGGTCGCCAGCCTGATGGCCGAGGGCGTCGTTGGCGTGGCGGAAGTTGTCGAGGTCGAGGTGACCTAAGGCCAGGCCGCGGCCTTCGTTTTCTGCCAGTCGCGCGGCCAGCAGGGTCTGGAAACCCTGGCGATTGGCGATGCCGGTCAGCGGGTCCTGTTCGGCGAGGCGCTGCAGGGTGTTTTCCAGCACGCCGCGCTCGCGCACATGGCGCAGGCAACGGCGCAGCATGCCGGGGTCGAGATGCTCACGCACCAACCAGTCGCTCACGCCATCGGGCGGCAACAGCGGCTCGTGCTCGAGCAGCAACACCGTCGGCAAATTGCAACGGCCCGGCGCCGGCTGAAGGGCCGGGATCGTCAACAACACCGCGCTGCGGTTGTCATCGAACAGAGTGCTGACCGATTCCCAGCTTGGAGCGCTGATGAGCACGGCCGAGCTCCCCATCGGAGCCAGACACTCGCGCAACAACGCTGCCCACGCTGGCTCTTCGGCCAGTAGCAGCAAACGCAAGGGTTCGACAGGCGTAGACAAGCTAGCTCCCTAGACTCTGCAATGATGTAGGCGGCGGGCATTATGCCGTGCCGATAACCAATGACCAAATGACATCAGTTATCAAACGATACCTTTGTATCCGGAATTACGAACATTAGACGCAAATTCACCGCGCATCCTGCGTGAAAGTAACAAAACCGGCAAATATAGATAGCGTGTTGCGTCACAAGTCGGAGAGAGCAGCACAATTCGCTGAGCCTGTTAAAATGCCGGCCCATTTCGTGACTGACTCCTGAATTTACGTATGTCCCGACTCAATCCCCGGCAGCAAGAAGCCGTGAGCTACGTCGGCGGCCCTCTTTTGGTGCTCGCCGGCGCGGGCTCCGGCAAGACCAGCGTGATCACGCGCAAGATCGCGCACTTGATCCAGAACTGCGGCATCCGCGCCCAGTACATCGTCGCCATGACCTTTACCAACAAGGCCGCGCGCGAGATGAAGGAACGGGTCGGCACCCTGCTCAAGGGCGGCGAAGGCCGTGGCCTGACCGTGTGCACTTTCCACAACCTTGGCCTGAACATCATCCGCAAGGAACACGTGCGGCTGGGCTACAAACCGGGCTTCTCGATTTTCGACGAGACCGACGTCAAAGCCCTGATGACCGACATCATGCAGAAGGAATACGCGGGCGACGACGGCGTCGACGAGATCAAGAACATGATCGGCTCGTGGAAAAACGACCTGATCCTGCCGGCCGAAGCCCTGGAAAACGCACGCAACCCCAAGGAGCAGACCGCCGCCATCGTCTACACCCACTATCAGCGCACGCTCAAGGCGTTCAACGCGGTGGACTTCGACGACCTGATCCTGCTGCCGGTGAAACTGTTCCAGGAACACGCCGACATCCTCGAAAAGTGGCAAAACAAGGTTCGCTACCTGCTGGTGGACGAATACCAGGACACCAACGCCAGCCAGTATTTGCTGGTGAAATTGCTGATCGGCACGCGCAACCAGTTCACCGTGGTGGGCGACGACGACCAGTCGATCTATGCCTGGCGCGGCGCCCGCCCGGAAAACCTGATGCTGCTCAAGGACGATTACCCGTCCCTGAAAGTGGTGATGCTGGAGCAGAACTACCGCTCCACCAGCCGCATCCTGCGTTGCGCCAACGTGCTGATCTCGAACAACCCGCACGAATTCGAAAAGCAGTTGTGGAGCGAGATGGGCCACGGCGACGAGATCCGCGTGATCCGCTGCCGCAACGAAGACGCCGAAGCCGAGCGCGTGGCCGTGGAGCTGCTGACCCTGCACTTGCGTACCGACCGGCCCTACAGCGATTTCGCGATTCTGTATCGCGGTAACTACCAGGCCAAGCTGATCGAGCTGAAGCTGCAGCATCACCAGATTCCGTATCGGTTGTCGGGCGGCAACAGCTTTTTCGGACGTCAGGAAGTGAAAGACCTGATGGCCTACTTCCGCCTGATCGTGAACCCGGATGACGACAACGCCTTCCTGCGGGTGATCAACGTCCCACGCCGGGAGATCGGTTCGACCACCCTGGAAAAGCTCGGCAACTACGCCACCGAAAGAAAAATCTCGATGTACGCCGCCACCGACGAAATCGGCCTGGGCGAGCATCTGGACACGCGTTTCACCGATCGCCTGTCGCGCTTCAAGCGTTTCATGGACAAGGTCCGCGAGCAGTGCGCCGGCGAAGACCCGATCTCGGCGCTGCGCAGCATGGTCATGGACATCGACTACGAGAACTGGTTGCGCACCAACAGCTCCAGCGACAAGGCCGCCGACTACCGCATGGGTAACGTCTGGTTCCTGATCGAGGCGTTGAAAAACACCCTGGAGAAAGACGAAGAAGGTGAGATGACCGTCGAGGACGCCATCGGCAAACTCGTCCTGCGCGACATGCTGGAACGTCAGCAGGAAGAGGAAGACGGCGCCGAAGGCGTGCAGATGATGACCTTGCATGCCTCCAAGGGTCTGGAATTCCCTTACGTGTTCATCATGGGCATGGAAGAGGAAATCCTCCCGCACCGCTCCAGCATCGAAGCCGACACCATCGAAGAAGAACGCCGCTTGGCCTACGTGGGGATTACCCGCGCACGTCAGACGCTAGCCTTCACCTTCGCCGCCAAGCGCAAGCAATACGGCGAAATCATCGACTGCGCACCGAGCCGTTTCCTTGATGAATTGCCGCCGGACGACCTGGCTTGGGAAGGCACCGATGACACGCCGGTTGAAGTCAAAGCCGTTCGCGGCAATACCGCATTGGCGGATATACGGGCGATGTTAAAGCGCTAGAATTGAGCACTTTTCAACCAAACACTTTTTGACAAGCTAGGCGCACACAGCGCCAGTAGAGGAATGCTTCATGGAAGCACTGCACCAGAAAATTCGCGAACAAGGCATCGTGCTTTCCGATCAGGTCCTGAAGGTCGACGCCTTTTTGAACCACCAGATCGACCCGGCGCTGATGAAGCTGATCGGCGACGAGTTCGCTGCGCTGTTCAAGGACTCGGGCATCACCAAGATCGTCACCATCGAAGCTTCGGGCATTGCCCCGGCGATCATGACCGGCCTGAACCTGGGCGTACCGGTGATTTTCGCCCGCAAGCATCAGTCCCTGACCCTGACCGAAAACCTGCTGTCGGCGACCGTTTACTCGTTCACCAAGCAGACCGAAAGCACAGTGGCGATCTCCCCGCGCCACCTGACCAGCAGCGATCGCGTGTTGATCATCGATGACTTCCTGGCCAACGGTAAGGCGTCCCAGGCGCTGATCTCGATCATCAAACAGGCCGGCGCGACCGTGGCGGGCTTGGGGATCGTGATTGAGAAGTCGTTCCAGGGTGGGCGTGCGGAACTGGATGCGCAGGGTTATCGGGTTGAGTCGCTGGCTCGCGTTCAGTCGCTGGCGGGCGGTGTCGTGACCTTCATCGAATAACCCGCTACACCGCATTTCCCCTGTGGGAGCGAGCTTGCTCGCGATGAGGCCATAAAGCCCAACAGCAATGTTGGCTAGCAGGCTCGCTCCCGCGGCGATTGAGTGGTTACTCGGGCAATTAGATTTCAAGCCTTTGGAAGATCCATTCGATAACCCGCCCCCGGCGCCCCTTCATGCATCGCTGCCTGAATGTCCGCATACAAGGCATTCGCCTCAGCGGTAGTGATTGATCGCGAACAATCACGCAGCACCACTCGCAGGAGTACATTCTCCTGGCCCGGTAGCAGCCCTAGGCGCTTGATTGCTTGT
This sequence comes from Pseudomonas sp. IT-P171, assembly GCF_949767765.1. NCBI lineage: Bacteria > Pseudomonadati > Pseudomonadota > Gammaproteobacteria > Pseudomonadales > Pseudomonadaceae > Pseudomonas > Pseudomonas sp. IT-P171. Next base: position 107,631 of record NZ_CATKQN010000055.1, read on the forward strand.
GCGGGTAAATCCGAGAACGCCCAGCGTCCCTTGACCTGCATCTCCTCGATCCAGTCAGAGCAGTCACCAGCCGCCTGCAACATCCTCTCGGTCAGCACCTCTTCGCTTAACCCCGGCGTAACCGCCAACGAGATGTCACGAGCAATCGACGGCAAACGCGATACTGCCGTCCATGGCTTCAGATCATGCATCTGCGCCTGCACTCGCACGTTCTGATCGCGTAGCAAGCGAATATCCGGGATGCCCTTGCGCAGCATTGTCAGGCGATCCAGCCCCATCCCCAGCGCCAGCCCCCCATGACGCAGCGGGTCTATTTTCAAGCGCTCCAACAAAGATCTCGCAATACGACCGCACTCCAACACTTCAACTGGAGCACAGTCATTCAACACATTTACTTCAATTCCGCCCTCCGTGTAGTGATGCGGACTATTGCTGTAGACCCAAGGTTTATCGGGAACGGCGGACTTGAGAATATCGCTGACCAGGCGCAACAGATGTTCATGCGTCGACATATCCGGATCACCCAGCACCCAAATATCCATTTGATGCGGTTCTGCGCAATGCCAACGATCCCGACTATCGCGACGGAAAGTAATACCCGGTGCGGCCAGCAAAATAGTCTGCCCCGGTTGCCGCACTTGCGCCGCTCGCTGAAGCGCTGCCGGAATCTGACTGGTGGTTTGCGTTCGCAACAGCGAGCACTCATCGACCCAACGGGTGTGTTCACTCCCGAGCGTGACTTCTGTCGGATCATAGCCGAGCAAACCGTAATTTTCTTCAGCAGACACAATACGCGGCCCAGTCTGTAACTGTGCTTTAGGCCAGCCTTTTTCAGCGAGTCCTTCCAGGACTTCATGCAGCAGCAGCCGGACGGCGTGATTGGGATTGTTTGTTTCGGTTAGATCAACTAGCAATAAGGCCTGATGGACAGACGTATCTGACAGATATTTCTTTGATGCGCGCACTATATAATCCTCTATCTACAGTTAATATCGAGCCAGAAAACGAAGCCCATAAATAAAGCTAACTACACAAACTCACCCACAACAACATAAAAAATTAAAATATCAAACTTTCAGAATAAGACTACAGATGCGCCCCACACAAATAACCGCATCACATCCTCCGAGAGTCGTGACAGATGAATATATTCTAAAAAATGCCTAGCAAGACACTTAACGCACCCAAAAAATCCTGTATTAATTAGTCCACTCCCAAGCAGCTCGGGGAGCAAACTAAAAATTGAAAAAGGATGATCATATGAAAAATGAAAAAGTCGTCAAAGAAAAGCTTAACCGGATCACTTCTGGCCCGGATAATTTTGGGTGGGCACCGTTGGCCTGGGCTCACACTGAGTAAATGATACCAATGCGCGGTAAGTGTTCTTTCCGCGCATTGGAAAAACCAGGAGAATTTTATGTCACCAACGAATATGATATCGACACTCTTCGGCCGTGAAGAATTATTAATTATTTCGGACTCAAATGACTTCCTCAGAGAGTGTGCGTTGCAAGGATTCAACACAGCCAATATTTTTGAGCTAAAGAAACTACCAAGAAACAGTATTGTTTTTTCTTTTAGCAATGACGCCGCAAAAATGACGTTTGACCTAGCAAAAAATACAGAAAGCAAAAGAAGCGTTTTCTGCGCAACTCAAGTGTTCGAACCCACTGTAGCTACTGCGCTTTATAGCCTTAAGCTTTTGCTGAGTAGCAATTTTGAACATGCCTTATGCACACAGCGATCTGTGTTAAACATGCTCAATTCACATGATTTCTTTTTTCTTTCTGGTAACGACGCCGACGCGCAGGTCTCCATTTTTCCGCACGCCCAGCCTTACGCACTACTTGCCGAAGACGTGTCTCACGATTTTGTTCAGTCCGTAGCAGAATTTTTCGAAGTTCATTACGCACACATGAACCCACAAGAGCCCTGCCCATTTTCTTTTACCGGAACATTAAAAATCGCGGGTATATTGACAGTGCTCAGAAAACCTAACCCGACCCTACCAGAGGGCCTAAAAACTTCACTTAATTGGCTGAGCAATCGAATTTCGAAAGAAGGTGCAGTGTTATCAATTAAAGACAACACCATCATCTCACTAAAAATAAAAAATGAAGAGCAAATAAAGCTTTTAGATCTTGCGGCTGGTGCTCGAGGACTTAAGCTGACGGAGTTTGCCATCGGGGTAAACGAGGCTATCTCATCGAATATCGATTACAAAACAAACTCACAAATGAATGAAGGCATCAGTGGAGTTCACTTAGCTATTGGTGATGGGTCTTCCGGTTATCACATAGACTTCCTTAGTCCATCTGTGAACGTAAGCCCAATACACTAGCTAATTAAGTGGTATCCCACGAAAGTAAAAATACCTGTTCTATTCCTCCTGTCTCAAAAATGTGGCCGGCGGCGTCGTGACCTTCATCAAGTAATCTGCCACACCGCATTTCCCCTGCTGGCGATGGCGTCGTGTCAGTCAAAATCTTCATGACCGACAGACAGCCATCGCCAGCAGGCTGGCTCCCACAGTTGGTTTTGCGTTGCGTGTTATGGCGCGGTGGCCTTCAGGCCGGTGAGCAGCAGGCGCTGGAACAAATCCTCTTTCAACCCCTCCGGGTTGGTCAGTTGCATCCGCTCCAGATGCTCGGGAAAGGATTCAGGCTCTGGCGCATCCAGAGCGGCCTTGCCCAACTCCAGAATCTCCGTCAGCTTGAACTTGCTCTTCAGCCAGTTGAGCGCCCGCAACAAGTCCCGCTCCTCCCCAGTGAAATCACACCCCAGCGGATACTCCGGAAACAACTGCGGATGCCGCGCCTGAATCGCCTGTAGACGCTCTGGCCTGTTGTCGGCAAAACGCGGATCAATGCGGAAATTTTTCGGCAATTTACCTACGTCCTGCGCCTGTTCGATCAACCCCGACTGGAAGCGTGAATCGCTGATGTTGAGCAACGCCTCGATCACCGCCGCATCGGTCTTGCCGCGCAAATCGGCGATGCCGTATTCGGTGACGACGATGTCGCGCAGATGCCGCGGGATCGTGCAATGGCCGTACTGCCAGACGATGTTGGAACTGACCTCCCCGCCTGCCTCGCGCCAGCTTCGCAGCAACAGAATGGAGCGCGCGCCCTCCAGCGCATGGCCCTGGGCGACAAAGTTGTACTGCCCGCCGACGCCGCTGAGTACCCGCCCGTCTTCGAGCTGATCGGCCACACCGGCGCCAAGCAACGTCATGGTAAACACGGTGTTGATGAATCGCGCATCCAGGCGTTGCAAGCGTTTGAGTTCTTCCTGACCGTAAAGCTCGTTGATGTAGCTGATGCGGGTCATGTTGAATTCGAGCCGCTTGCTTTGCGGCAACTCACGAAGGCGCTCATAGAAACTGCGTGGCCCGAGGAAAAATCCGCCGTGCACCGAAATGCCGTCGATCTGCGCAGCCTCGTCCAGGGTGCCGGCATTGGCCTGTTGCTGAGTGGGCACGTCCGGGTAGACCTTGCGCCGCACGATCCCGGCATCGGCCAGCACCAGCAAGCCGTTGACGAACATTTCGCTGCAACCGTAAAGGCCCTTGGCGAAGGGCTCGATTCCGCCTTCACGGTCGATCAACTGCGCCCACTGGCTGAGATTCACGTCCGCCAGCAGCGCTTTGTAACCCTCGTTGTCAGCCTGTCGCGCCAGCAACGCAGCTGTCAGCGCGTCGCCCATGGCACCGATGCCGATCTGCAAAGTGCCGCCATCGCGCACCAGCGTGCTGGCGTGCAGGCCGATGAAGTGATCCTGGAAACCCACCGGCATGTTCGGCGTCGAGAAAAGCGTGGTGGTGTCCTTCTCATCGATCAGCAGGTCGAAGGCATCGATACCGATTTCCGCATCACCGGGCATATACGGCAAGTCGTTGTGCACCTGGCCCACGAGCAGGATCGTCTCCCCCGCTGCCCGGCGTTTCTCGATCATCGGGAACAGATCGAGGGTGATGTCCGGGTTACAACTCAGGCTGAGGCGATCGGGATGCTCGCTGTGACTGGCCACCAGTTGCGCGACCAGGTTCAAACCGGCGGCATTGATGTCCCGCGCGGCGTGGCTGTAGTTGCTGCTGACGTAATCCTGCTGAGCGGATGCGCTATGCAGCAGGCTGCCGGGCTGCATGAAAAATTGATGAACGTGGATGTTGGGCGGCAGGTTGTCCTTGTGCAGGCCCGCGAGGAAATCCAGTTCCGGATAGTCACCAAACACCCTTTCGATGAAGGGTTCAAGGAAGCGCTTTTGCAAACCGTCGCCCAAGGAAGGACGGCCCAGGCACAGCGCGGTGTAGATCGTCAGCTGCCGCTCGGGCAGTTGCGCCACGCGTTGATACAGCGCGTTGACGAAGTGGTTGGGTTTGCCCAGGCCGAGGGGCAGGCCCATGTGGATGTGCGCCGGCAACCGTGCCAACACATCATCGACCGCCTGTTCGATAGAACACAACTGCACCATCTGATCCTCCCTTACATTCCGTGAATTGGGGTTGGACCGATCGTGCCGTGTCTTTGCTGCAATGAACAGCCTCGTGCGGCAAATCGCAGGCACAAAAAAGCCGCTCGAAAGCGGCTTTTTCGCGAAAGATGCAGGCGTATTACAGGCCGGACATCTCTTTGATTGCGCCTTTCAGCTCGTCGTCGGTGCAGTCGGCGCAGGTGCCTTTAGGCGGCATCGAATTGATACCGGTGATGGCTTTGGCCAGGATGCCGTCGAGGCCGCCCTGGTGATCGGCGCGCTCTTTCCAGGCCGCTTTGTCGCCGATTTTCGGCGCGCCCAGCAGGCCAGTACCGTGGCAAGCATTGCAATGCTTGGCAATCACGTCTTTAGGTGCCTTGGCACCGCCGCCTCCGCCAGCAGAGGCAGCCACTTCCATCCCCTTGCACTCTTTACCCTGAACGCAAACCTGGCCGACTGGCTCAAGGCGTTTGGCAATATCGTCGCTGGTCGCAGCTTGAGCGCTGACAGCCCATAGGGCCAATACGGTTGCTGGTGCAGCCAGCATTTTCATAATTAGATTCACGCGTTCACCCTCAATGGTGGCTAGTCACGCCTACGGCCACGGTTCGCAGGCGGGCGCAAGTATAGCGGTAAGCCCGCCGCACTGAAACAACCCCAAAGTCGAAGGGGTCTTGTTGCGCCGCGGAAAAACCCTTTGGGTGTCGCTGCCGTGCGGGCAGGACGCCTCTTCTCTTAGAAATTCGCCGGCGTGGCTGCGCTGATTAGCCGCGCCGGCGCATCGAACGGATTACGGAAGCGATGTGGCTTGGTACTTTCAAAGTAGTAGCTATCGCCTGCTTCAAGCACAAAAGTTTCCAGCCCGACCACCAGTTCCAGCCGTCCTTCCACCAGAATCCCGGTTTCCTCGCCCTCATGGGTGAGCATCTCGTCACCGGTATCGGCGCCTGGCGGGTAGATTTCATTGAGGAAGGCGATGGCGCGGCTCGGGTGCGCCCGGCCGACCAGTTTCATGGTCACGGCACCATCGGAAATATCGATCAGCTCGTTGGCCTTGTAGACGATCTGAGTCGGTTTTTCCTGCAGGATCTCTTCGGAAAAGAACTCGACCATGGACATGGGAATCCCGCCCAGAACCTTGCGCAGCGAACTGATCGAGGGACTGACGCTGTTCTTCTCGATCATCGAAATGGTGCTGTTGGTGACGCCCGCGCGTTTAGCGAGTTCACGCTGCGAAAGACCTTTGAGCTTACGGATGGATTGCAGTCGTTCACCGACGTCCAAGCTTGCGCCTCCAGGATTCAGGTTGTAGGAATATTGAGCGTTATCATGGCGACAGCGTTCAGTATTTACAACACTTTGGCCTGAATCCCGTGCGGCGAGGCGACTTCCGGTGCGCAGTGTTTGGGCTTAAGCCCCGGAATAGAGCAGCGGTACCCGGCGCAGGTTGCAAAAGATCTGGTAAGGAATCGTGTCAGCCGCTTCCGCAACCGTGCTGGCGAGCACATTTTTGCCCCACAACTCGACGGTCGAGCCGAGGCCGGCTTGCGGCACATCGGTCAAATCCACGCAGAGCATGTCCATCGACACCCGGCCGATCAACTGGCTGCGCTGACCGGCAACCATCACCGGTGTACCGGTTGGCGCGTGACGCGGATAACCATCGGCATACCCCATGGCCACCACGCCCACACGCATCGGTTTTTGCGTGATGAATTTTGCGCCGTAACCGATCGGCTCCCCAGCCGGCAGCTCACGCACGCAAATCACCTTCGATTCCAGGGTCATCACCGGTTGCAGGCGGGAGGCTACCGCGTTGGCTTCTTCAAACGGCGTGGCGCCGTAGAGCATGATGCCCGGGCGTACCCAGTCGCTTGGAATCTGCGGCCAACCGAGCACCGCCGGAGAGTTACGCAGGCTGATCTCGGCGGACAAACCCTGACGCGCCGCTTCAAATACGGCCACTTGCTCGGCACTGGCCTGACTGTGCAGCTCATCGGCACGGGCGAAGTGACTCATCAGCACGATCTTCGCGACCTTGCCGCTCGCCAGCAGACGTTGATAGCCCGCCTGGTAATCCTTCGGATGCAGGCCGACCCGGTGCATGCCCGAGTCAAGCTTGAGCCACACCGTGATCGGCTTGCTCAGCGCGGCTTTTTCGATGGCTTCGAGCTGCCACAACGAATGAACCACGCACCAGAAATCATGCTCGACGATCAGCGCCAGTTCATCGGCTTCGAAAAAACCTTCCAGCAGCAACACCGGCGCCCGAATGCCCGCGGCCCGCAGTTCCAGAGCCTCTTCGATGCACGCCACGGCAAACCCGTCCGCCTCGCCCTCCAGCGCCTGGGCGCAACGCACTGCGCCATGGCCGTAGGCATCGGCCTTGATCACCGCGAGGGCCTTGGCCCCTGTGAGTTCTCGGGCGATTTGGTAGTTGTGACGCAGGGCTTGAAGGTCGATCAGGGCACGGGCTGGACGCATGGCGGCAGGCTTCTAGGCGGTCGTGGAAATAAAAACCGGCGCTGGCTGACGGCGTTAACCGCCCACAGCACCGGGAGAGGGATCTTTCTGACAGGCTTATGGCAGAGCGGCTACAACCGACAGCTCTACCAGGATTTCCGGTTCGCACAGCTTCGACTCAACCGTTGCACGGGCCGGGGCGACGCCTTTTGGCAGCCACTTGTCCCACACCGTATTCATGCCCTCGAAGTGCGCGTCGATGTCTTTCAAATAAATCGTCACAGACAGCAAGTGGTGCTTATCGGTACCCGCCAGATCGAGCAATCGCTCGATATTGGCGAGGGCTTCGCGAGTCTGTTGTTCAATCCCGGCGTTCATGTCATCGCCGACCTGCCCGGCCAGATACACCGTACCGTTGTGAGCGACGATCTGACTCATGCGCTCATTGGTGAGCTGGCGCTGGATTGCCATGTTTTGCGGACTCCTGGAGTTTGCTGCCATAACGGGAAATATCGAGGCCTTCGGCGCTGATCTGTGGCGTTTTCTTCGCCATCAGGTCGGCCAGCAAACGGCCGGAACCGCACGCCATGGTCCAGCCGAGCGTACCGTGCCCGGTGTTCAGGAACAGGTTGCTGAACGGCGTTGCGCCAACAATTGGCGTACCGTCCGGGGTGGTCGGACGCAGACCGGTCCAGAAACTCGCCTGGGCCAGATCACCGCCCTGAGGATAAAGGTCGTTGACGATCATCTCCAGGGTTTCGCGCCGACGCGGGTTCAACGACAGGTCAAAACCGGCTATTTCAGCCATGCCGCCGACACGGATACGGTTATCGAAACGGGTGATCGCGACCTTGTAGGTCTCATCGAGGATAGTCGAAGTCGGGGCCATCGCCGGATTGGTGATCGGCACGGTCAGCGAGTAACCCTTGAGCGGATACACCGGGGCGCGGATGCCCAGCGGCTTGAGCAGTTGCGGCGAGTAGCTGCCGAGTGCCAATACATAACGGTCAGCGGTTTCCAGCTTGCCGTCGATCCATACACCGTTGATGCGATCACCGGCGAAGTCGAGCTTCTGAATGTCTTGGCCGAAGCGGAATTCCACACCAAGGTTCGTACACATCTCTGCGAGTTTGGTGGTGAACATCTGGCAATCGCCAGTCTGGTCGTTCGGCAGGCGCAGGGCACCGGCGAGAATGTCGGTGACGCTGGCCAGGGCCGGTTCAACGCGGGCAATACCGGCACGGTCGAGCAGTTCGAACGGCACGCCGGACTCTTTGAGTACGGCGATGTCTTTCGCGGCGCCGTCGAGCTGAGCCTGGGTGCGGAACAATTGAGTCGTACCGAGGCTTCGGCCTTCGTAGGCAATGCCGGTTTCGGCGCGCAATTCGTCGAGGCAGTCGCGGCTGTATTCGGACAAGCGGACCATGCGCTCCTTGTTCACCGCGTAACGGCTGGCGGTGCAGTTGCGCAGCATCTGCGCCATCCACAGGTACTGGTCGATGTCGGCGGTGGCCTTGATCGCCAGCGGTGCGTGGCGCTGCAGCAGCCACTTGATGGCCTTGAGCGGCACACCCGGCGCCGCCCACGGCGAGGCATAACCCGGCGATACCTGCCCGGCGTTGGCGAAACTGGTCTCCATGGCCGCAGCCGGCTGACGGTCCACCACCACCACTTCGAACCCGGCACGCGCCAGATAATAAGCACTGGTGGTACCGATGACGCCGCTACCCAAGACCATAACGCGCATTTTCATATCCCTCATCGCGGCGTGCCGCTGACGTTTGTAGTTCAGACCGTAGATGTGGGCAGTTTAAAAAAGATTAGCCAGTGCTTTTCACTATATAAGCACCTATATTTGGCGACAATTCTCGGCAAAAACGCTTTTCACGGAGGCGCATCCCCTATGCGTACCAACACTCAGACCAAACGTGAGCTGGACAAGATCGACCGCAACATCCTGCGGATCCTGCAAGCCGACGGGCGCATTTCCTTCACAGAGCTTGGGGAAAAGGTCGGGCTCTCGACCACACCCTGCACCGAGCGGGTTCGGCGCCTGGAGCGCGAAGGCATCATCATGGGCTACAACGCCCGGCTGAATCCGCAGCACCTCAAGGGTAGTCTGCTGGTGTTCGTCGAGATCAGCCTCGACTACAAATCCGGCGATACTTTCGAAGAGTTCCGACGTGCGGTGCTGAAACTGCCCCACGTGCTGGAATGCCATTTGGTGTCAGGGGATTTCGACTACCTGGTGAAGGCGCGGATTTCCGAGATGGCCTCGTACCGCAAGCTACTGGGCGACATTCTGCTCAAGCTGCCGCATGTGCGGGAATCCAAGAGCTATATCGTGATGGAAGAGGTTAAAGAAAGTTTGAGTTTGCCGATTCCGGATTGAGCCTTTGTGGTGTCTGTTCAGACCTCATCGCTAGCAGGCCAGCTGCTCCCACAGGTGGACTTCAGTGGACACACATTCTGTGTACGACACAGAACCATTGTGGGAGCTGGCCTGCTAGCGATTACAGGCGACTCGGTCTTCCTTCAGACGAGCACCTGCCGGGTAGAAGCCATGTACTCATGAATCTGCTTCTCCACCCGCGGATGAATCAACTCAACCGGCCCCCGCCCATTCGGGCACGGCAGCGTCTTGGTGGTGCCAAACAACCGACAAATCAGCGGCCGCTCGTCATACACCGTGCAGCCGTTCGGCCCAAGGTGCACACAGTTCAGCTCATCCATCGCCGCATCCTGCTCGGCGCGGGTCTTGCGCGGCAGGCGGGACATTTCTTCGGGTGATGTGGTCACCGGCCCACAGCAGTCATGGCAGCCGGGCACGCACTCGAACGAGGGGATCTGCTGGCGCAAGGTGCGGATTTTCTGACTGTTGCAGCTCATCGAAACGGTAGTCCAAAGCGGAATAGAGCGGGATTCTGCAGCAAAAGTGTCGATCCAGACAGCCACAACCGACCAGTGTTGCCCGCGCCGGAAGGTCCGGCTTATGCTCCGTCAAATTTTCTAGACACAAGACTCAGGATGACGCGCATGAATGCCCGCGCCCAGCACATTGCTTCCTATTACGCCGCCAGCAGCCTGCCACAGCCCGATTACCCGGTGCTTACGGAGGATTTGGTGGCCGATGTGTGCGTGATCGGTGGTGGGTTTTCCGGGCTGAACACCGCGCTTGAGCTGGCAGAACGCGGCCTCAGCGTGGTGCTACTCGAAGCGCAAAAGATTGGCTGGGGCGCCAGCGGCCGCAACGGAGGGCAGCTGATTCGTGGCGTCGGTCATGGGCTCGATCAATTCACCAACGTGATCGGCGCGGACGGTGTGCGTCAGATGAAACTCATGGGCCTGGAAGCGGTGGAAATCGTCCGACAGCGGGTCGAGCGTTTTCAGATCCCTTGCGACCTGACATGGGGTTACTGCGATCTCGCCAACAAGCCTCGCGACCTGGAAGGTTTCGCCGAAGACGCCGAAGAACTGCGCAGCCTCGGCTACCGCTACGAAACCCGTTTGCTGCAAGCCCATGAAATGCACTCGGTGGTGGGTTCCGACCGCTACGTTGGTGGCCTGATCGACATGGGCTCCGGGCATCTGCACCCTCTCAACCTGGCCTTGGGCGAAGCTGCCGCCGCGCAGGAATTGGGCGCGAAGTTGTTCGAACAATCGGCGGTAACCCGCATCGATTACGGCCCGGAGGTGAAGGCCCATACGGCTCGAGGTTCGGTTCGCGCGAAGACGCTGGTGCTGGGCTGTAATGCCTACCTTAACCAGCTCAACCCCGAACTCAGTGGCAAGGTGTTGCCCGCCGGCAGCTACATCATCGCCACCGAACCCTTGAGCGAAGAACAGGCGCACGAACTGCTGCCGCAGAACATGGCGGTCTGCGATCAGCGGGTGGCGCTCGATTACTACCGGCTCTCGGCGGATCGACGCTTGCTCTTTGGTGGCGCCTGCCACTATTCAGGTCGCGACCCGAAGGACATCGCCGCGTACATGCGGCCGAAGATGCTGGAGGTTTTTCCGCAACTGGGTGGGGTGAAAATCGATTATCAATGGGGCGGGATGATCGGTATCGGCGCCAACCGCCTGCCGCAGATCGGCCGGCTCAAGGATCAGCCGAATGTGTATTACGCCCAGGCTTATTCAGGTCACGGGGTGAATGCCACGCACCTGGCAGGCAAGTTGCTGGCCGAGGCGATCAGTGGGCAGCAGGGTGGTGGGTTCGATCTGTTTGCCAAGGTGCCGCATATCACCTTCCCCGGCGGGAAGCATTTGCGCTCGCCGCTGTTGGCGTTGGGGATGTTGTGGCACCGGATGAAAGAGTTGGTCTGAACCCTGTAGGCGCTGCCTTCGGCAGCGCCTACAGGGGATCGCGTTTAGGCTTCAGATCCTCCAGAAAGACTTAAGTCCCTCCTCCCGCGCCTGCTCCCGACTCAACCCGACATCCTTCAATTGCTCCGGCGTCAGATCGAGCAACGCCTTGCGCGTGTGCAGACGATGCCAGAACAGGCCCCAGCGACTCAGGCCGGACGGTGCGTTGCGCATAATCGCTTCCCGCGCACCGTTTTTTTGCCCTGCCGCCAGTTCCTGACTGCGTAACGCCAGCCGCACATCGCTCAAGCCGTTCATTTTGATTGCTCCTGTTTACTTGGGTAGCCAGAGCTTTCATGATGCGTGGACGGCGAAAAGCATTACAGATTCAACTTGTCAGTATTAACTCCATACAGATTTCGCGTTTTAGCCTCTGAATCATGATTTTTTACCTGATCTGTACTGGTTAAGCGAATCACCTACACCGAGACTGCGCCATGACCCTTTACGTCAACCTCGCCGAATTGCTCGGCACGCGTATCGAACAGGGCTTCTATCGCCCCGGTGACCGGCTGCCGTCGGTGCGGGCGCTGAGCGTCGAGCATGGCGTCAGCCTGAGCACGGTGCAGCAAGCCTATCGGGTGCTGGAAGACAACGGCCTGGCGATGCCGAAACCCAAATCCGGCTACTTCGTTCCGGTCAGTCGTGAACTGCCGGAGTTGCCGGCGATCGGTCGCCCCGCCCAGCGCCCGGTGGATATTTCGCAATGGGATCAAGTGCTGGAACTGATCCGTGCGGTACCGCGCAAGGATGTAGTGCAACTGGGCCGCGGTATGCCAGACATCACCACCCCGACCATGAAACCGTTGCTGCGCAACCTCGCCCGCATCAGTCGGCGGCAGGATATGCCCGGTCTGTATTACGACAACATTCACGGCACCCTCGAACTGCGCGAGCAGATCGCCCGCCTGATGCTGGATTCCGGATGCCAACTGACCGCCAACGACCTGGTGATCACCACTGGCTGTCACGAAGCGCTGTCCACCAGCATTCGCTCTATCTGTGAGCCAGGTGACATCGTCGCGGTGGACTCACCCAGCTTTCACGGCGCGATGCAGACGCTCAAGGGCCTGAATATGAAGGCCCTGGAAATCCCCACCGACCCGCTGACCGGGATCAGCCTCGATGCGTTGGAACTGGCTCTGGAACAATGGCCGATCAAGGCCATACAGTTGACGCCCAACTGCAACAACCCGCTGGGCTACATCATGCCGGAATCGCGCAAACGTGCGTTGTTGACGCTCGCACAGCGTTTCGACGTGGCGATTATCGAGGACGATGTGTATGGCGAACTGGCCTACAACTACCCGCGTCCCCGCACGATCAAATCCTTCGACGAAGACGGCCGGGTCCTGCTCTGTAGTTCATTTTCCAAAACGCTGGCGCCGGGTTTGCGCATCGGCTGGGTTGCACCGGGCCGGTATCTGGAGCGGGTGCTGCACATGAAATACATCAGCACCGGCTCTACGGCGCCGCAGCCGCAGATTGCCATCGCCGAATTCCTCAAAGCCGGTCACTTCGAACCGCATTTGCGGCGGATGCGCACGCAATACCAGCGCAATCGCGACATGATGATCGATTGGGTCAGCCGCTATTTCCCCGCCGGCACCCGCGCCAGTCGCCCGCAAGGCAGTTTCATGCTCTGGGTCGAACTGCCTGATGGTTTCGACACCCTGAAACTGAATCGCGCCTTACATGACCAGGGCGTACAGATTGCCGTCGGGAGCATCTTTTCGCCCTCGGGCAAGTACCGCAATTGCCTGCGGATGAACTACGCTGCCAAGCCAACACCACAGATCGAAGACGCGGTGCGCAAGGTCGGCGCTGCGGCGATCAAACTGCTGGCGGAAAATGACAGCTTCACGGACTGACTTTTTACCGGAATCCAGCGTCCATATGCGGACACCTGCCGCCAATCGGAACGATCCTACGTGAGAGTCAGACAGCCCCTGCTCGCTCTTCTGCTACTGGCCTCGCTCCTGGGAGGTTGCGCCAGCTTCGACGTTCAACGCGAGCCCAGTCAGGCGCTGCCCGCCAGTGATTCGGCATTCGGTCGATCGATCCAGGCCCAGGCCGCGCCCCATGAGGGGAAGTCCGGTTTTCGCCTGCTGTCCAATAGCGGCGAAGCCTTCATGGCCCGTGCCGAGTTGATCCGCAACGCCCAAAGCAGCCTCGATTTGCAGTACTACATCGTCCACGACGGCATCAGCACCCGCATGCTGGCAGAGGAATTGCTCAAGGCCGCCGACCGTGGCGTGCGCGTGAGAATCCTGCTCGACGACACCACCAGCGACGGCCTCGACTGGATCATTGCGACCCTGGCGGCGCACCCGCAGATCCAGATCCGCCTGTTCAACCCGTTGCATCTGGGCCGGGCCACAGGCGTGACGCGAACCATGGGCCGGCTGTTCAACCTGTCGCTGCAACACCGGCGCATGCACAACAAGCTGTGGCTGGCGGACAACAGCGCGGCCATCGTCGGTGGCCGCAATCTGGGGGACGAGTATTTCGATGCCGAGCCCAACCTGAACTTCACCGACATCGACATGCTCGGCGTCGGGCCGGTTGCCGAGCAGCTTGGCCATAGTTTCGACCAGTACTGGAACAGTGCGCTGAGCAAGCCGATCGATGAGTTCCTGTCGAGCAAACCGACGCAAAAGGACCTGCAAAATACCCGCACCCGCCTGGAAGAGTCGCTGGAAGAGACGCGCAAGCAGAATCACGCGCTGTATCAGCAGCTGATGACCTACACCACAAACCCGCGCATGGACATCTGGCGCCGGGAGTTGATCTGGGCCTGGAACCAGGCGTTGTGGGACGCACCGAGCAAGGTCCTGTCAGACGGCGAGCCTGACCCGCACTTGCTGCTCACCACGCAGTTGGCGCCCGAGCTCACCGGCGTCAGCAAAGAGCTGATCATGATCTCGGCATACTTCGTACCGGGGCAACCGGGGCTGGTTTACCTCACTGGCCGCGCCGATGCCGGGGTCTCCGTCAGCCTGCTGACCAACTCGCTGGAAGCCACCGACGTCCCGGCGGTGCACGGCGGGTACGCGCCCTATCGCCGGGCGCTGCTGGAACATGGCGTGAAGTTGTACGAATTGCGCCGCCAGCCCGGCGAAGGCGGCGGCAGCGGGCCGCATATTTTCTACAGCAAGTCCTACCGTGGTTCCGATTCGAGCCTGCACAGCAAGGCGATGATCTTCGATCAGCAGAAATCCTTCATCGGCTCGTTCAACTTCGACCCGCGCTCAGTGTTGTGGAACACCGAAGTCGGCGTGCTGGTGGACAGCCCCGAACTCGCCGCGCATGTGCGCACAGCGGCGATGGAGGGTATGGCGCCGCCCCTCAGTTATCAGGTGAAGCTGGAAAACGACCGGATCGTCTGGGTGACCGAGGACGACGGAAAAATGCATACGCTGACCAAGGAGCCGGGCAGCTGGTGGCGCCATTTCAATGCGTGGATGAGTACCGCGGTCGGCCTGGAACGGATGCTCTGACAGACGACACACCCCCCGCGGGACAGTCCGTGGCGTCAGGCAGGCTCGGCGACCGTACCGAATGCACCTTCGCGCATCAGCAAAATCACCAGCCCGAACGCACCAGCCGCCATCAAAAGAGGCAACGCGTGCCCGCTGATCCACTGACTGCCAGCCCCGGCAGCCAACGGTCCGACCAGACAACCAATGCCCCATAGCTGCGCGATATGCGCATTGGCGCGCACCAGCGCGTCGTCGCGATAACGCTCGCCGATCAGGATCAGTGACAAGGTGAACAAGCCCCCGGCACTGGCGCCGAACAGTACCCACAACGGCCAGATCAGCAACGTGTCGATCAGCAACGGGATTGCCAGACTCGACAGCATCAGCACCACAGCACAACCGGTGAACAACGTGCGTCGCGACAGGCGATCCGCCAACGCACCAATCGGCAATTGCAGCAAGGCATCACCGACCACCACGGTGCTGACCATCGCCAAGGCTATCTCAGTAGTGAACCCCTGACGCAGGCAATAGACCGGCAACAAGGTCAGGATCATCGCCTCGAACGCCGCGAACAGCGCCACACCCCAGGCAATCGCCGGCAGTCCTCGGCAGAAGCGCCACAAGTCGCTGAAGGTCACGCTGCAGGCTTCACTGGTGGGTGCGCCGCTGCGACCCAGCAACAGGAACGGCGCCACCGTGAGCAAACCGACGCCGACCCAGAAGCCATAATCGTGTTCGGTGCCCAGAACGCCCAACAGCAACGGCCCGGCCAACTGACTCAGCGCATAGCTGCTGCCGTACAGTGCCACCAGTCGGCCACGCCACTGCTCGACCACCAGCTGATTGATCCAGCTTTCGCCAAGAATGAAGACCAGCGTGAGGATCACACCAATCATCAATCGCAGCACCAGCCACACCGGATAGCTCGGCAACAGCGCCAGCAACCCGATGGATACCGCCCCGGCCCACAAGCACAGGCGCATCAGATTGGCCGTGCCGAGACGCGCCGCCAGATGACTGGAGATTTTCGCCCCCAGCAACACACCAATCGCCGGCATCGCGGCCATTACGCCGATGGCAAACGAACCGTAGCCCCAGCCTTCCAGGCGAAACGATACCAGCGGCATGCTGACGCCCAAGGCCAGGCCGACACTCAAGACAGACGCCAACACGGCGAAATAAGTCGCCCAACGCATGTTCCACGCTCCTGTGGATATCTTTATGTACAACACAAAACACTGTGGGAGCGAGCCTGCTCGCGATGACGGAGCAACATTCAACATTTTCGTCGACTGTTACACCGCTATCGCGAGCAGGCTCGCTCCCACAAGGGATCTGCGTCGTTCGGGAGGACTGTTACTTATAGGCCTCCCTTAACGGCTTACAACTTGATCCAGGTCGCCTTCAGCTCGGTGTACTTGTCGAACGCGTGCAGCGATTTGTCGCGACCGTTGCCCGACTGCTTGAAGCCACCGAACGGTGCGGTCATGTCGCCGCCGTCGTACTGGTTGACCCACACGCTACCGGCACGCAGCGCACGGGCAGTCAGGTGAGCCTTCGAGATGTCCTTGGTCCACACCGCGGCGGCCAAGCCGTAAGGCGTGTCGTTGGCAATCGCGACGGCTTCTTCGGCAGTGTCGAAAGCAATGACCGACAGGACCGGGCCAAAGATTTCTTCCTGAGCGATTTTCATCGCGTTGCTGACGCCGTCGAAAATCGTCGGCTCAACGTAAGTGCCACCGGTTTCCTGCAGCGTGCGCTTGCCGCCAGCGACCAGTTTGGCGCCATCGGCGTGGCCGGATTCGATGTAGGACAGCACGGTATTCATCTGCTGCGTATCCACCAGCGCGCCGACGTTGGTCGCCGGGTCCAGCGGGTTGCCTGGCTTCCAGGTTTTCAGGGCTTCGATCACCAGCGGCAGGAATTTGTCCTTGATCGAGCGCTCGACCAGCAGACGCGAACCGGCGGTGCAGACCTCGCCCTGGTTGAAGGCGATGGCGCCGGCGGCGGCTTCTGCGGCAGCTTGCAGGTCCGGAGCATCGGCGAACACGATGTTCGGGCTCTTGCCACCGGCTTCAAGCCAGACGCGCTTCATGTTCGATTCGCCGGAGTAGATCAGCAGTTGCTTGGCGATCTTGGTCGAACCGGTGAACACCAGGGTGTCGACATCGTTGTGCAGGGCCAGAGCCTTGCCGACGGTGTGACCATAACCCGGCAGCACGTTCAGCACGCCTTTCGGGATGCCGGCCTCAACGGCCAGCGCAGCGATGCGGATGGCGGTCAACGGCGATTTTTCCGACGGCTTGAGAATCACCGAGTTACCGGTGGACAGCGCCGGGCCGAGTTTCCAGCAGGCCATCATCAACGGGAAGTTCCACGGCACGATGGCGCCGACAACGCCCACCGGCTCGCGGGTCACCAGACCCAGTTGATCGTGCGGGGTCGCGGCGACTTCGTCGTAGATCTTGTCGATGGCTTCGCCGCTCCAGCTCAGGGCTTGCGCCGCACCGGGAACGTCGATGTACAGGGAATCGCTGATCGGTTTGCCCATGTCCAGAGTTTCAAGCAGGGCGAGTTCTTCGGCGTGCTGTTTCAGCAGGCCGGCGAAACGGATCATGGTGGCTTTGCGTTTGGTCGGCGCCAGGCGCGACCAGACGCCGGAATTGAACGTGGCACGAGCGTTTTCAACAGCGCGCTGGGCATCGGCGGCGTCACAGCTGGCGACTTTGCCCAGCAGACGGCCATCGACCGGGCTGATGCACTCGAAGGTCTCGCTGGAGACGGCATCGGTGTATTCGCCATTGATGTAGGCGCGGCCTTCGATCTTCAGATCGCGAGCCCGTTGTTCCCAATCGGCACGAGTCAGGGTGGTCATTCGAGTGTCCTCCTCTTATTGAATACGAGCGCCCCGCGTTCTTCGCGGACGTCCCCAGGAATTCTGCCCGGCCAGCCTGCAATTCGGCCAAAGGCAACCGCCACCCTAAACCAGTGACCGGGGTTGTTTCAATATATTTGACATAAGGTCGTTAAACGGCCTTGCGGTGTTCATTTTAATAAACATAGACTTTGGGCTTTCCAGCACCTTTCCAGCCACTCGCGCCGCAATCACGGGGGATAACAACAATGAGCATCCAGAACATCGTCGACTTCAGCCAGGCCGCTACCGAGCCCGAGCGCTACAGACCGGACCAGGCGAAAATCTTGAAGGGCGACCCTGAGCAGGTGGTTTACAACCACTACAACAGCCCGTGTGGCCAGTTGAATGCGGGCGTGTGGGAAGGGGCGGTTGGCCAGTGGCACGTGAACTTCACCGAGCATGAATACTGCGAAATCGTTCAGGGCGTTTCGGTGCTGCGCGACAACGATGGCAACAGCAAGACCGTGCGCGCAGGTGATCGCTTCGTGATCCCGGCCGGGTTCCGCGGCACCTGGGAAGTGCTGGAGCCGTGCCGCAAGATCTATGTGGCGTTTGAACAGAAAGCGTGAGGATTTGCGCTGTCTGAGCTGGGCAACAAGAAATTCAGGCAACAAAAAAGGCCCGTATCTCGCGATACGGGCCTTTTTCGTAAGAGGGAAAAATCAATTACTTGATTTTGCCTTCTTTGTAGATCACGTGCTTGCGAACAACCGGATCAAATTTCTTGATCTCGATTTTGTCCGGAGTAGTGCGCTTGTTCTTGTCGGTAGTGTAGAAGTGACCAGTACCGGCGCTCGAGATCAAACGAATCAATTCACGCATGATTATCTCCCTTAGATCTTGCCAGCTTTGCGGATTTCGGCCAGCACGACAGTGATGCCACGCTTGTCGATGATACGCATGCCTTTGGCAGATACGCGCAGACGCACGAAACGTTTCTCTTCTTCAACCCAGAAGCGGTGATGCTGCAGGTTCGGCAGGAAACGACGACGGGTTTTGTTGTTTGCGTGGGAAATGTTATTCCCAGTCACCGGACCCTTACCGGTAACTTGACATACTCTCGACATGCCTCAGCCCTCTAAAACCACATGCCCAACCCGGCATGGGTTGGCCGCTTAATCTCTCAGTCATTTGGCGCCAGGCGCCGCGTTTCTTTAGAGGTCTTACCGGCTACACCTACAGTGAAGGAACCGGGCCCCTAGAAAAGAGCGCTGCTTTATACCAGAAAGACTGGGGTGCAACAACATTCCGTGTGCACGGACTTGATAAAAACCCCGTTTTTCTGGCTCCGAGCGCCTTGGATAAAGGCTATCGTCGATAAAGACCGCTCGTCGCAGAAAATCGGCCAACCGGCCTGTTCAAGGTTTTCCTCGGCCGGCATTCACCGAAAACGATCGCATATAGTCCTCTTAAAATGAAAAAGGGGATAGTCATTTGCAAAAGAGCCCACTAGGGTAAGACGTTTCCAGACTGCACTTGCAGATGGGCCTTCGATCTGTAAAGGAATCCGACCATGCGCCTCGCTGCCCTACCGCTATTGCTCGCCCCGCTTCTACTGAGCCCGCTGGCCCATGCTGCCGCCCTGAGCGTCTGCACCGAGGCCAGCCCGGAAGGGTTCGACGTGGTGCAATACAACTCGCTGACCACCACCAACGCTTCGGCCGACGTGTTGATGAACCGTCTGGTGGACTTCGACACGGCCAGCGGCAAAGTGGTCGCCGGCCTCGCGGACAGCTGGGAAGTCACCCCCGACGGCCTGACCTACGTGTTCAAGCTGCATCCGCAGGTGAAATTCCACCGCACCGAATACTTCAGCCCTACGCGCGACCTGACCGCCGAAGACGTGAAATTCAGCTTCGACCGCATGCTCGACCCGGCCAACCCGTGGCACAAAGTGGCACAGAGCGGCTTCCCGCACGCGCAATCGATGCAGCTACCGGCGCTGATCAAGAAGATCGACGCGCTCGACCCGCTGACTGTGCGCTTCACCCTCGACCATCCGGATTCAACCTTTCTGCCGACCCTGAGCATGGGCTTCGCTTCGATCTACTCCGCCGAATACGCCGATAAACTGCTGAAAGCCGGTACGCCGGAGAAGCTCAACAGCCAGCCGATCGGCAGCGGCCCCTTCGTGTTCACGCGGTTCCAGAAAGATGCCTCGATTCGCTATAAGGCCAACCCGGACTACTTCCGTGGCAAGCCTGCGGTGGACCCGCTGATTTTTGCCATCACCCCGGACGCCAACGTCCGACTGCAGAAGCTGCGCCGCAACGAGTGCCAGATCGCCCTGTCGCCCAAGCCACTGGACGTACAAGCCGCGCTGAAAGAACCGACGTTGAAAGTGGAAAAGACCGACGCGTTCATGACGGCGTTCGTCGCCATCAACAGCCAGCATCCACCGCTGGACAAGCCTGAAGTACGGCAAGCCATCAATCTCGCGTTCGACAAGGCCAGCTATGTCAAAGCCGTGTTCGAAGACACCGCCGAAGCCGCCAACGGCCCGTACCCGCCCAACACATGGAGTTATGCCAAAGGCTTGCCGGGCTACGCGTACGATGTGGAAAAAGCCAAGGCACTGATGGCCAAAGCCGGGCTCAAGGACGGTTTCCAGACCACCATCTGGACGCGCCCATCCGGCAGCCTGCTCAACCCGAACCCAAGCCTCGGGGCGCAGATGCTGCAATCGGATCTCGCAGAGATCGGCATCCAGGCCGAAATTCGCGTGATCGAGTGGGGCGAAGTGATCCGCCGCGCCAAGGCAGGCGAACACGATCTGCTGTTCATGGGCTGGGCCGGCGACAACGGTGACCCGGACAACTTCCTCACGCCGCAGTTTTCCTGCGCGGCGGTCAAGTCCGGCACCAATTTCGCTCGCTACTGCAATCAGGATCTGGACAAGCTGATCAGTGCCGGCAAGACCACTTCCGAGCAAGGCGTGCGCACCAAGCTTTATGAACAGGCCCAGGCGCAGATCCAGCAGCAGGCGCTGTGGTTGCCGCTGGCCCACCCGACGGCCTTCGCGCTGATGCGCAAGGGAGTCGAGGGGTATTCGGTCAGCCCGTTTGGTCGCCAGGATTACTCCAGGGTCAACCTCAAGTAACGCTCGGAAACGCTGCGCAAATGCTTCTCTGTGGCGAGGGAGCTTGCTCCCGCCGGGCTGCGCAGCGGCCCTGAAGATCCTGTGAGCGCTGCGCACTCAAGCGGGAGCAAGCTCCTTCGCCACAGAAGCCCGTCCCCCGCCCTACATCCACCCATACTCGGCCATTGAAAGCGGCTCGCCGTCACCAATGATGAAATGGTCAAGCACCCGCACATCAATCAATTCCAGCGCCTCTTGCAGGCGTTTGGTCAGCGTGCGGTCGGCCTGGCTGGGGTTGGTGTTTCCCGAGGGATGGTTGTGGCAGAGGATCAACGCGGCGGCGTTGTGCGCCAGGGCGCGCTTGACCACCTGCCGTGGATGAACGCTCGTGTTGTCGATCGAGCCGCGAAACAACGCTTCGAAGGTCAGCACCTGATGCTTCGAATCCAGAAACAGGCAGCCAAACACTTCGTGAGGCTCGTGCCGAAGCATCGACTTCAGGTAATCACGAACGGCCTGGGGATTTTCCAGCGCCGGCTTCTGACGCGCGCGCTCGGCCAAATGTCGCCGCCCCATTTCCAGAATCGCCTGCAACTGAGCGAATTTCGCCGGACCGAGCCCTAATTGCTTGCTGAATGTTGCTTGATCGGCTTCCAACAGCGAACGCAGGCTGCCAAATTGGCTCAACAAGTGTCGCGCCAGATCCACCGCACTTTTACCGGCCACCCCGGTGCGTAAAAAAATCGCCAGCAGCTCGGCATCCGAAAGGCTCGCCGAGCCCAACTCCAGCAATCTCTCCCGCGGCCGCTCCGCCGCCGGCCAATCCCGAATACTCATAACACCTCCCTGGTCTGTGGGCGCCGCTGTTCCGTAGCGGTCGCTGTGATATCGTAGCCCATCTTTTTTGCGGGCGATTTCACTCCTGGGGAGGGGGTACCGCCACGCAGTCATCAACGAAATGAAAGGCAGACCTATGCAGCGGCTGTATCGGAAACGCATCGTTCTGGGCGTCGGCGGCGGTATTGCCGCCTACAAGAGCGCTGACCTGGTTCGCCGCCTGATCGACCAGGGCGCCGAAGTGCGCGTGGTCATGACCCGTGGCGGCAGCGAGTTCATCACCCCGCTGACCATGCAGGCCCTGTCCGGCCACCCGGTTCATCTGGACCTGCTCGACCCGGCGGCCGAAGCCGCGATGGGTCATATCGAGCTCGCCAAGTGGGCCGACATGGTGCTGATCGCCCCCGCCACTGCGGACCTGATCGCCCGCCTGGCCCAGGGTATTGCCGACGATCTGCTGACCACACTGGTGCTGGCCACCGACGCCGTGGTCGCCGTAGCCCCGGCGATGAACCAGGCCATGTGGCGCGACCCGGCCACCCAGGCCAACCTGCAAACCCTCGAAAGCCGCGGCATCAAAGCCTTCGGCCCGGCCTCCGGTAGCCAGGCCTGTGGTGACGTCGGTCTGGGCCGCATGCTCGAAGCCGTCGAACTCGCGCAATGCGCGGCGGACTGCTTCCAGCGCCAGGCGCTGACCGGCAAACACGTGCTGATCACTGCCGGCCCGACCCAGGAAAACATCGACCCGGTACGCTACATCACCAACCACAGCTCCGGCAAAATGGGCTTTGCGCTGGCCGAAGCGGCGGTTGAAGCCGGCGCCCGCGTGACCCTGATCACCGGCCCGGTGCACCTGCCAACCCCGGATCGCGTCACGCGCATCGACGTGGTCAGTGCCCGCGACATGCTCGCCGCTTGCGAAGCCGCGATCCCTTGCGACCTGTTCATTGCCTCGGCAGCGGTCGCGGACTACCGCCCCGAAGTCGTTGCCCCACAGAAACTCAAGAAAGACCCTACGAACGGCGACGGCTTGTTACTACAAATGGTGCGTAACCCAGACATCCTGGCCACCATTGCCACCCGCCCCGACCGTCCGTTCAGTGTCGGTTTTGCCGCCGAAACCGAACACCTGCTCGACTACGCTGCGCGCAAGTTGAAAGACAAAAACCTCGATTTGATCGTCGCCAACGACGTCGCCAACCCGAGCATTGGCTTCAACAGCGAAGAAAACGCCTGCAGCGTGATCGACCGGGAGCTACACGCCACACTTTTCGCCCAGACCAGCAAGAGCAAGATTGCTCGCCAGCTGATCACTTTTATCGCCGAACGTCTGAACCAGGTTTAATTTACATGCACGCTTTGCAAGCCAAGATCCTCGACCCCCGCATCGGTACCGAATTTCCGCTGCCGCAGTACGCCACCCCAGGCTCCGCCGGCCTCGACCTGCGCGCCATGCTGGAAAAAGACACCGTGATCAAGCCGGGCGAAACCGTGCTGATTCCGACGGGCCTGTCCGTCTACATCGGCGATCCAGGTCTGGCCGCGCTGATTCTGCCGCGCTCCGGCCTGGGCCATAAGCACGGCATCGTGCTGGGCAATCTGGTCGGCTTGATCGACTCCGATTACCAGGGTCCACTGATGGTGTCGTGCTGGAACCGTGGGCAGACCGACTTCAACATGGTGGTGGGCGAGCGTTTGGCACAGTTGGTTTTGGTGCCAGTGGTTCAAGCGCATTTCGAGATGGTCGAAGAGTTCGTTGAAACCCAGCGCGGTACGGGCGGTTTCGGGCATTCCGGCAGCCATTGATCGGATAGACGGCGACCCTGTGGCGAGGGAGCTTGCTCCCGCTGGGTTGCGTAGCAACCCTTAAATACTGTGAGTGCTCCGCACTCAAGCGGGAGCAAGCTCCCTCGCCACAGGATGCTGAAATCGCACAGCCGTCATCTGCAAGGTTTACTACTGAAAACCAAGGCATTGACCGGCCAGATGCTGACTGAAACCGGTGTCATGGCCTTTTCGCACCACGAACTCTCTGTGGAAAACGTCGTCATACCCTTCAGTTCGAACCCGCCAAAGCGTTCTTCGCGTGCAGGTCCAGCCACTTTCGAGATGGAGCATTCCTACAGATGAACACCCCCGCCCAAGTCGCACCCAAGTTCCCTGACAGCATTTTCCGCGCCTACGACATTCGCGGCACCGTCCCGGAATTCCTGAACGCTGAGACCGCTTACTGGCTCGGTCGCGCCATCGGCGCCCAGAGCCTGGCCGAGGGCGAACCGAACGTTTCCGTTGGCCGTGACGGTCGCCTGTCCGGCCCGGAACTCGTCGAACAACTGATCAAAGGCCTGGCCGAGGCTGGTTGCCATGTCAGTGACGTGGGCCTGGTGCCAACGCCGGCGCTTTACTACGCCGCCAACGTACTGGCCGGCAAGTCGGGCGTGATGCTCACCGGTAGCCACAACCCGTCGAACTACAACGGTTTCAAGATCGTCATCGCTGGCGATACCTTGGCCAACGAACAAATCCAGGCCTTGCACGACCGCCTCAAGACCAACAACCTGAGCAGCGGCAAGGGCAGCATCACCCAAGTCGAAATCCTCGACCGCTACAACACTGAAATCGTCGGGGACATCAAACTGGCTCGCCGCCTGAAAGTCGTGGTCGACTGCGGTAACGGTGCGGCCGGTGTGATCGCTCCGCAACTGATCGAAGCGCTGAACTGCGAAGTCATCCCGCTGTTTTGCGACGTCGACGGCAACTTCCCGAATCATCACCCGGACCCGGGCAAGCCTGAAAACCTTGTCGACCTGATCGCCAAGGTCAAGGAAACCAACGCCGACATCGGCCTGGCCTTCGACGGCGACGGCGACCGCGTTGGCGTGGTGACCAACACCGGCAGCATCGTCTACCCGGACCGCCTGCTGATGCTGTTCGCCCGCGACGTGGTGGCGCGCAACCCGGACGCGGAAATCATCTTCGACGTCAAATGCACCCGCCGCCTGACGCCGCTGATCAAGGAATACGGCGGTCGTCCGCTCATGTGGAAGACCGGTCACTCGTTGATCAAAAAGAAAATGAAACAGACCGGCGCCCTGTTGGCCGGCGAAATGAGCGGGCACATTTTCTTCAAGGAGCGCTGGTTCGGTTTCGACGACGGCATTTACAGCGCCGCGCGACTGCTGGAGATCCTGAGCAAGGAAAAATCCACGGCGGAAGAGCTGTTTGCGACCTTCCCGAACGATATTTCTACGCCGGAAATCAATATCCATGTGACCGAAGAGAGCAAATTCAGCATCATTGATGCATTGCACGACGCGAAGTGGGGCGAAGGCGCCGACCTGACCACCATCGACGGCGTGCGAGTCGACTATGCCAAAGGCTGGGGCCTGGTGCGCGCGTCCAACACCACACCGGTGCTGGTGCTGCGCTTCGAGGCCGATGACGAGGCTGAATTGCAGCGCATCAAGGACGTATTCAAAGTCCAGTTGAAGCGTGTTGCACCTGATCTCCAACTACCGTTCTGATTCACCCGGAGCCCTGAATGACCCTCGAACGCGAAGCCGCCGCCAACACCGCCAAGGTCCTGTCCGAAGCGCTGCCTTACATTCGCCGCTATGTCGGCAAGACGCTGGTGATCAAATACGGCGGCAACGCGATGGAAAGCGAGGAGCTGAAAACCGGCTTCGCCCGCGACATCGTGCTGATGAAAGCCGTGGGCATCAACCCTGTGGTGGTTCACGGCGGTGGTCCGCAAATCGGCGACCTGCTCAAGCGTCTGTCGATCGAGAGCCACTTCATCGATGGCATGCGCGTGACGGATGCGCAAACCATGGACGTGGTGGAAATGGTCCTCGGTGGCCAGGTGAACAAGGACATCGTCAACCTGATCAACCGTCATGGCGGCAGCGCCATCGGCCTGACCGGTAAAGACGCCGAGCTGATTCGCGCGAAAAAACTCACCGTGACCCGCCAGACCCCAGAGATGACCCAACCGGAAATCATCGACATCGGCCAGGTGGGCGAAGTGGTCGGGATCAACACCGACTTGCTGAACCTGCTGGTAAAAGGCGACTTCATTCCGGTGATCGCGCCAATCGGCGTCGGTGCCAACGGCGAGTCGTACAACATCAACGCTGACCTCGTGGCCGGTAAAGTCGCCGAGGCGTTGAAGGCTGAAAAGCTGATGCTGCTGACCAACATCGCTGGCCTGATGGACAAGTCGGGCACGGTTCTGACCGGCCTGACGACTCAGCAGGTGGACGATCTGATCGCCGACGGCACCATCTACGGCGGCATGCTGCCGAAGATCCGTTGCGCGCTGGAAGCGGTTCAGGGCGGCGTGGGCAGTTCGTTGATCATCGATGGTCGGGTACCGAATGCGATTCTGCTGGAGATCTTCACCGATACGGGTGTGGGTACGTTGATCAGCAATCGCAAGCGTCACTGATTCAAAAACGTTAAAAGATCGCAGCTTTTGGCAGCGCCTTCGGATGTAAGAAAATTCCGTAGGCTCTGAAGAAATCTGCGATTTTTTTTATGGGCATAGGAAATGCCTGACCTGATTCAGCGAAACGCCTGACATCGCTCAGGAATCAATCTGCATAGGATCTTCCCTGTATCCACAGGAGGACTCCCTCATGAAAAAAGATTACGTTCCTTACGGCAGCGATGTTTCCCCAGGTACTTACGAGTGTGTCGACTGCGGCCACCAATATTCGAATCAGGCCAAAACTTCGATGCCGCCGTGTCCACAGTTTCGTAAAACCGTGCATTCGCGCTATGGCTGGAAAATTCTCACCGGCCAAGGCGACGCAGTGAAGGATCCCTATCCGGAGAAATCGGAAAACCCTGGAATCAAAAGCGCCGAGGTCATCAAACCCGCGAGCAAAAAATAACCTCGCGGACGCCCCCGATCCAGAAAAAAACCCCGATCAGCCTGACTGAGCGGGGTCTTTTTTCGCCTGCGATCCCTGAGGGAGCTGCCGTTATACGCCGAATTGGGCGCGGTAAGCTTCTACAGCTGGCAGGTGCTGCTTGAGCTGCGGATCGTCAGCCAGGAATTCCAGCACCTGATTCAGCGAAACAATGCTGATCACCGGAATGCCGAAGTCACGCTCCACTTCCTGGATTGCCGACAACTCACCGTTGCCACGCTCCTGACGGTTGAGGGCGATCAGCACGCCCGCCGCCTTGGCGCCGTCCTGGGAAGCGATGATCTGCATCACTTCGCGGATCGCGGTGCCAGCGGTGATCACGTCGTCGATGATCAGCACGTCACCGGTCAACGGTGCGCCAACCAGGCTGCCGCCTTCGCCGTGGGCCTTGGCCTCTTTACGGTTGAAGCACCATGGCAAATCACGGTTGTGATGTTCAGCCAGGGCCACCGCAGTGGTCGCCGCCAACGGAATGCCCTTGTACGCCGGGCCAAACAGTACATCGAACGAAATACCGCTCTCGACAATGGCTGCCGCGTAGAAACGACCCAGCTGCGCAAGGGCGGAACCGGTGTTGAACAGGCCGGCATTGAAGAAGTAAGGACTGGTGCGCCCGGACTTCAGGGTGAACTCACCGAAGCGCAAAACGCCGCGATCGATGGCAAAACGAATGAAATCGCGCTGATACGCTTGCATGAAAAAAACCCCAAATACCACGGATTTAGCTAATTAGGTTGACGCCGTGTATCATACACGCACGCGATTTTTGGGGCCATTTATGCGGATCATCAGTGTGAACGTCAATGGTATTCAGGCTGCAGTGGAGCGAGGTTTGCTCAGTTGGCTGCAAGCACAGAATGCCGACGTCATCTGCCTGCAGGACACCCGCGCCTCCGCCTTTGAACTGGACGATCCAGCCTTCCAACTGGATGGCTACTTCCTTTATGCCTGCGAAGCCGAAGTTCCCGCCCAGGGTGGCGTGGCTTTGTATTCGCGGTTGCAACCGAAGGCAGTCATCAGCGGTCTCGGGTTCGAGACGGCCGACCGCTACGGGCGCTACCTGCAAGCCGATTTCGACAAGGTCAGCATCGCGACCTTACTGCTCCCTTCGGGGCAGAACGGCGATGAAGACTTGAACCAGAAGTTCAAGCTAATGGACGATTTCGCCCGTTATCTGGATAAACAGCGGCGCAAACGTCGCGAGTACATTTACTGTGGCTCGCTGTACGTGGCGCAACAGAAGCTGGATATCAAAAACTGGCGCGACAGCCAGCAATCCCCGGGCTTCCTGGCACCTGAGCGTGCCTGGATGGACGAGATTGTCGGCAACATGGGTTATGTCGATGCCCTGCGCGAAGTCAGCCGGGAAGGTGACCAGTACAGCTGGTGGCCGGATAATGAGCAGGCAGAAATGCTCAACCTGGGCTGGCGCTTCGATTACCAGATACTGACCCCGGGCCTGCGCCGCTTTGTACGCAGTGCGCGCCTGCCACGTCAGCCACGGTTCTCGCAGCATGCTCCGCTGATCGTTGACTACGACTGGACACTGACTATCTAGTTTTCGCTGACACGAAAACCTGCTGACCGGTGAACGAAAATGCCCGTATCGAAAGATACGGGCATTTTTCTTATGGGTTATCCCTTCACGCAGCAGCGAGGAATGGCAGCGCCAGATACAACTTGATCACGATCACATTAATGATGTCGATGAAGAAAGCACCCACCATTGGCACCACCAGAAACGCTATCTGCGAAGACCCATAACGCTGCGTCACCGCTTGCATGTTTGCGATGGCAGTTGGCGTTGCACCCAGTCCAAAACCGCAATGCCCTGCCGCCAGAACGGCGGCATCGTAGTTACTGCCCATCATTCTGAATGTCACGAAAATCGCAAACAGCGCCATGACCAACGCTTGCGCAGCGAGGATGATAAAGATCGGCAAAGCCAGTGCGGCCAGATCCCACAGCTTGAGCGACATCAGAGCGATCGCCAGAAACAGCGATAAGCTGACATTCCCCAACACGGAAACTTCACGCTCAAACACCTGATACAAGCCAAGCGCTGATAGCCCGTTCCGTAAAATCACCCCCACGAACAAGACGCAAACGAACGTCGGCAGCTCAAATGCAGTTCCTTGGAGCTGACCATTCAGGAGAGAACCCACCAGCAAACTGACGGAGATCAGAGCGAGCGTCTCGACAAACGAAAATGGCGTGATCGAGCGCTCTTTGTTCGGTTGCTCAAACCCCCTTGGCAGCCGTGGCTTTTCTTGCGTAAGACCGGGCACCTGGACACGCTTGATGAGCAGGCGAGCGACCGGACCACCAATCAAACCGCCCAACACCAGGCCGAACGTCGCAGAGGCCATCGCGAGCTCGGAGGCAGAAGCCAGACCGTACTTCTCACTGAACACCGTTCCCCACGCAGCGCCTGTACCGTGACCGCCCGCCAGGGTTATCGAGCCTGTCAGCAGGCCCATCAACGGATCGAGTCCCAACGTTTTTGCCAGCGCGAGGCCCATGGCATTCTGGACCACCAAAAGCGTGGTGACCGCCAGTACAAAGATTCCCACTACGCGCCCGCCTTTCTTCAGGCTGGCGAAGTCTGCACTCAAGCCGATGGTGGCAAAAAATGCCAGCATCAAGGGCGTTTGCAGTGAGGTGTCAAACCGGACGTCAATATCGAGCCCCCGCAAAGCCAGGAGAAGCAGAGCAACCACCAGGCCGCCTGCTACAGGCTCAGGGATATTGTAGTTACGTAAAAAACCGATTCGTGTGACCAGCCCGCGCCCCAGTAACAGTACTAAAGAGGCGGCCACAAGTGTTCCATAAAAATCGAGCTGAACCATTGGGATTATTCTTTGATATATATTCAGGGGCGAACTTTTTACCTGGACACGCCTCTTGAACAGGTTGATTTATCAACGCTGGTTAGTTTTGGATTCAAGGACCGTCAATGGTCAGAATATATCGAAATATTTCTTGATAAATATTACTTGGCGCAACTCTATCAACCGCCAAGTCAGATTGCCAAGCTCATACACGGCACTGAAGCTTTACAGTTGTGACTAAAAGTGTAAGGGAGATAGTTATACAAGTGTAAATCTGGGCAGAGGCTTAGCCAGTCGGGCACGCATCTTTTACATCGGGAGAAAGTTTCAACTTTAAAAAAAGAAAAGTCCTACACGGCAGGGTAATTAATTTCAAGTTTCGGTGCACTGCGTTTTGCCGCTGAATTTTAAATGTGAAAGCGGGCTTGCTCGCGAAAGTGGTGTATCACTCAACTTAAGTGTTGAATGATAAGCCGCTTTCGCGAGCAAGCCCGCTCCCACATGAATTACGTGCTACTGGCTACTTGATCAACCGCCAAGTGAACGGATACCGGTACGGCACGCCCTCATTGGCTTTCACGCCAGCAATGATCGTCAACACCAACGCACCAATCGCCACCAGCCCAAACAGGAAGAACCCGATGATCACCACCATCAGCAAGAAGCAGATGGCGGAGGCAATGGCGACGGTGATCTGGAAGTTCAGCGCCTCCTTGCCCTGCGCATCGACAAACGGGTCCATATCGCGCTTCATCTGCCAGAGAATCAGCGGGCCGATCAACGTGCCGAACGGAATCCAGATTCCCAGCAAGGCGGACAGATGACAAAACATTGCCCACTGCCGAACCTCTTTGCTCGGGGTGGGAAGCAGCTCTTGCTCGTCACTCATGATGTCCTCCTTGTCTGGAATGGTTCCGGTCAGTCAGCCAGTGCAGCCTTTTGCAATTCGAAGATTTCGGTCATGCCTTTCTTCGCCAGCTCCAGCATGGCATTCAGCTCTTCAGGCTGGAACGGCGCACCTTCGGCGGTGCCCTGCACTTCGATGAAGCCACCGGTGCTGGTCATTACCACGTTCAAGTCCGTCTCGGCAGCCGAGTCTTCCAGGTAGTCGAGGTCGAGCACAGGCTCGCCCTGATACATGCCCACCGAAACGGCCGCGATCATTTGCTTGAGTGGGTCGCCGCCTTTCAGGCCGCCACGCTTCTTGATGACTTTCAAGGCATCGACCAGTGCAACCATGGCACCGGTAATGGACGCCGTGCGGGTGCCGCCGTCAGCCTGGATCACGTCGCAGTCGACGTACAGGGTAACGTCGCCCAGCTTGGACATGTCCAGCGAGGCGCGCAGGGAACGACCGATCAGGCGCTGGATCTCCAGGGTCCGGCCGCCTTGCTTGCCACGGCTCGCTTCACGCTGGTTACGCTCGCCGGTGGCGCGCGGCAGCATGCCGTATTCGGCGGTCAACCAGCCTTGGCCCTGGCCTTTGAGGAAACGCGGCACGCCGTTTTCAACGCTGACGGTGCAGATGACTTTGGTATCACCGAACTCGACCAGTACAGATCCCTCGGCGTGTTTGGTGTAGTTGCGGGTAATGCGGATCGAGCGGAGCTGATCGGCAGCGCGACCACTTGGACGTTTCATAGGGAATACCTGTACGGAGGACGGAAAACTGCCGAGCATTATAGAGCCGCGCGCCAAGACTGGGCACTTCTAAAAAAGCCGCCCGACGATTGAAGGGCCTGGTTTGAGCTTAGAACAGCGCTTAACCGACGGCCTGCAGCCCTTTGTCACACCGTGTGTTTGGGCGCATCCGCCCCACTGCGCTACAATCCTGCGCCTTTGCTGCCTCTTGGCTTCAATTCACAGATAGCGGGTCCGCGAAACCTTGGGTAACGCATGGACCTGCATTGCGAGGTACCTCCATGGTGCACAGCATGACCGCCTTCGCCCGCGTCGAAAAAGCCGGCGCCCAAGGCACCCTGAGCTGGGAACTGCGCTCGGTCAACAGCCGCTACCTGGAACCCCACCTGCGCCTGCCCGAGTCGTTTCGCGACCTCGAAGGCGCGGTCCGCGAGGCACTGCGTCAGGGCATCTCCCGAGGCAAACTCGAGTGCACCCTGCGCTTCACCGAAGAAAACACTGACAAACCCCTGCAAGTGGACCGCGAGCGCGCCGCGCAACTGGTTGCGGCCGCCGAAACCATCGCAGGCCTGATCAAGAATCCGGCGGCGCTGAACCCGCTGGAAGTGCTGGCCTGGCCCGGCGTTCTGGTCGGCGACGCCAGCGACCCGCAAGCCTTGAATGCCGAAGCGCTGGCACTGTTCAACGAAGGCCTGAAAGAACTCAAGGCTGGCCGCGAGCGCGAAGGTGCGGAGCTGGCACGGTTGATCAACGATCGCCTGACCTCCATTGAAGAAGACGTGGTGACCCTGCGAGAACTGGTTCCGCAGATGCTCGCCACCCAGCGCCAGAAAGTCCTCGACCGCTTCGCCGATATGAAAGCCGAGATGGACCCGCAGCGCCTGGAACAGGAAATGGTCATGCTCGCGCAAAAGAGCGACGTCGCCGAAGAACTGGATCGCCTGAGCACTCACATCATTGAAGTTCGCCGGGTGCTCAAGTCCGGCGGTGCTGCCGGTCGGCGCCTGGACTTCCTGATGCAGGAACTCAACCGCGAAGCCAACACACTGGGCTCCAAAGCCTTCGACCCGCGCAGCACACAGGCAGCGGTCAACCTCAAAGTGTTGATCGAGCAGATGCGCGAACAAGTGCAGAATATTGAGTAAGGCAAACCCGACATGACCCACAGCACCGGCACCCTGTACATCATTTCCGCCCCTTCGGGCGCGGGCAAGAGCAGCCTGGTCAAGGCCCTGACCGACACCAACCCGGAGATCCGCGTATCGATTTCCCACACCACCCGTGCCATGCGCCCGGGTGAAGTGGACGGCGTGAACTACCACTTCGTGAGCCGCGAAGCCTTTGTGAAGATGGGCGAACACGGCGATTTTCTGGAGCGCGCCGAAGTATTCGGCAACTTCTATGGCACCTCGCAAAGCCATCTGCAGCAAACGCTGGACGAAGGTCACGACCTGATTCTGGAAATCGATTGGCAAGGCGCCGAACAAGTGCGAAAGCTGATGCCTCAGGCGCGTTCGATCTTCATTCTGCCGCCATCGCTGCAAGCCTTGCACCAGCGCCTGACCCACCGTGGCCAGGACAGCGACGAGATCATTGCGGGCCGGATGCGTGAAGCCGTCAACGAAATGAGCCACTATGTCGAGTACGACTACCTGATCATCAATGACGATTTCTCCCACGCACTGGATGACCTGAAGGCGATTTTCCGTGCCAATCAATTGCAACAGAAGCGCCAACAGGTGCGTTTCGGCATGTTGCTGGCTGAATTGCTGGGCTGAAACAGCTCTTCCCAAAACCGCTGCAAGGGCTTTACATTGGCACTTGCAGCGCGTTGAAGGGCTTGGTCAAAAAATCAGCGCTTCCCTAATCGCTGGTGATTTTTTAAACTGTTGAGTCCGCTCGCCCAACCGGGCAGCGCGCATATTGCATTCGCTCCGAGGAATACCATGGCCCGCGTAACCGTTGAAGACTGCCTAGAACACGTGGAAAACCGCTTTGAGCTGGTCATGCTCTCTACCAAGCGTGCCCGTCAACTGGCCACAGGCGGCAAAGAGCCACTGGTTCAGTGGGAAAACGACAAGCCTACCGTTGTAGCCCTGCGTGAAATCGCCGAAGGCCTGATGAGCTACGAGTTCATCGCCAACGCTGAAATCGTCGAAGACGAACCGCTGTTCGCAGCGTTCGAGGACGAGTCCAACGAGGCCGTCTAAGCCTATGCCTGGTCGACGTAGCACGGCGCGGGGTCACAACGAACGGCTGGAGTCATCATGCCGAGCATAGACGCCCTCGCCGATCGCTTATCGACCTACCTCGGCAAGGACCAGGTCAACCTGGTCCGCCGAGCGTACTTCTACGCCGAACAAGCCCACGACGGCCAACGCCGCCGCAGCGGTGAGGCGTATGTCACGCATCCTCTTGCCGTGGCCAATATTCTTGCCGACATGCACATGGACCATCAGAGTTTGATGGCCGCGATGCTGCATGACGTGATCGAAGACACCGGTATTGCCAAGGAAGCGCTGCAAGCGCAGTTCGGTGAAACCGTGGCCGAACTGGTCGATGGCGTCAGCAAGCTGACCCAGATGAACTTCGAGACCAAGGCCGAAGCACAAGCAGAAAACTTCCAGAAGATGGCCATGGCCATGGCGCGCGACATTCGCGTGATCCTGGTCAAGCTCGCCGACCGCCTGCACAACATGCGCACGCTGGAAGTCCTGTCTGGCGAAAAACGCCGGCGGATCGCCAAGGAAACCCTGGAAATCTATGCACCCATCGCCAACCGGCTGGGCATGCACGCCATCCGCATAGAATTCGAAGACCTCGGCTTCAAGGCGATGCACCCGATGCGTTCCGCACGGATCAACCAGGCGGTCAAGCGCGCCCGGGGCAACCGCAAGGAAATCGTCAACAAGATCGAAGAGTCCCTCAGCCACTGCCTCGCCATCGACGGTATTCAGGGTGAGGTCAGCGGTCGTCAGAAACATCTCTACGGCATCTACAAGAAAATGCGCGGCAAGCGTCGGGCCTTCAACGAGATCATGGACGTCTATGCGTTCCGTATCATCGTCGACAAGGTCGATACCTGCTACCGCGTGCTGGGTGCCGTGCATAATTTGTACAAACCGTTGCCGGGTCGCTTCAAGGATTACATCGCGATCCCCAAGGCCAACGGCTATCAATCGCTGCACACCACGCTGTTCGGCATGCACGGCGTACCGATCGAGATTCAGATCCGCACCCGTGAAATGGAAGAGATGGCCAACAATGGCATCGCCGCCCATTGGCTGTACAAATCCAGCGGCGACGAGCAGCCCAAAGGCACTCACGCCCGCGCCCGCCAGTGGGTCAAAGGCGTGCTGGAGATGCAGCAACGCGCCGGCAACTCGCTGGAATTCATCGAGAGTGTGAAGATCGACCTGTTTCCGGACGAGGTCTACGTGTTCACGCCCAAAGGCCGGATCATGGAGCTGCCCAAAGGCTCCACGGCAGTCGACTTCGCTTATGCGGTGCACACCGACGTCGGCAACAGCTGCATCGCCTGTCGGATCAATCGTCGTCTCGCGCCGCTGTCCGAACCGCTGCAAAGCGGCTCCACGGTCGAGATCGTCAGCGCTCCCGGCGCACGGCCGAATCCGGCGTGGCTTAACTTCGTGGTCACCGGCAAGGCGCGGACGCATATCCGTCATGCACTCAAACTGCAACGCCGCTCCGAATCCATCAGCCTGGGCGAGCGCCTGCTGAACAAGGTGCTGAATGGCTTCGACAGCTCGCTGGAAAAAGTTGCGGCGGAGCGCGTCAAGGCGATGCTCACCGAGTACCGTCTCGAACTGATCGAAGACCTGCTCGAAGACATCGGCCTGGGTAATCGCATGGCTTACGTGGTCGCCCGCCGCCTGTTGGGCGAAGGCGAACAGTTGCCAAGCCCGGAAGGCCCGCTGGCGATTCGCGGCACCGAAGGTCTGGTCCTCAGTTACGCCAAGTGCTGCACGCCGATCCCGGGCGACCCGATTGTCGGTCACCTGTCCGCAGGCAAAGGCATGGTCGTGCACCTGGACAACTGCCGCAACATCAGCGAAATCCGCCACAACCCGGAAAAATGCATCCAGCTCTCGTGGGCCAAGGATGTCACCGGCGAATTCAACGTCGAGCTGCGCGTCGAGCTGGAACACCAGCGTGGCCTGATCGCACTGCTGGCCAGCAGCGTCAACGCGGCCGACGGCAATATCGAAAAAATCAGCATGGACGAGCGCGATGGTCGCATCAGCGTGGTTCAACTGGTGGTCAGCGTGCACGACCGCGTGCACCTGGCCCGCGTGATCAAGAAACTGCGCGCACTGACCGGGGTGATTCGCATCACCCGCATGCGCGCCTAAGCCAACCTATTACAAGGAGTCATTCATGACCAAGACTGTTATCACCAGCGACAAGGCCCCGGCCGCCATCGGCACTTACTCCCAGGCGATCAAGGCGGGTAACACCGTCTACATGTCGGGTCAGATTCCTCTGGACCCAAAAACCATGGAACTGGTTGAAGGCTTCGAAGCCCAGACCGTCCAGGTGTTCGAAAACCTGAAAGCCGTGGCCGAAGCCGCTGGCGGTTCGTTCAAGGACATCGTCAAACTGAACATCTTCCTCACCGACCTGAGCCACTTCGCCAAGGTCAACGAGATCATGGGCAAGTACTTTGACCAGCCATACCCTGCCCGCGCCGCCATCGGTGTAGCCGCCCTGCCAAAGGGTTCGCAGGTTGAAATGGATGCCATTCTGGTCATCGAGTAATACGTCCGGCGCAGCCCCTGGGCTGCGTCGATTCTGTTTTGAAAGGATTCCACCATGCGCCAAGCGCTAGCCCTCTCGCTGGTCGCCCTGTTCTTGGGCGGATGTGCCAGCAACCCTGCCGACCGTGACATCAGCGGCACCTGGATCAATCAGGTGGCGATCGACGCTGCATCCAAAGGCGGCCCACTGCGTGAAGCGCTCCAGGCCTATGGCCCGAACCTGGAATGGGACGTCAACACCAAGGCCGGGCAGGCCCGCTACACCAACGGTTTTGAAAATGTCGACGGCAAGCTGCTGGGCGAGGAGTCCGGCGCCTGGAAAGTCGACTTCTATGGCAGTTCCGCCAGCGAGCTGAAGCGTGACGGCAAGCAACTGAGCCAGATCGCCAGCGACAACGAACCCGCACAGGTCTTTGACCGCGCCCTGATCCCCGTACCGGATGGCGCGCCGATGGGTGCGAGCTTCGAACGCGCGCTGTATTCCGCCTACATGGGTGGCAGCTGGAAAGTCGTCAGCGGCCCCGGTGAAGGTAGCACTGTGCAATTCCAGGCCGACGGCCAGGTGACCGGTCTGCCGGGCGCGGATCGCTATGCCCTGTGTCTGGCCGGCGATTGCGCGTCGATGAGTGGCGGCGACGACAACATGTGGCTGCAACTGAACGGCCAAGGCAACACGTGGATCTTTGCGCGCAAGGGCAAGGAACTGGAGATCCTGCAGGCAGTGAACACCGCACAGGCGGATGAAATGCCTCAGTTCACGCCGGGTCAGCGCAAATGGTTGCTGGAAAAACAGTAACCCGATCTTAAGACCACCAAAAAACTAATGTGGGGGCGGGCTTGCTCGCGAAAGCGGTGAAACAGTCAACGATGATGTTGAATGTTATGGCGCCTTCGCGAGCAAGCCCGCCCCCACATTTGGTTTGTGGTGACAGGGGTCAGCAGCGGCCTTCGAGAATGGCGGCGTAACCTTCACGATAGCTTGGGTACTTTGGCGTCCAGCCCAAGGCCTTCGCCCGTGCATTACTGCACCGTTTGCTACCTGTGCGCCGCACGCTCGCATCCTCGGACCATTCAGTCACGCCCAGATATTCACGCAACCAGTCCACCACTTCGGCCAGCGGTGCAGGCGCATCGTCGACACCGATATAGATGTCATCCAGCGCAACACCACGCCGATCCGCCTCAAGCAGAAACGCCATCAGCCCCGCCGCGTCATCCGCGTGAATGCGGTTGCCGTACAACGGCGGATCGATCGCCACGCGATAGCCGCGACGAACCTGAGTCAGCAGATATTCACGGCCCGGGCCATAAATACCGGTCAAACGCACGATGCTCGCCGGGATGCCACTGTTGAGCGCCACTTGCTCCGCCTCCAGCATCAGTCGACCTGAATAGCCGGCAGCGATGGTCGGCGATGTTTCGTCGACCCACTCGCCCTCCTGCTGGCCATAAACACTACTACTGGAAACGAACAGCAAGCGATTGGGCACCTGCCCATAGTCGCCCAGCCACTCAAGCACGTGCTCCAAGCCCTCGACATAAGCGGCGCGGTAACCGGCTTCATCGTGATCGGTGGCGGCCGCGCAATACACCAGGTAGTCCACCGCACCAACCGGCCAGGTGTGCGGGCAGTCTTTGTTGAACAGGTCGCCGGCAACACCGATCACCCCATTGGGCAGGCGCGAGACGTCACGTCGCAGGCCGTGAACCTCCCACCCTGCAGCCAGCAATTGTGTGGCCAGACGACTGCCGACGTCGCCGCAGCCGGCGATCAAAACAGATGGCGCGGACATCAAAAAACTCCTATCGGAAAGCCACAGACTAGCGCCGGCAATGGACGAGCGGCTAGCGATGAAGGAAAAAAAGATACTCTATTACTTTTGTTAACAAGAATTACTTGCAATAATGCCCACCACTTTTGTTCTCGGCCTTCGAGGCCTGGAAGAACATTTACCGTCTTTTTCTCTCAGGTCCGGCCAGCATGACACGCAATCAATTCCTCGCTTCGCCAACCAAACGACCTCGCGCCTGGAGCGCGGTGGCCGCCCTGCTGCTCAGCCTGATGCTGGCGCCAACCGCCACATTTGCTGACGCACAAGCGCCGGCTACCCCAGCCACCCAGGCCGCGGCCGTACCTGCTCCAGCCGATCACGCCGCACCGGTGGCCACCGACCCGGCCCAGGCAGTAGACACCACTGCCGAAGACGCTCCTGAAGTCCTCGAAGCCGACAACTCCCTGGGCATGGCCCATGACCTGTCGCCGTGGGGCATGTATCAGAACGCCGACATCATCGTGAAAATCGTGATGATCGGCCTGGCTATCGCATCGATCATCACCTGGACCATCTGGATCGCCAAGGGTTTCGAGCTGATGGGCGCCAAGCGTCGTCTGCGCACCGAAATCGTCCACCTGAAAAAGGCCACCACCCTCAAGGAAGCCAGCGCGTCTGCCACCAAGGCAGGCACCCTCGCCAACTTGCTGGTGCATGACGCGCTGGAAGAAATGCGCCTGTCGACCAACAGCCGCGAGAAAGAAGGCATCAAGGAACGTGTCGCCTTCCGCCTCGAGCGTCTGGTCGCAGCCTGTGGTCGCAACATGAGCAGCGGCACCGGTGTACTCGCCACCATCGGCTCTACCGCGCCGTTCGTGGGTCTGTTCGGTACCGTATGGGGCATCATGAACAGCTTCATCGGCATCGCCAAAACCCAGACTACCAACCTTGCCGTCGTGGCCCCCGGCATTGCCGAAGCCCTGCTGGCGACGGCACTGGGCCTGGTGGCCGCGATTCCAGCCGTTGTGATCTACAACGTCTTCGCCCGCTCCATCGCCGGCTACAAGGCGCAAGTGTCCGACGCCTCGGCAGAAGTCCTGTTGCTGGTCAGCCGCGACCTCGACCACCAGCCTGAGCGCAGCTCGCAACCGCACATGGTGAAAGTGGGGTAATCGGCCATGGGCCTGCATTTGAAAGAAGGCGCAGACGACGATCTGGCCGAGAACCACGAAATCAACGTCACGCCGTTCATCGACGTGATGCTGGTGCTGTTGATCATCTTCATGGTGGCCGCTCCGTTGGCCACCGTGGACATCAAGGTCGACCTGCCCGCCTCCAGCGCCAAACCGGCGCCACGGCCAGAGAAACCGGTGTTCCTCAGCGTCAAGGCTGACCAGCGCCTGTTCCTCGGCGAAGAAGAAGTGAAGGCCGAAGCCCTCGGCGCCACCCTCGACGCCAGGACCCAAGGCAAGAAAGACACGACAATCTTCTTCCAGGCCGATAAAGGCGTGGACTACGGCGACCTGATGAGCGTGATGGATAACCTGCGTTCCGCGGGCTACCTGAAGGTGGGTCTCGTCGGGCTTGAGACGGCAGTCAAGAAATGATCACGACGCGCCATAAGCTGACGCGTTACAGCGGGAGCCTGGCCGTGGTGCTGGGCGTCCATGCAGTGGCCATTGCGCTGGCGATGAACTGGACCGCACAACCACCCATCGAGCTGCCACCGCAGGCGATGATGGTCGAGCTGGCGCCGGTTCCTGCCCCGCCACCGCCGGCACCGCCAAAGGTGATAACGCCGCCACAACCACCCGCGCCGGTGGAAGAACTGCCGATCCCGAAACTGGCCGAAGTGCCGAAGGCAGAAATTACCGTACCGAAACCGGTCAAACCCAAGCCGAAGCCTCAGCCGCCCAAGCCTGTGGAGAAAAAGCCGGAGCCGCCGAAGGAAAAACCGTCCGAGGAAAAACCGAGCGACACGCAACCGACCCAGGCACCGACGGAAAAATCCGCACAACCGGCACCGGGCCCATCGCCCGCACAGCAGGCCGCCAAGGCCAGCTGGCAAGGGACGCTGCTCGCTCACCTGGCCAAGTACAAAAAGTACCCGGCCAGTGCCCAGGCGCGGGGCAAGGAAGGCTTGAACCGTCTGCGTTTCGTGGTGGATGGCGAAGGTAACGTACTGTCATTCGAACTGGTGGGCCGCTCCGGCAACGCCGATCTGGACCGGGCGACCCTGGAAATGATCAGACGTGCCCAACCGTTGCCCAAGCCACCGGCCGACATGCTGAACAACGGTTCCATCGAAATCGTTGCACCGTTTGTTTATTCGCTCGAACGTCGCCGCTAATCCACCGCTGAACCAGGGTGGGAATGGGCTTGCTCGCAAAGGGGCCGTATCAGATGACATCAATGTTGGATGACACACCGCTATCGCGAGCAAACCCGCTCCCACAGGAGATCTTCAGCGAGCGAAATACCTGCAAAAGGCACCCGAAAGGTGCCTTTCGCATATCCGCCAGCGGCAAACCCGCATTGCCCGGTGTCACCCGACACACTCTCTCTGATAACGTGCGTCTATCGATTGCAGCCGGTATGCTTGGCCCGCAACTTCATGGACGCTCGCTATGACTCTTACAGAATTACGCTACATCGTTACCCTCGCCCAAGAGCAGCACTTCGGCCACGCGGCCGAGCGTTGCCACGTCAGTCAGCCGACCCTGTCGGTGGGCGTGAAAAAGCTTGAAGACGAACTCGGTGTGCTGATCTTCGAGCGCAGCAAGAGTGCCGTGCGCCTGACCCCGGTCGGCGAAGGCATCGTGGCCCAGGCACAGAAAGTCCTGGAACAGGCCCAGGGCATCCGCGAACTGGCCCAGGCCGGCAAGAACCAGCTGACCGCCCCGCTGAAAGTCGGCGCGATCTACACCGTCGGCCCGTACCTGTTTCCGCACCTGATCCCGCAACTGCACCGGGTCGCCCCGCAGATGCCGTTGTACATCGAAGAAAACTTCACCCACGTGCTGCGCGACAAACTGCGCAACGGCGAACTCGACGCGATCATCATCGCCCTGCCGTTCAACGAAGCCGACGTGCTGACCCTGCAGCTCTATGACGAGCCGTTCTACGTCCTGATGCCGGCCCAGCACCCGTGGACGCAAAAAGAATCCATCGACGCCGCCCTGCTCAACGACAAGAGCCTGCTGCTGCTGGGCGAGGGCCACTGCTTCCGCGACCAAGTGCTGGAAGCCTGCCCGACGCTGACCAAAGGCAACGACGGCGCCAAGCACACCACGGTGGAATCCAGCTCGCTGGAAACCATTCGCCACATGGTTGCCTCGGGGCTCGGGATTTCGATCCTGCCGCTCTCGGCAGTCGACAGCCACCACTACGCCCCCGGCGTGATCGAAGTGCGGCCACTGACACCGCCGGTGCCGTTCCGCACCGTGGCCATTGCCTGGCGCGCGAGCTTCCCGCGGCCGAAGGCGATTGAAATCCTCGCTGACTCCATTCGCCTGTGCTCGGTGGCCAAACCGCCCGCGCCGGTAGTTGCGGCTTAAGTCGCTGTCATGACCGAGTTGTCGCAAGTGTCGGTAACGGCACTCAAGGGTGTCGGCGAGGCCATGGCCGAGAAACTGGCCAAGGTCGGCCTGGAGAATCTCCAGGACGTGCTGTTCCACCTGCCGCTGCGCTATCAGGACCGCACTCGTGTGGTGCCGATCGGCCACTTGCGACCCGGACAGGACGCCGTGATCGAAGGCACCGTCAGCGGCGCCGACGTGGTCATGGGCCGTCGCCGCAGCCTGGTCGTGCGTTTGCAGGACGGCACTGGCGGGCTCAGCCTGCGCTTCTACCATTTCAGCAACGCCCAGAAAGAAGGCCTCAAACGCGGCACGCGGATTCGCTGCTACGGCGAAGCGCGGCCCGGTGCGTCGGGGCTGGAAATCTACCACCCGGAATACCGCGCCATCACCGGCGACGAGCCGCCGCCCGTGGATGAAACCCTGACGCCGGTCTACCCGCTCACCGAAGGCCTGACCCAACAGCGTTTGCGCCAACTGTGCATGCAAACCCTGACGATGCTCGGCCCGACCAGCCTGCCCGACTGGCTGCCGACCGAACTGGCGCGGGACTATCAACTGGCGCCGCTGGCCGACGCGATCCGCTACCTGCATCACCCGCCGGCCGATGCCGACGTCGACGAACTCGCCCTCGGTCATCACTGGGCCCAGCACCGTCTGGCCTTCGAAGAACTGCTGACCCATCAACTGTCGCAGCAACGCCTGCGCGAAAGCATGCGTTCCCTGCGCGCGCCAGCGATGCCGAAAGCCACGACGCTTCCGGCCAAGTATCTGGCCAACCTGGGGTTCGCACCGACTGGCGCCCAACAGCGCGTCGGCAACGAAATCGCCTACGACCTCAGCCAGCACGAACCGATGCTGCGGCTGATTCAGGGCGACGTCGGTGCGGGTAAAACCGTGGTCGCCGCCCTCGCCGCGCTCCAGGCTTTGGAGGCGGGTTATCAAGTCGCGTTGATGGCCCCCACCGAAATCCTCGCCGAGCAGCACTTCATCACCTTCAAGCGCTGGCTCGAGCCGCTGGGCATTGAAGTCGCGTGGCTGGCCGGCAAGCTCAAAGGCAAGAACCGCGCGGCTGCGCTCGAGCAGATCGCCAGCGGCACACCGATGGTGGTCGGCACTCACGCGCTGTTTCAGGACGAAGTGAAGTTCAAGAACCTCGCCCTCGTGATCATCGACGAACAACACCGCTTCGGCGTGCAGCAACGCCTGGCATTGCGACAGAAAGGCGTCGGCGGGCGGATGTGCCCACATCAGCTGATCATGACCGCCACGCCGATTCCTCGAACGCTGGCCATGAGTGCCTACGCCGACCTCGACACTTCGATCCTCGACGAACTGCCGCCCGGCCGAACGCCGGTGAACACGGTGCTGGTCACCGACACCCGGCGCGTCGAAGTCATCGAACGGGTGCGCGGCGCCTGTGCCGAAGGGCGTCAGGCCTATTGGGTGTGCACGCTGATCGAAGAGTCGGAAGAGCTGACCTGCCAAGCGGCGGAAACCACTTTTGAGGACCTCACCGCCGCCCTCGGCGAGTTGAAGGTCGGACTGATCCACGGGCGCATGAAGCCCGTCGAAAAAGCTGCTGTGATGGCCGAGTTCAAGGCCGGCAACCTGCAACTGCTGGTCGCCACCACCGTGATTGAAGTCGGCGTCGACGTGCCGAACGCCAGCCTGATGATCATCGAAAACCCCGAACGCCTCGGCCTTGCGCAACTGCACCAGTTGCGCGGCCGCGTCGGCCGAGGCAGCGCCGCCAGCCATTGCGTGCTGCTCTACCATCCGCCGCTGTCGCAGATTGGCCGTCAGCGTTTGGGCATCATGCGCGAGACCAACGATGGGTTTGTCATCGCGGAAAAAGACCTCGAACTGCGCGGCCCCGGCGAAATGCTCGGCACGCGTCAGACCGGCCTGCTGCAATTCAAGGTTGCCGACCTGATGCGCGACGCCGATCTTCTTCCCGCCGTGCGCGACGCCGCCCAGGCATTGCTGGAGCGCTGGCCGGATCACGTCAGCCCGCTGCTCGACCGCTGGCTGCGCCATGGGCAGCAATACGGCCAAGTGTGAGCACCGTCGCAGATTCTGGACGATGCCTTTAGACAAGCTGGTTATACTCCTGCAATTGTTTGAATACGGATACAGACCATGACTGAAGCTGCCCTCGTCCCCGAAACCCCGCACGCTCCGTCTGTTATTCGGCTGCTGCTCGCCAAACTGGGCATCGCCTACGAAGAAGTCCTCGACCACCACGGCCTGAACGCCTCGCGCAAAGTGCAGGCGGTATTGCTCGACGACGCCGTCGGCGCGCTGATGGTGCTGTTTCCGCAGAGCCAGTTGCTCGACCTCAATCGTCTCGCCGAACTGACCGGTCGCCGCCTCGCTGCCGTGTCGACCGAGCGCCTGGAAAAAATGCTCGGCAAACACAGCCTGAGCCTGCTGCCCGGCCTGCCGGCACTGACCAGCTCGCCGTGCCTGTACGAAGAAAGCCTGCTGCGCGAACCGAAGTTGCTGATCAACTCGGGCGAGCCGGGCGTATTGCTGGAAATCACCAGCGAAGCCTTCAAGACCATGCTGACCAAGGCCAGCGCCGCCAACTTCGGCGAAAACCTGACCAGCATCCGCCCGAACCTCGACCGCCCCGACGATGACCGCGAGGAAATCACCCAGGCCGTCCAGGCGTTCACCGCTCGGCGCATCCAGCAACGCCTGGAAGCCACCATCGAAATTCCGCCGCTGGCCGAGACCGCACAGAAAATCATCAAACTGCGCGTCGACCCCAACGCCACCATCGACGACA
The DNA here is from genome assembly GCF_949767765.1 of Pseudomonas sp. IT-P171. Classification (NCBI taxonomy): domain Bacteria; kingdom Pseudomonadati; phylum Pseudomonadota; class Gammaproteobacteria; order Pseudomonadales; family Pseudomonadaceae; genus Pseudomonas; species Pseudomonas sp. IT-P171. Next base: position 151,581 of record NZ_CATKQN010000055.1, read on the forward strand.
TCACTGGCGTCGTCGAAACCGACCCGGCCCTGGCCGCACAAGTGGTGAGCTGGGCGGCATCGCCGTACTACGCGTCGCCGGGCAAGATTCGTTCAGTAGAAGATGCGATCGTCCGCGTGCTGGGTTTCGACCTGGTGATCAACCTGGCGCTGGGACTGGCCCTGGGCAAAACCCTCAGCCTGCCCAAAGACCACCCGCAACACACCACGCCGTACTGGCAGCAATCGATCTACACCGCCGCCGTCATCGAAGGCCTGACCCGCGCCATGCCCCGTGCCCAGCGCCCGGAAGCCGGCCTGACCTACCTTGCCGGCCTGCTGCACAACTTCGGCTACTTGCTGCTCGCGCACGTCTTCCCGCCGCACTTCTCGCTGATCTGCCGCCACCTGGAGGTCAACCCGCACCTGTGCCACAGCTTTGTGGAGCAACACCTGCTGGGCATTAGTCGTGAACAGATCGGCTCATGGCTGATGCGCTACTGGGACATGCCGGACGAACTGGCCACTGCGTTGCGCTTCCAGCACGATCCGAGCTACGACGGCGCCTACGCTGAATATCCGAACCTCGTGTGCCTGGCGGTGCGCTTGCTGCGTAGTCGCGGCATCGGCTCCGGCCCGGATGAAGACATCCCGGATGCCTTGCTTGAACGCGTAGGTTTGACCCGCGACAAAGCCAACGACGTCGTCAGCAAAGTCCTCGAAGCTGAAGTGCTGCTGCGTGAACTCGCGTCGCAATTCACCCAAGCCTAAAAAGCATCGTCGGATCGCCGCCCGGACCAAACCAAGCTCCCACAGGACTTAGGCGATCCCCGTGGGAGCGTGGCTTGCCCGCGCTGAATCCCATTCTAAATGAGCGACTCAAGCCAGATAGCGGATAATCCAACCACGAGAACGTGAGACGCCACAAACGACGATGCGCCCGTTTTTCATGATCACCATATCAATCACCGACTCATGTTCATCTTCATAATTGAAGGCGGCCCATCCCTGACCATTGAACTTCATGTCCGGTGTGCCGTCAGGGTTATATCGTGCCGTTACCGCCAATGAATTAATGGTTAAGAGACCGTCGTTGATGACAACAATCGCCCCATCTGCTTGCCAGGCGCATCGCCGCCAATGATTCGCAAGAATCGGTAAATCCGAGTACAACGGCTTTCCGTTATTGAAGACCTGATTGTAAGAGCCGGTGGTGTTCAAGACGACAATCAGCCCGTGATCACTCACCGCTACAATCCCGCCGTCACTTTCTCTAACGGCTATTGCATTAAATGACATATTGGAATGAGCGACAGGAATAATTACCGGACGACCGTTGTTAAAACTGGCATCCACCTGTCCTTGCGCGTCGTATCGCGCAATGTAAATCCCGACTTGGTCACCCCAGTAATTTCCAGCAACCAATACTTTGTCATCCTTTTGCACGGCAATAGCACCGATTTTATTCCCATCATGCGCCACGCCGTGAAGCTCGACGATCACTGATCCCCCATTAAAGGTTTTATCACGCGAACCGTCACGATTAAGGCGTAACAAAATCCCTTTCTCACGACTATCGGTCCAAAAGCGGCTGCTGAAGATGAGCTTGCCATCTAACTGTTCAACGATAGCGTTCCCTTGGTTCCAAGGCGTTGTATGTTTCTCTGCGGAAATCTGTTCATCTTCCAGAGGCATAACGGGGTGGCCAATTTCGTCGTAGGGAATAAATACCCCCCCGCCCTCGCCGAAGGATGCGTCTAACGTTCCATCCTCGCACTGACGTACCACCGCTACACCAAGAAAATGTGGAAAACCATCAGTAGAGTATTCGCCAAAAAGCACCCATCCTCCATTCGAAGAAGCAGTGAGTGCGAGTTTCCCATGTACATAGACGTTTTCGAAGAACACAGGCAGGACGCCCCTGCTGCCAAACCGGGAGTCGAACGTTCCGTCCTCATTAAAACGCGCCAAAGTAAACGAGGGTGTTCCCTCATTGGGCTCTCCCCACGGCGTCGCAACGGCGACAAGCAACTTGCCCTGAGGTAACGCGAGAATGGCCTTTGAAGTTCCCCTAGTATCGGCAGGATAAATGACCACTCCGGTTTCATTAAATGTCGGGTCCAGGGTACCTGCGTTTTTTTCCATCTGTAGTCGGCTCATGATTTTTCAACCTCCAATGTTGAGAGGTCCGTAATGGACCTCTCACATCAGTAGAGCATTCGGAGCCCCTCTCAAACACTTGTCAGAAATTACAGTATTGATGTCTTTGAGAGACGAATGAGTGACGTACGGAGCCAAAACCTCAGTGAAACTCGTCTTTGCATCAATGCAACGAAGATCGGGCTCATGGCTGATTAACTCGGGCATGCCCGACAATCTCGCCGCCTTCGTGCACTTCCAGCGCGCAGGCCCGCGAAGAGTCCAGCTCGGTCTACCTGTCACACTTCACGCTCACCTCTCATCCAGCGTTATCCCAAGTAACAGACCGCAAAAGGCTTTAAAGACTGGTTCGCAAGAATAACGATTTTGTTATCTGCCGTTAGCGAGCTGTCCTTGTAGATAAAATCTCCCATCTCACGGTAAACAGTCCAGCCTATGCCTGCGAACGTACGATCCAGAGAACCATCGAGGTTGTAACGCGCAACTATCAAGTTTCGAGTATCGCCCGTCCCCATGACGATAATCTTTCCGCTCTGCTGAATGGCACACTCGTAGAAATGCAATTGCGCCAAAAAACTGGAGTACAACGGAGCTCCGTTATTGAAGACAAGATTGAAACTACCGCTGGCATTAAGAACAGTAATCAAACCTTCACGTACACCGCTTATGCCCGAGCGGCCCGTCACTACGATCATATTGTTTGCGCCTACAGCGATAGAGGTAAGAAAAGATCTTCGATCATCAGTACCGTTGGGAATGATGACTCTTCCGCGATCGCCGAACGAAGTATCTTCCTTACCACTATCGTCATAGCGGCTTACAAAAGCATCTCCCTCAAAGTAGCCAGTAGCGAAGATTGTACCGCCCACGAGTACGCCGTCTCGATGGACAGCCAAAGACCCAAGGCCTATCTGCGCGTCCTGCACCCCAATTAATACAAAACCGCCATTAAAGCTTGTGTCCGGCGAGCCATTTTCATTAAGGCGAAATACAACACCTTTGATCCCCTCGGAGTAAGCATAGGTAGCACTCAAATAAATTTTTCCGCTTTGCTCGGAAACAGCCATCCAAGTGGATGCGACTAACTGTATATCACCCGTTGCGTCCTTATCCTCAACGCTAACCGTGGCAATGCCCTCGTCACCAAAAGCTTTATTCAGTTGGCCGTTTTCCAGCAGTCGAAATACGTGCACTTTATTTTCGGACCGCTTTTGGCCGCCACTGATCAGGTATCCGCCATCTTGAAGTGCAATTATTTTGTCTGGGTAAATATCAACGCCACTTTTATCAGGGATTACAACTTCACCACCCGGCCCAAACGACTCGTCGGGCGCTCCCCTCTCAGTAAGTCTTACTATCTTATGCGAGTGACCAATTTCAAAACCTGTCGCAAGAATTAGTTTGTTATCCGGCAGAGCGGCAATTGCCTTTGTTCTGTCCGGCATTGTCGCCAAGCCGCCCTCGCCAAAAAGTAGATCCAAGTCACCCGCCGCCCGCAAACCTGATACCTGGTTCATCAACATGCTCCCTGAACGATCTAAATGATGCCCGGCAGGACATCTCTCGACCTCAGTGGAGCACGCTTCCCAATAGCTGCCACCTGTTAGAAATAACAGCTGTGCTGGCTTTACGAGCCTAATCGATTGCCTAACGGGTCACCGTATCGTCCCGAAATCAATAGCCAACTAATGGGCAGCAGCAGGTTTTTTTCTAGGCTTCAAATACTTGGTCAACCCCTGAAACCAGATCACCAGCGCCGGATTCCCCTTGATCTGAATCGACTTGTCCTGAATCCCCGTCATAAACGCCAACTGCTTGTTCTTCGCCTGCATCGTGGCAAAGCCATACGCTGCATCCTTGAACGCAATCGCAAACGCCGGTTCGGCATACACACCCGACTTGCTGGTAATGCGCTGATCCTTCACAAAGAAATGCCGCGCCACTTTCCCGTCCAGGGTCTGTAGCTGGAACACCAATTCCTTGTCACCCAACTGCTGCTGAAACGCAGGATTAGTCCGACTGGCCTTACCCATCAACAAACCCAGCATCCACAGAAGAAAACGAAATTTCATACGTGCAGCCTCAAGAGAAAAATGAACGGCCGGCGCAGTGTAGCGGCTTCGAGCAGGAACGCCACTGTTGTGCAGTGTTAGAAGAAGATGCCGGTATTTTTGACGCTGATGACTACCAAGTCATTGACTAAACGTCGATGTTTAAAAGCCGAGGACTTTTGATCTTTCTACGCTCGGTTCTATCGGACATTTCCTTCAACACGTGGCGCTGTTCATGAACTAGGCAGCCACTGACTGCACCGATAGTCTTTGTTCGTTACCGCAAAAACGGTGACACGGACGTGCAAGTCCGGTACATATCGCCGCACACTCGCCAATCCAACGTCGAGCGTTTTTCATGCTCGCTGTAAATGCTTCATGGCGGCTGTGCGTGGGAGGTCCCTTTGGGGTCTGCCGGGTTCCGATATGCCCGGTCTTGCACACCTACGCATGGCTGCCACCCTTATTCGAATGCAAGCGACGGGGAGACAGCCACACCCAAAACACATATCGGGAAACACCAATGATCAAGCCAACTCCGAATCCCCCAGAACACGAAGCCACTTCCCCCTACGAATCCTTCGATTCCAAAAAACTCCACGAAGCCGCCGAACGCGCCCTCGACCATCACTTCGCTCCGCCCCAAGAAAAACCCTCCCCAGGCATGGGCCCGCTCTTCATGGTCTGCCCGGACGTCCACACCGAAACCCTCCTGGCCAACGCCTCGGAAGACCTGCTATCCATCAGCGCCATCGCCGCCGACCTGGCCGACGGCGTAGAAGGCTCCCGCCGCTCAATCGCCCTAGCACTGAGCAGAATGGCCGACGGGGTTCATCTGTTAGTGGAGCGAGCACTGGATCATATTGATTCGCCGGATCCGGCGGAGCATCGGGCTAAGACATAGCAAGAAATACGAAGGGGACTGATGTCCCCTTCTTTATTCCAATGCATTGTCACGTCTGCACTTCGAGCTTTAGATGCAGTGACTTGCCTTGACCGATTCCGTGCCTTGCGATCCCAAGCGCCTCACGTTGTTGATACCTTCCTGATTACCTTTGTCAGCTGACAATTGAAAACAGGCCAACGCTCGGGAGATGTCCTTCGTGCCCAACTCCCCACTCTCAAAAGAAATAGCCAAATAGTTCATCGCGTCTGTGGAGCCCATGGCAATAGCGCGAATAACCTCCTTTTCTGCAAGTTCAGGGTGCAGACAAGGGCCGTTATAATCGGTGGAATTACCGTTACAAAAATACGTGGCATAACCCAACGCGCCGCTCGGTAGTGTCGAGGCTGCTTTGAACAAAGCCTCAAGCTTGCTGGTTTCCAACTGAGGTGCCATCTGCGAAAGACTCAAGCGTGCCGCCGACAGACTCGCCTGTGGATCACCCGATTCTGCAGCACAGACATAGTTTTCCAGGGACGCTTCAAGCAGTTCTTTAGTCAGTCGGTATTGCTCCATCGCGCCTAAACCACCCAAACCCTCTGCACGTTGGTAACAGAAGTTTTCGGCGCGGCTCATTCCGGGCTTACTGGATGCAACAAGCTCCTTCTCGCTGATTGACCAGTCTTCGACCCCCACAAGCGCCCAGCACGCCTTTCGAGAAAAGTTAAAAATTTTGATGTTGCTGTTGCCTGCTCGTTTATCCACAACGTTCACGTGACCGTCGTCGACTCGTTCGATCTCAACTCCTTCAGTCTTACCTTTCCCCACCGCAGCCATCAACGGAAACGCCAAACTGGAGCCTGTTTCCCCAGTAATGGAAGGTTCAAATCGGCCCGGGTCGTCTGTCCGCTTCAACACCAGCATCTTCACCGCCAACGCGGTGAGGCGCCTCTGGGACTCAGCATTTGCGGAAAACGCTGGTAGAAATTGAGCAAAGTTCTGAGATGGACAGGAGACATCCGCCCCTTGCCCTACAGCTAAGCCACTCACGATATCGGGCGCAATATTGTCTAGAAAAACTGAACGCTCGCGGCTCATTCTCGCGACGCAGTTATTCACGGTCGTCACGTAGGCAGAAGTACCCTGCTTAATCTCAAACGCCTCGAGCGGACAATTTGCGTCACGCAATTTTATCCACGCGCGCTGCGCTTCTTTGACCTTCGCCGTATACGCCGTACCCGTGTCGGGTTCGGCTCGATACTGAGTTTCGAGTCGAGCCATCAGTTGGTGATAACTCGTATTCAACTGTGAATCGGCAGCGATTTTCGACACCTCAGAGCACTTATCAACTTGTTGGCTTGTGGTGATCCCGGCGCACTCGTCCTGAGCAAGCGCGATTGAAACCGGCAGAACGGCTTGGTAGGTCAGCGCACAAATAACGCTTAAAACGAAACGTTTCACGGTCTTCTATCCTTGAACTATTCAGATGAAATCTAGGCAGTCTAATCTGGGAAAAAATGGGTGACACAGAGCTTTGGCTCATTCATTTCCCAGTAGGTGCTGAGCAGAGTTCTCTTGTCGCGCTCTACGCGCAGATTGACGAAATCGTCGCCACAAGCTGGAGTCAGCTCCTTGAAAAAACCTGCCTCGGGCTGGTAAATAAAAACCCTGTGAATGGTGTAGGTGCCCATTCCGTCATCGATCTGCCAGGCCGCAAAATCCTTTGCACCGTCGAAATTGAAATCGTCTATTTGCACATGCAGTTCGTTTTCAGCTTTAAAAGCGATTGTCCGAGAGTCACTTTGGATATTGCTTTTAACAGCGACCGTTAACGTTGAGCCTGCCAGCACGAGCGTCGCTTCGACGTTTTCGGTTGGGCTGAAAGTGGTTGATTCGGCAAATACCGGTGCCGTCCACAACACGCCAAGCAGGGATATGGCTAAATACTTGAATCGCATGTGCTCGCCCTACTTCCACTTACATCCGGTTTCCAAAGAAAAAATCGGAGACCATCTGAGCGCCCCTGAGACACCAACTCATAGATTCCATTCCTTTAACGGTTCATGGGTAACTGAAAGCGCATCCGTACAGCGCAATAGGCGAGGTCTTCACGAAACAGACGGAAATTCATGTCGCACTGCCCGTCCGCATATTGCTTCCAAACCGGATCGTCGAACTCAACCCCTCCCAGCAGATTGATCGAGGCCTTCAAGCCGTTTTCGCGATCCTGCCCTGCCATCAGCGATGCCGCTTTGTAAAAGCCATCATTCGGCAGCCCTGTCTGTAGATAAATGAGTTCACCCAACCGGGCATTGGTTGCACGTGCCAAACACGCAAGCCTCTCGATGGGCGCCTCCGCTCCCGGCAAAGCGGACTGATAGATATCCTCACAATACGTTTCTTTGAAACGCACCCACTTTCTTTGCACATTGGTCAGTTGCTTCTTGTCTGCGGGAGACAAGCTGACCAGGACTTTCTTGTATTGGTCATTCAACACGGCATCGACTCTCTCGAGGCTTTGTTGACCGCAAGTGATCAAATCTGGATTGGTAAAGCTGTCGGGATTGCAGGTTTCCTTGGCGTTAGCGGAAGCAACTGAAACACTATTCACCGATGTTTCATTTTTTTCCGACCCAATGGGTAAACAGTCGGACAGACAAACCATCGCCGACAGATCCGGCTCCTCACTTTTAGCAAAAACGTAAGTCGCAGCACCGACACGGGTTCGGGAGCTGTACACGGGAACACTGACAACCAACGATTTGGCGGGCACTGAAATAGACGATTTTACCGGCACCATTACCACTTCACCTTCAACGTCGCCGCACAGCGCCTGCATTGCTGATTCGCTGAAAGACTCACCGCTTGGCGGGCTGAATGGTTTGGAGTCGGGCCGGCAGTCGTAACCATGCCAGTGAGGCCGTGACTGTTCAGACGCGTTTAACGAGAAAATATAAATCCTCTGCAGAACAATTCTCCCACCGTCATAGCCAAACACCACCCAGCGGCGCGACTGAGCCCTTGAGAAATTTTCATTGGCCAGAATGTATCGATTGCCATCCCGGTAAAGCTGAAACGAATTCAACGCTCCAGTCGACTCAGCTGTGTCGGACAGCTTCTTGCCGGAATGGGCATCCACCAAATAACTATTGCTGTCCATGACCACCGAGCAATTACTCGTGGCACTGCCTTGCTTGCATAACTGCAGAGACTGAAAGATCGGTTCAGCGACCACTACCAAGGGACACAAAAGCATCACCGACAAAAATAACTTTCTCAATACCATTCCCTTGTTTTGATGCAAAAATGCGAAATCGTCATATCGAAAGCTGAATATAAAGATGACAGATTTATTTATCGACGACCACCCTACGCAATGGCAAGTTTATTAAATAAATCCGCCCCCTTTTCCCTCATCCTTGATTATGGAGCAACCTATTTTAAGTTTACTTCAGCTACTTTGATGGCGGAGCGACCGCAATCTGCCTGGCACGATCAAGGGTCAGACGAATCAAGCAACTAGCCGATTGCTCACCATATATAGATTTTACACACTCGAGATCCCGAAGTTTCATCCAAGCTCGTTGAACCTCACGAAACGCGGTTTTCTTTTCGTCGCTTAAACGATATGCCTTATCATGGTAAGCCGAATTAAGCAGCGCATCCGCATCCGCCAAAACCAACTGATAAATATCGCTCTCTTGCACTATTTTGACTTGAGGTAAACTCTGAGGCAGATCCGCATCCCAGTTGTTCAATCCATTATTGTCATCAACTCTTAGCTTGACCGTTTTATTATCAAACCACCCATATTGATTTTTTGTCTGCTCCGACTTGTAAAGCAACTCAATATAAATTGGATCGCTTCCCCGCTGTGGATCATTTAGCAGAGTCTGCTTTAAAACACTGACATTTCCATTTCCCTCATCCAGTTCGAAAGAAAAGCAAGGGTTTGGCCCAGGCTGAGCAGCTGACTTGCTAGCACGCATACAGGCCGCTCGAGTGGAGCCGCTCGGCTCATTACTTCCCGTTTCTACATCTTGAATTCTAATTAGTAGCCTCAGGTTAGGGGCCGCAGAATAGTCGGCTTGTAATATCTTCGCGGAATAGAACGGTTCTGCTTGAACGGTAGCGACGCCAAATACAAAAAGTGCCGAGCACGCCAAGAAAATTACATTTTTAACCACAGAGAATAATTCCATTTTATTAAAAAAACGGGGACAGTTTTATTTATCGAAAGCTAAACCTACCTTACAAATAAAATCAGTCCCCTTTTTGCTTTTATAAGCGCAAACAGCATTTTTCCTGTCGCTAATCAGTTATTTATCACCAGATGCAACATAATAAGTCTCAGCGTGCTTAAGCAACGACAGAAAGCTTCTCCTCACCTCATTCGTGTCCTTTTCCTCGCCACATGTCTCTATAAAAAAAACATGATTCCTGCCGGCCTCAAATGATGTGGTAAAACAGACGGCACCTAAAAAATATACGCCCTCTACTCCAGACCAATTGCTACCAGAGTACAGGTTTGCTTTTGATAGCGGATGCGATCCAGCTCCAACTTTCAATCCATCTTTCTCTTGCACATAATCGCCAGCTATTGCATCCGCCAGAGTCATATCTTCGCAGCCGACCTTGATATCCCGCACCCTACCGTCTTTATATTTGTACTTAACAATAGTCTCGCCTTCACTTGTTTTCCCAGATGAGAAACCAGCGAAATCTTTTACCTTCATCACACAACCATTGCTTTCAACAACTAGATTCTCTCCAGCGTACGCCAGCAAAAACGAGGACAACAAATACAAAGCCGCGACCTTAATCACTGTTTCTGCCTCTTAATAAATGAAGGAATTGATGCAGGCAACTCTCCGGGCACTGGAAAAGGGGGCAGATTTATTTACTACAGCTAACCTAGCTTACAAATAATCGCCAACTTTTCTAGCAAAAAATTGGCTTCTTTATTGTTAGCGATGACCAGCTTTACCCCCCTACCCAATTTCATCCACGCAAAGGCTTTATTTTCTCAAACGCCTTCTTTATATCGTCAATAGTAGGGTCCATTTTATTAGAGGACTTAGGCACACATACAGATAATGTCGCTGTCGAGCGCCCCACGCCAACAAGGCCATAAAAACAACTAAATTTTAAGCCCGACTTCAAGATTGAAAATTTTTCCTGCGCTTTGCTAATGCTTTCTTCTGAATCCCACAGAATAAACGGGGACATTGTCACTCGCAGCTCTGCTGCCCCAAACGCAACTGAACGTTCAACGTTCACCTTTCCTTTCTCAGAAACTTGTTCAATAGCTCCATTTACCGAGTAATTATAAATATAGCCACCTTTTCTACTAAAGCGCCCAGACTCCTTTAGCGCATTTCGAAATGAAATCGGCCGAATGGTAAAAGTGTTTTCCTCAACGAGAATTGGCGGACTTAGCTCTACGAGAGAAACCAGCTCCCCATAACAAACATTATTCTCTGATTTCACCGTCACTTTAAGCCCAGGTATTTCAGGTATAAATGCCCCACAAGCTTCTAATGAATCTGCGTGAGCAACACCAGACACCAGAATGGAGGCAATCAGCCACTGCCATAAAATGCGTAACCTCATCACAAGACTCTCTTACGGAATACACCAGGCGGAGTGGTTACCAACTCAGACAATACATAGTAGGATTATTGGAAAAATGGTCGACACCAAACCATGTGAAAAGACGCCTAGTAAGTTGCCTTGTCAGTGTTAATATTTTGGGGGAAAGAGGACAGATTCAATTATCTATAGTCAACCTACCTCATAAACAAATCTGTCCCCTTTACGTAAAAAAACAAATCTCCCACTTTTTATTCGACCTATTAACAAGACCCCACGCAACCAACAGCGCCTGATCAGGCGATGATAAACACCCTATTCTCTACTCTGACTCCCCTTCATACTTCTGAGATCCGGCATCAAACTTCCAAATGTGCGAAGTGGTTAAAGGCTTGCCACCTTTTTGCTGAATACTGCCATCCGAGCTCCGCTTGTAAGAATATATCTTTATTTCCTTGAAAACGTTCTTTTGTTCGTTCTCTGGCTCCACTACTTCTACCTTGGCAAAGTAATCTGCACCAAGCAATTTCAGATAGCCATGGCACTGGAGTAAAAAACTAAAAACTTGATCTCCACTTGAACCAACACCTGTTGACGCTTCAAAAATAAAATCGTCATTTCCATCATTATTCAGGTCACCGACATACATGATGCGCCCGTGATCGATCAAAAACTCCTTTCCATCTTGCGTTGACAACACCTTCGTCTTACTGCTTCCAGATTTCCAATCAGTAATAAAACTTTTTGAATCTTGTTCCAGATTACACACATCACCCACAGAAGACCATGCAGCTGCCGGAAGCAAGCTAATCAACAGTAAAAAATATTTCATAGATCACACATCCATAATGAAGGAATTTCTACCAGGTCTTACAGCACCTTGAGGGAGGTTAACGCCATATAAAATCGCATTAGTGATGGAATCATTTAGAGCTGCAAGCTTCCTTTGAATTTCTTCGGTCAATGCGCTTTCGTGTGCATCCCCCCAACTGGCGACTGGCAAGGCCCAGTTGACCTGACTTGTAGAGTCAATCACAGATTGAATTGCAGGAGCAACACGTGATGATCCGCTAACGACGTGAGCGGGGCGATAAACGTGCCAGCGAAGCAATATGGCGATTGCTTTTTCTGAAGTGAACACAGCGCCTAGCGTGCTGACGACCTCATGCCCAGCAACTCTAAATTTCACTTCTTTTTCTAAGATTTTGCTAAGCCGCAACTTAGTCATTTTCCACATGGCTTTACGGTATGCATCTATTGTTCGCCCGGCCATGCTGAACCTATAGTGCCAGTGCCAGGTCTTCATATAGTGCGCGCCTTCCTTCGTCTTTGGTAAATCCGAAAAATCCGTTTCGGCGCTAAGCTTCACCCATGAGTTATATGTGCGCACACCAGTAGAATACATTCCAGCCTCCCCCCACTGAAGAACGGTGTCTAACCCAAACTTTCCAAAGGCCTTTTCAAAAGCCTCCGGACTTATGCTTTTGAAATAGGCAATAAAACCTGGCAATTCTCCATCAGCATATTCCGAACCAAACACACCCATCGTCCAGTGGCAAGGACCTGCGGATATAAGTGCGTTATCCCACGCGTTCAAAACATCAAATCGGCCATAGCACTCTGCCTCAGCCACCACGCGCATCGCCCGATACGTAGAGACTTTTGCACTGTTCACTTCAGCACTGTTGTATGGTGCACCTGAAACATTTAAAACTGACATCTCAGCTTCAGGCGACCAACTGTGCTTAAGGGCTGTATTGGGCCCACCAAAAGTTCCTGACTGATAATAGCCTAATGTCTGATACTCTAGCTTATTACGTGTACCTGGGTAATCGTAATAACTAGTGAAGTCCCTGAAGAATATTCGCGGCGCACCACTTGTGAAACTATCATGAGCCCATAAATTACACCCATTTTGAGCCAATTCGGTCCGAACCCCAGCGGATGTGTTATTCCACGCCTCAATTATTACCGGGCATCTGTAGTCATTATCTAGCCAATGTTCAATTGCGGCTCGCGTAAGCTCGTTGACGACACCACTAATAGGACCAGCATAGACAGATGCATTTACTACAGATTGAAGACTATCGACGTAATAACTAACAGGCCCCACAGTCTCACCAGTTACTACCGCTGTCTTTCCAGCTTTTGCCACTATGGAAGCAGCGCTATCAAAATACACGTCCATATTATTAATCTTTACCGGCGCACCCGTCGCATCAAGTAACAGTTGTCCTTTTTTCTCTTCTCTTACCTTAGCGACCTGTGCCATAGACGCATATATCTGAAACTCTCTAACGGCCCATTCAGTACGACCACCGAAACCTCCATCAGGTTTACCCACAATGGAAAACCCTAAGGTAGTCAAATCCTCTTGGAGTTTCCTCACATGTTCTGGGACACCCAAGGCTGCACTACTACCCAAAAATGCAGCCGCTGTTTCAGCGGGCACTACTGCCAATACTGGGTTGTCGCTCCCTCCCCAACGGGGGGGCTTGTTTTGTGCTGGTTTTCCATCATGATCACCCCGACGGAGATCAAAACTTCCATAAATCATTGCTTACTCCATTATGCAATATGTTGATCTTCCAGACGCTTAACATCGCTGGAAGAAAGATAATCTTTATCTGTTAACTCGCATGAGCGATGGAAACAACGAGTGGCGTACTTTGTTTTCGGTCCGTTTTCACCGTCGATTTTTCCGTCATAGAAACCAAGGTTTTTAAGTCGCGACTGGAGTCCCTTAACATCCGAGGCTTCCGACTGCGCTTTTAAATCCAGCTCCCACACCCATGGTTGCGATTCTGCACCGAATGGATAAAACGTAAGTTTTCCCTTCTTCGCATCAGGTGGAACTGGCTGGTCTACAAAACCATCACCAGAAGTCGTGCCTTTATAGGTTACGCCGTCCACTTCCAACGTATAGGGCTGTCCTGCGATCCCTTTTTTGTCATATGGACGTTTCATCTGAATGCGGAAGCTCTTTTTCTCAGCCTCTACCGGAGGCGGTGGCGGCGCATTCCCCAACGCCTGATCCATCAAACTCCCCGCCTTATCCTTATCCGCAGCCCCCGGCAACACAGGCGGTTTGATCCCAATCCCCGTCCCCGATCCCGCCGCCCCACCGGCATTGATCTTCACAATCGGCCCAACAACCGTCACGCCACCGCCATCCAGCTTGATAAAGCTGCCACCACCCAAGATGGTCAGCTCCGACCCTGCCTCGATAACAATCTTCGCCCCAGCCTTCAGGTGAATCTCTTTCCCAACGCTGGTCAGTTGAGCGGTGCCGAGCTTCACATGCTGGTTCTGCCCAATCGTCAGGTGATCATCCACCCGCGCCTCAACCTTACGGTCGGACACAGTGGTGCGGTGTTCCTCGGCCTTGAGCTCGGTGTAGGTGTTCTTCACCACCGTGTCGTGGCGTTCGTTACCCACGCGAATCTTCTGGTCATGCTCAATGTTTTCATCCCAATCCCGCTGGGCATGGATGAAGATCTGCTCCGCGCCTTTCTTGTCTTCAATCCGCAGTTCATTGAACCCGCCGCCCCCCGGTGAGCTGAGCGTTTTGAAGACGCTGCGAGTCTTGTTCGCCGGCAGGTCGTAGGGAACCTGGTTTTCCTTGTGGTACAGGCAGCCGGTCACCAGCGGCTGATCGGGGTCGCCTTCGAGGAAGGTGACGAGGACTTCCATGCCGATGCGCGGGATGACGATGGCGCCGTAGCGGTCGCCGGCCCAACTTGAGGAGACGCGCATCCAGCAGCTGGTTTTGTCGTCGGCCTGGCCTTCGCGGTCCCAGTGGAATTGCACTTTGATGCGGCCGTATTGATCGCAGTGGATTTCTTCGCCGGCGGGGCCGGTGACTTTGGCGGTCTGGCTGCCGAGTACGCGGGGCTTTGGATGTTCCAGCGCCGGGCGGTAGAACACGTCCCACGGGGTGGCGAGGAAGCGGTTGCGGTAGCCCTGGTGGAAGTCGTCTTTGTTGTCGGTGGTGTCGCTGGTCACCGATTCTTCGAGGACTTGCGGCTGTTTGCCTTCGTGGACGATTTCGGTGAGCAGCCAGAGGTCGTTCCACTCGGTGCGCGGGTGGTCGGACATTTCCAGGAAGTGGCCGCTGATCAAGCGGGTCTGGTCGCCGTGGCCTTCGGCTTGCTGGTAGTCGGCGCGGTGGCGTTCGAGGGCGCGCTGGCTGAGGAATTTGCCGCGCGCGCGGTCGAGGAAGCGGCCGGGGTAGTCGTAGTCTTCGAGGTCGGGTTCGTCGCTCTGAACATCAGGTTTGTAGGCCGCTTCGAGTTGCAGGCGTGGTTTTTCAAAATCGTAGTCGCGGCGGGTGGTGCGACTGGTGCGGGTTTCCAGGCGCAGTTTGAAGCCTTTGATCACCGGCTCGTCGGCGACCATGCCGCTGCCTTGCACATAGGCGGTGGGCTGGCCGAGTTTCGGGAACACGGTCTGGTCGTCGCCGAACACCAACAAGTGAGCTTTTGCGCTGTGCTGGAAGTGGTAGTGAATGCCTTCTTCTTCGCACAGGCGCTGGACGAAGTGCAGGTCGGTTTCGTCGTACTGCACGCAGTAGTCGCGGTCCGGGCACGGCTGGCTGAGCTGAAAGTTGTAGGCGTTGCCCTTGATGCCGTGTTCTTCGAGGATCAGCGCGATGATTTTCGGCGCGGACATCTGCTGGTAAATGCGCTGGTTGGTGCGGTGATGCAGGTATTGCAGCTGCGGCACCAGGGAGATTTTGTAGCGGGTCAGGCGTTTGCCGGCGTCACCTTGGGCGACGCGGTAGATCTGGCCGTGGATGCCGGAACCCTGCGGATCGAATGCGAGGAACGCCTGCTTGTGCAGGAGTTTTTCCAGGTCCAGATCGGGGTTTTCGCTGACCAGTTCAATGTCGAAGCGATACGGCTGGCTGATGCCTTCGGTGCCGGTGAACGACAGCACTTGCAGGTCGCCCACGTAGTCTTCGACAGTCAGGCTGAAGTGGGTTTCGTTAGCTGAGTTGAACATTGCTTGCTCCCTGTTCGGTAGTCATCCGTTACGCCCGAAGTCGCAGACGTTGCAGCAAAGACGAAGTGGCGCCCATGGCGTCACGCAGTTGGGCGGCGGTGATCGTTCGATCGGCCGCGTCGAATGCCAGCGCCGTTCGCAGGGCTGGCCAGCAGTGTTTCGGTAGATTCCGGGGTGCGTGCAGTTCGCGGTCGAGGTGCGCGTCGCGGGCCTCGGTCGAAGGCAAGCGCCGGAACGGGTGTTTGCCGCCCGCCAGTTCGTAGAGCACGCAGGCCACACCGTAGACGTCGGCGCTGGCAGACAGCGGCTGGCCTTCGAGCAGTTCGGGGGCGGCGTAGCCCGGGGTCCAGGCGTTGAAGCGGTCGCGGCTCAGGTGTGGCAAGCCAGGGAGGATGCCCTCCTCGGCCTGGCCCAGGCCGAAGTCGAACAGGCGCACGCCCTCTTCGCAGAGCATCACGTTGCTCGGTTTCATGTCGCCGTGCAGTACGCCGCGCGCGTGGGCGTAGGCCAGGGCGTCGAGCAGCGGCAGCGCGATGTCGCGCAGTTCTTTCCACGGCAGGCCCAGGGGCCGCTCGCAGAGCAGTTTGTCCAGGGTCAGCCCACGCATGAGTTCCATGGTGATGAAGGCGCGCTGGCAATCGGTGTCCACTTCAAAGGTGTGCGGTCGCAGCACGTTGTCGTGGCGCAGTCGTCGGGTCAGGGCGAACTCGCTGTAGAGCAAGGCGCTGGCGTCCGGCGATTCGGCAAATTCTTCGCTGAGGATTTTCAGCGCGATGTAAGGGTCGGGATCGCCGAACTGTTCGCTCAGCAAGTCCCGTGCGCGGTAAACCGCGCCCATGCCGCCGGCACCGAGCAGGCGCTCGATGCGGTAACGGCCTGCGAGCACGTCGGGCATTTCGCCGACACTGGCCTTTGTAGGCGCCAGCGCGGGCTCTGCTTTATGCGATTTAGCAAACGCAAAGTAAGTCAGGTTACTGTCTTGCTCTTCGCTCACCAGCAGGTCGTCGAGCGGCGGCATGAGTTGAGTCATTGGCGGATCACCACGGCAGTCAGGTTGTCCCGGGCCGAGCCACGCAAAGCGCCGTCGAACAGACGCTCCAGCGCGACGTGTGGCGCGGTCAGGCTCAGGGCATTGCCCAAGGCATCAGTGCTCAGCCCGTTGTACAAACCATCGCTGCACAACAGAAACGCATCGCCGGGATAGACCTCGAGTTCCAGCACGTCCAGCGTCAACTGCTCGGCCGCCCCGACCGCACGGGTCAAGGCGTGGGCGGAAGGATGCGCACGGGCGTCTTCGAGACTCATGTGTTGCTCGTCGATGAGTTGCTGTTGCAGTGAATGGTCCTTGGACAGCTGATACAAACGCTGGCCGCGCCACAGGTAGCAACGGCTGTCGCCGGCCCAGATGCAGGCCGCGCGATTGCCGTCCACCAGCAGCGCCACCACGGTGCTGCCCATGATGCTGTCGTGGCGCCCGGCGGTGACGGTCAACTCCTGACCCAGGCGGCGATTGAGCCAGTGCAGGCACTGGCGAATGCCTTTGAGTCGTTCGTCGAAGTCATCCTGCGCCGGCAATTCCGCCAGGCTGGCGACGATCAACTGGCTGGCAACATCGCCACCCTGATGACCGCCCATGCCATCCGCGACCACCCATAGCCCCTGCTGTGGACAGTCGAGAAAAGCATCTTCGTTGCGCGCCCGAACCTTGCCGGCATCGGTACGCGCAGCGCTGCGCCAGGGACTGGCAACCAGCATCAGAGCTGCACCGGCATACGGAAGGTGCGCAGCACACCCATGTCGAACGGGTTTGGCGTGCGCTGGCTCGACAGCAAGTAGTTGGCGCGCAGGCCGCCCACGTCAGCTTTCAGCACCAGCACATCACGACCGCTCAGGTATTCGGTCTGCATCAGGTCGAACAGGCGGAACAGCGACCACGGGCCGGTGTTCTTCTCGATGCCGATCGGGCGGCCGGCCATTTTGTCGAGGACCAGGCTGGTGCGACCGTCTTCAGCGTCGGTCGGCCATTTGAACGACACCGGCACGATCGGGCCGTGGCGGTATTCGATGGTCTTGTCGCCGAACTTGAATTCGGAACGGCTGACCGCCGGGTCGAGGGTGTACGGCTCCAGTTTGAACTGCACTTGCGGCTCGGCCGGGTTGATCGAGAAGAAGCTCTGGCGAATCACTTGTGCCGCGGCCATCTGGTCGAGGTAGAGCTTGGAGATCGGCATGCTGTGACCGTCGATGCTGCGCAGACGGTAGTTGCCTGGATCGCCGCTCACGAACGGACGCATGTAGGTATCAAAGAAGCGATCGGCAATGCCCTGCGCCTTGAAGAACTCGCGGAAGTCGCTGATCGCCACGTCGCTGGTGCTGTGGGCGCTGAACGGATAACGCTTGTTGATCGCCTTGCCGTAGAAGCTGTAAAGCTCGCTCTGATAACGCTGGTTCAGGTACTGGTAGGAATCGTTGAGCACCAGACGCCAGGTATCTTCGGCCAGCACGTTGAACCACACGCTGACCGGGCGCGGCAGACGGTTTGACGCATTGCGCAGGTTGCTCAGCGCATCACGCTGGCCGCTCATGCGGGTCTTGGCCATTTCGAATGCAGCCTGCTCCGGCGCACTGGCACGCGCCAGGCTCGCCAGTTGCATTTGCAGGTCGTTGAGCGCGTTCAGTGCCGGGGTCAAATCAGCGGCCGGGCCGTTGTTGTCATCCAGCAAACGGTGCAGCGGTTCGAAGCGGCGTTGCAGGGATTTCTTCGCCGTGTCCGGCAGGTTTTTGACCGCTGCCATGTCCGAGGCTTTGTCCGCTGCGGCAGACGCCAGTTTGCCCAGCTTGCCCAACTTGCCTTTCTGCTCGCCCAGTGCGGCGGCGGCATCAGCCGCTTGATCGACCGCCTCGGCTTCCACCGGGAACCGGGTGTTCTCACGCACTTCCACCAGCAGTTGCAGCACCGGCGAGTTGGCCGACGTCAGGCCAGCCAGTTGCTCGGCGCCCTCGCTGAAGTCGCTGATCGCGGGCAGTGCAACCTGGCCCACGGCTTCGCTCCAGAAGTTGGCGTAGTCGCGGAAGTACAGTTGCTCCAGTTCGACCATCAGGCGACGCAAGTCCATGCCGCTGATGCCCGAGCCTTCGCCCAGCACCCAGTTGTCACGCAGGATGTCGGTGACCAGCGCCGAGCCCTGGACCGAGAAATACTGCTGATAACCCTGTTGGGTGTAGAAGCCCGGGATCACGTATTCGGTGCCGACAAACAGCGCACCCTGCGGGCCCAGGTGTTGGCTCAAACGGTATTCCGGCAGGTTGCGGGCCTGCTCGCGCAGCATCCGGTAAACCACGTTGGCCAGCGATTCGCTGCGCAAGACCTGACGCGCCTGCGCCACCAGTTGATCGTTCAGCGGGTAGATAAACGGCTGCTTCAGCAAACGCTCGAAGTGGGTGTTCAGACCGTTCTGCACCGCGGTGTTCCCGGCGTAACGCTGGGACCATTCGGTGGCGACCCAATCCTTGAGCCACGGGCCGTCACGACGGTCTTCCATGTTCAGCATCAGGTACGCACGCAGGCTGTTGAGCAGGCGTTCGCGGTCCTTCATGTTGGCGCGGATCTGCCCTTCCAGCAGGGTCGCGACCTTCGGCAGCAACTGCGTTTCGAGCTCGCGCTCGTAAGCTGCCTTGACCACCGGATTGACGTCTTCGCCCTGATACAGACCGCCGCGTTCGTGGTACGACACGTCGCCCTTTTTCGGGAAAACCTGAGTCGCCGCGTAGCTGGTGTCGAGGGGCTTCAGTACGGCCATGGAATCATCACGCGCGGTCAGCGCCGAGCGTTGTTGCGTCCAGGTTTGCGCCAGGTTGCGCAGGTTTTCCAGACGCTCATAGTTCGCCGAGAAACCGCCTGCCCACAGCAGACCAAACAGGCCCAACGCCGCCAAAGCACCGACGTACAACGCACGCTGGCCCCAATGGATGCGACTGCGTTCGCGCTTGTCCAGACCGGCCAGATCGGCCTCGGGGAAGATCACCCGGCTGAGCAAGTGATGAATGAACCGCGAGCGGCCACTGCGCAGGGTTGGCAACACGCCGGAGTTGATCCCCAGATTCGCGCCGATGCCGGCGGTGGTCTGGTCCATTTCCTGGGTCAGGTGCGGTGCGCTGGTCAGGTAGAAACCGCGCAACTGGCTGACACGCTGATAGCGGTTGCCAGTGAACGCCATGTCGACGAACAGGCACAGGCGCTCGCCGATCTGCCCCAGTTGATGCGGGAAATCGAGGATGCGGCCACGGCGCTGGGTGTCGCGCTCCTGGTGCATGCGCATGATCACCTGACTGTTCAGGCGACGCAGCAGCTCTTCGAACTCGGCGCGCAGGACGGTGACGTCGGTGCCGCTCTGCTCTTTGCGGAAGCTGGTGCCGAGCACCTGATCGCTTTCTTCGCGGGTCAACTGATCGAAGAACTCGTCGAAACCGAGCAACTGGTCAGCCTTGCTCAGCACCAGATAAATCGGCACATCAACGTGCAGTTTCTGATGCACGTCTTGCAGGCGCGCACGCACTTGGCGAGCCAAGGTGTCCAGATCCTGCTCGGTGTCGCCCAGCAGCATTTCCACCGGAATGGTCACCAGCACGCCGTTCAACGGACGGTTGCGGCGACGCTTGCGCAGCAGGTCGAGCAAGGTGCTCCAGGCGCTGCCGTCGACTTCGGCATCCGGCTGGGTCAGGTAACGCCCGGCGGTGTCGATCAGCACACCGTGGTCGGCGAAATACCAGTCGCAATGACGGGTGCCGAGGGTATCGCGGGTCAGTTTGCGGTCGATCTTGTTGATCGGAAACTCAAGGCCCGAGAAGTCCAGCAGGCTGGTCTTGCCGCTGCCCTGCGGGCCGATCAGCAAGTACCACGGCAAATCACTGCGCCAGCGTTCGCTGCGGCCGCGATACAGGCTCGAGGTCTTCAGGGTTTTCAGGGCGTCCTTGAAACGCTCCTTCAACTCCTTCTGCTCTTCGTCGATCTTCTCTTCGCGGCGGATACGGTCCTGACCGTCTTCAGTGTCTTCGACCGCTTTCTTGCGCACACCGGCGCGCCAGCTGACGAAAACCATGGTCAGGCCCCAGATCAGGAACAGCACACTGATGGTCAGCAGGCGGGAGGTCGAGCCTTCCCAGAACTTGTAGTCATTGACCGCCAGCAGCGGCCCGACGAACCACACCAGCAGCGCGACGAACAGCACCAGCAGCAAGGTCCAGACCCAGGTCTGACGCACGAAGGCGCCGACTTTCTTGAAAAACTTTTTCATCACACGTCCCTGTTTACGGCTGCGACTGCGGCTGGACCGCGGCGGAATCCAGCGGCTGATAAGGTTGCAGAA
The DNA here is from genome assembly GCF_949767765.1 of Pseudomonas sp. IT-P171. Taxonomy (NCBI): domain Bacteria; kingdom Pseudomonadati; phylum Pseudomonadota; class Gammaproteobacteria; order Pseudomonadales; family Pseudomonadaceae; genus Pseudomonas; species Pseudomonas sp. IT-P171. The sequence goes on from NZ_CATKQN010000055.1 coordinate 172,615, forward strand.
CGGTGTCGCGCTGCTCGCCCAAGACCCAGGCGAAACCCGAATACATCACCACCAGGCAGACCACGGTGAACAACACCACCATCCACGCCGGCACGATGCGCACCAGGCTGCGGCGCTGATCGTTCAAGCCTTCCCAATGCGGCGACAGTTCGCGAGGCACGTCGCCGCGCAGCTGACGAATCTGCCGATACAAGGCATCGCGGATGCCTTCGAGTTCGAGCATGCCGCGCGCCTGCACGCGGTACTTGCCTTCGAAACCGAGGGACAGGCACAGGTACATCAGCTCCAGCATCGGCAGGTGCTTGACCGGGTTTTTCGACAAGCGATCCAGCAACTGGAAGAACTTCTCGCCACCGAAGGTTTCGTTGTGGAAGCTGCTGAGCAGGCTCATCTGCGACCACTCGCTTTCGTTGCCCCACGGCGTGGTCACGACGGCTTCGTCGACCACGGTGCAGAGCACGTAACGGGCGGCCATCACCTGGCTGCTTTCGGCGCCGTTGTGCAGTGCGCGCACTTCAAACAATTTCAACCCGGCAGTCAGGCGCTCATTGAGCGCGTACATGTCTTCGCGGGTGTCGCTGTGTTTGAGGCGCACCACTTCCGACAACAGGTCGGAACCGGCGGCCACCAGCGAATTGAGGCTGATGTTGAAGGACTCCGCCGGACGCAGGCGTGCGGCGTAGATCATCCGTTCTTCGAGCTGTTCGAAACGCGGCGGTGCAGCGAAGTCAGTCAGCGGACTTTGCGCCGGGCCGTGGCCCTGGCGGTCGAGCAAGACGGTTTTATCGTCCTGATGGTGTTCCATGTCCTTGATCATGTCGGTCAGTTCCTGATGGCCCAGAATTTCAGTTCAAGCTCGGCGAATTCGCCGGACACGTGGAACGCGAAGCCGCCGGAGCGCTCGAGTTGTGCCAGGTCTTCGGAACTGAGTTCGAGGATGAAATAGGTTTTGTTGGAGTGGAACGCGATCTGCCGCGGGGCCACCGGCAACGGTTTGACCTTGATGCCCGGCAGATGCAGGTTGACCAGTTGGCGGATGCGCTCCACCGGGCCGACCTTGAGGTGCGCCGGCAAACGATGGCGCAGTTCTTCGGAGTCGCAGTTGGCACTGGCCGCGAGCACGAACGACGCCGAGCCCAGCAGTTTGTGGTCGTGCAACGGCGAGACGATGATCCCGTACTGACGCGCTTGCAGGACCAGCTCGATGGCGTGCTGTTCGAGCACCATCGACAGCACCTGACGAATCGCTTCCATCAGTTTGCGGAAGCTCGCGCCCTGGTCGCTGTGCTGGTAACGGCTGTCCAGGCGCGGACGTTTGCTGTCGCTGGAGAAGGTCGCCAGATCGCCGAGCATGGTCAGCAGCGTGCGGTACAACTCTTCCGGGTGAACCTGCTCCAGGCCGAGGTAGTGACGCAGCAGCAGCTCGGTGCGGTTGATCAGTTGCAGCATCATGAAGTCGCCGACTTCCGCGCCACCGACCTTGCCGTTGGAGCGGATGCGCTCGGCAATGGTGTCGCCCCGGTGACCGAGCATGCTGATCACTTCTTTCAGGCACGACAGCAGGTAGCTGGAGGAATGCGCCTGAATGTAGGTCGGCACGAAGTCCGGGTCGAGGCTGATCACGCCGTCGGGCGTGGTATCCAGCACGTCGCAGATCTTCAGCTTCACATAGGCCTGATCGCTCTGCTGCTCGCCGAGCAACAGTTTGAAGTCCGGGCGGCCGCAGCTGACCTGGCTGGCGGAATCGTCGCCGGCGTTGGAGTCGGCGACTTCGGCTTCGTACGCGGTGTAGCGCGCCAGCACGTCGGATTGCTCCGGACGGCGGGACTCGATGTGGTTACCGGTCACCAGTGGCAACGCGAGGTAGATCGGCGTGTTGCCGGTGTTCGGCGGCACGTCCAGCGCCAGCGGCTCGGTGTTGCCACCCAGTTCGAACAGGCTGCCGTCCGGCAGGATCCCCGAGGCCTGGCTGATCACCAGTTTGCCCATGTTGAGGAACTGCAAATCGATGTCGAGATTCAGGAAGCCCCAGGTGTAACTGCCCAGCAACTGGGTGCGGGTCTTCATCTGGTGGTCGTAGTAGCGATCGTTGTGCTGGAAGTGCTGCGGGCGCAGCAGCATGCCTTCCTGCCAAATGACTTTATGGGAATTCATGATCAGTCATCCGCCTTGGCGAGCGTTTCGTTGCTGTTGCGAATACCGGCCTGATCGAGGGTCAGGTCAGCCTCGGTGACTTCCACCGGCGTGACTTGCACCGTGTAGCGCCATTTGGTTTCCGGCAGGTCGCGGTAGGCCGCGAGGATCCCGACGTAACGGCTGCCCTCTTCCACGCTGAGCTTGAGTTCGATGGTTTCACCCGGACGCAGTTCGAGTTCTTCGCTGGCCACCAGGTCCGGGGCCAGGGATTCCTTGGCGCGCTCGTACAGGCTGAAGAAATCGGCGTTTTCAAAGGTCACCGGGTGCTTGAGCTCGAACAGACGCACGACGATTGGCGAGGGACGCCCGTTGAGGTCCGGGTTCAGCTGATCGCTGCCGGTGAGCTTCAGGTTGACTTTGGTCACTTTGGAATACGGCGACAGCGACGAGCAGCCGGCCAGCAGCACCACGGCCATGAGCACGGTCAGCATCTTGAAAAAAGCGGTCGAGCAGCGAGACATGCGCATCATCCTTGGTGGTCGGTGTGAAGGGTGGAAATCAGGCGGATCTGTTCTTCGTACGCCTGAGCGAAGTCGCGGGCCAGCAGACGCTCGCTCCAGTCATCGTCCTGACGCAGAGCCTGGTGATAACGACCGTAGGCTCTCCAGCGACTGCCGGACGTGGCCAGCAACGGCTTGTTGTCGCGCTCGAACCGCAGGGTCAATTGCTGCGGCGAGAAATGCTCCAGCGTGCCGCGAACGGCGGCGCGGCTGGCGGTCAGCAGCGCAACCTGGTGCGCCTGCAAATCGCGGAACGCGCGAGAAATCGACTGCTCCGCCGGCAACTGGCCGGGCTTGTTCGGCTGTAACAGAATTCCCAGCGCTTCACCGGCATCGACGGCGAACTTCAGCGGGTTTTTGTGGGTGCCCTGCACGGTGGTCTGGGCCAGACGCAGTTCGTTTTTCAGTTCGCTGCGGGTGCGCAGGCTCTGCTGCAAACCGCCGACGCTCTGCTTGAGCAAGCGCGCAGCGTTCAGCGCCAGGGCTTCGCGGGCGTCGTGGTCGAGGCCTTTGAGGTCCACGCCCAGCGCGGCGCCGAAGTGCTCCCAGAAATCTTCGCTCTGACGCTCACGCGCTTTCGGCACCGGGGCGGGCGCAGGTTCGGCCGGGGCGTCGATCAGCTCGGGCACCATCAGGCTTTCCATGTCGATGCGCGCATAGTCGGCGCGTTGACGGGTGTCCTCGATGGCGTTGCTCGGGGAGATCAGTTCGTCGATTTCCGAGTACACGCGCTCTTGCTGATCAAGGGCGTTCAACGGGTCGAGGTCGAGGAACGCGTCGTCCGGAATGATGCTGCCCGCGGCTTGCGGGCGGCCGACTTCCACGTCGAACGTCGCCGGGTCGCGCACCAGCCGTGCACGGATCTCGAAATCACCCAGCACGTAGGTGCTGCCATGCTCGATGCGCATCGGTTCGCCCTTGCGCAGGCGCGCGCCGCTTTCGCCATCCTGGACACCGTTGCTGCTGGTGTCAGTCAGGAAGAACGTCCCTTCGCGAAAGCTGATGTCCACATGGTGATTGGACAGATGACGTTTGCGATCCGGGATGATCCAGTCGCAATCCTCGCCCCGGCCAATCACGCCACCGGCCTGTTTGAAGGTCTTCTGGCACAGTTCCGTGGGCACGAACTGCTTGGTGTTGAGCATTTCGAAAACCAGTTCCATGGTGATACTCCTTGCGGTCACTTGCCGCGATTGACCGCCTGCGGATCACCCAATGGGCGATAGGTGTTGTCGTTGAATTTGTAATTGCCGCTACAGCCGCCGAGGCCGCATAGAACGACGAGGGTCAGCAGGACGGCTTGCCAGTGACGAACAGACATCAGAGGGTCTCCAGGGGTAGACAAAGCACAAAGCGCCGGCCCGGTTGGGCGGCGCTATCGAAAGCAAATGAAATGGGTTGTGGGGCTCTAATACGGTGGTTAGAGCCGATCCCCCGTGGCGAGGGAGCTTGCTCCCGCTCGGCTGCGCAGCTGTCGTAAATCAACGAATGCGGTTTGACTGAGGCACCGCGGCGCATGGTTTTGGGGCTGCTGCGCAGCCCAGCGGGAGCAAGCTCCCTCGCCACTTGGAATGTGCTGGCCTCAGCAAGCATTCCAGCCAGAGTTGTTGGTGGGTAGAAAATGGGCTCAGCCATCGAAATCACCCAAATTGATATTCAGGCGCCCGAGGCGGTACAGCAGCGTGCGGCGTGGCAGGCCGAGTTCGCGGGCGGCGAGGGTCTGGTTGCCGTCGTTTTTGCGCAGGCAATCGAGCAGCAGGCTGCGTTCGACCTGCTCCAGGCGTTCGCGCAGGTTCAAGCTGTTGTCTTCCGGCATGGCTTCCATGCGCAGGGAAAAATGCTCGGCCAGCAATTCACCGCCCTCACACAGCAAAACGGCGCGTTCGACCAGGCCTTTGAGTTCGCGCACATTGCCGGGGAAGGTATAACCGGACAGGTGATCCAGCGCCGCATCGGACCAACGCACCGCGTCGCGCTGCAAAAACGCACACGCCTTGTCGGCGAAATGCCGGGCCAGATCGAGGATGTCGCCTTCACGCTGACGCAGGGCCGGCAGTTCGATCGGAAATTGCGCGAGACGGTAATACAAGTCCTCACGGAATTTGCCTTCACTCACCAGCACCGACAAATCCCGGTGCGTCGCGGCGATGATGCGCACGTCGATCTTGTGGGTGTCGTTGGAACCCAGCGGGCGGATCTCGCCTTCCTGCAACACGCGCAACAACTTGGCTTGCAGCGACAACGGCATGTCGCCGATTTCATCGAGCAACAAGGTGCCGCCATTGGCCGCGTCGAACAGCCCGGCGCGGTCGCGATCAGCACCGGTGAACGCGCCCTTGCGGTAGCCGAACAGCTCGCTTTCCAGCAGGTTCTCGGGGAACGCCGCGCAATTCTGCACAATGAACGCCTGGGACCGACGCGGGCCGCAGTCGTGAATGGCGCGGGCGACCACTTCCTTGCCGGTGCCGGTTTCGCCGCGCAACAGAACGGTGTAAGGGCTGTGCAGGACTTTGCTGATCAGCGAATAGGTCTCGCGCATGGCCTTGCTCTTGCCGATCAGGCCGTAACCACTGGCACTCGGGACGCTGGCCTTGAGCGGTCGTGCATCACCGGTCGGCTGACGCAGACGGTGCAGCAAATGCAGTTGGCCGAGCACAAACGAACCCAGTTGACCGAGGGAATCGGCAAAGCCTTGCAGGTCGATGTGCCGGCGGCTGGCGCACAGCAGCAAACCTTCGACCGCCTTCTGCTGATTGACCAGCGGCACGCACAGCAGCGACTGCCACGGCGTGGCCTGCGGCGGCAGGAAGCTGGTTTCGTGCAGGCTCCCGCTCAGTTCACCGAGGCTCACCACACGGTTCTGGCACAAGGCGAATTGCAGCAGTTGTTCACCGTTGTAATCCGCCGGAAGGCTCGCCGATTCGCGTGGTTGCAGGATGCCGTTCAGGCACTCGGCGTTCATCCCCAGGCAGGTGTGGGTCGCGTCCAGCAAGTACAGCTGCGTCAACTCGCACCCGCTCAGCTCCGCCACCCCGCGCACGAAGTCACCCAGCAGCGCAGCGCCGTCCGCCGCCCGCGACAGGCTGGCGAACTGCGCCAGCAAGGCTTCGGCATACACCAGCGGCTGCGGCACTTGAGTGAACATCACACCCACCTCAGGCGAACTCGCAGGTCACGCTGGCGCCGCCGTCGAGCGTCGCATGGACACGCTTGAGGCTTTCCCCGGTGGCCATCGCATCGAGCAAGCGGTCGGCCACCAGCGGCAGCACGTGCAGGTCCAGCAAGTGATCGATCAGGCGTGCGCCGCTGTCGCTTTGGGTGCACCGCTCCGCCAGGTGATCGACGAGGTCTTGCGAGTAAGTGAAATCCAGCTGACGACGGTTCAGGCGCTCGCCCAAACGACCGAGTTTGATTTCGATCAGCTCGCGCAACACCGGACCGCCGACCGGGTAGTACGGCACGACGCGCATACGCGCCAGCAGCGCCGGTTTGAAGTGTTTGCTGAGCACCGGGCGAATGGTTTCTTCGAGCACTTCGGCGGTGGGTCGTGCGCCGTTTTCGCAGAGCTCGCTGATGCGGTCGCTGCCCAGGTTCGAAGTCATCAGGATCAGCGTGTTGCGGAAATCGATCTCGCGCCCTTCGCCGTCGTTGGCCACGCCCTTGTCGAAGATTTGGTAGAACAGGTTCAGTACGTCCGGATCGGCCTTTTCGACCTCATCGAGCAGCACAACGGAGTACGGCTTCTGACGCACGGCTTCGGTGAGCATGCCGCCCTCGCCGTAACCGACATAGCCCGGTGGCGCACCGATCAGGCGCGAGACGGTGTGTTTCTCCTGGAACTCGGACATGTTGATGGTGGTGATGAAACGATCACCGCCGTACAGCAAGTCGGCAAGGGCCAGCGCGGTTTCGGTCTTGCCGACGCCGCTCGGGCCGACCAGCAGGAACACGCCGACCGGTGCATCGGGTTTGTTCAGGCCGGCAGCGGTGGCGCGCATCGAGCGGTCCAGTGCGTGAACAGCTTGTTCCTGACCACGGATGCGGGTGCGCAGGTCGGTGGCGAAGCTCGCGACCTTGGCGTTGTGCTCACGGGCCAGTTGCGCCAGCGGTACGCCGGTCCAGGCGCTGATCACTTCGGCGACCAGGCGCGGGCACACTTCGAAGCTCACCAGACGTTCTTTGACCTGCAACTCGGTCAAGGCTTTGTGAGTTTCGTTGAGCGCGGTTTCCAGAGTTTCGACGCTTTGCGCTGCGTCCACCGGCAGTGTTTCGATGACGGTGCCTTCGGCATCTTCTTCAACCGTGACAGCAGGCTCGACGGCTGCGGTTTCGCGGGCCTTGGCCAGTTGCTGGCGCAGATCCAGCAAACGCTCGGCCAGTTCTTTCTGTTCGGTCCACAGCGTTTCGAGGGCGACCATTTCGTCTTCGGCCTCGGCCAGGCGATCTTCCAGAGCGCCCAACGCTTCGTGATCGATCAGCAGACCGGCTTCGGCATCACGACGCAGCGCCTGACGTTGACGCCCCCCTTCAGCCAGTTCGCCGCGCAGGCGCTCAAGGCTTTCCGGCGCAGCGGCGAGGCTGATGCGTACGCGGGCGCACGCGGTGTCGAGCACGTCGACGGCCTTGTCCGGCAGCTGCCGACCGGCGAGGTAACGGGCGGATAATTCGGCCGCCGCCACCACCGCGTCATCGCGCAGGTAAATGCCGTGGCTCTTCTCGTAAACCTGAGCCAGGCCACGGAGGATGGTCACCGCTTCGCTGACGGTCGGTTCGTGCAGTTGCACCGGTTGGAAACGACGGGCCAGGGCCGGGTCTTTTTCGAAGTACTTCTTGTACTCCGCCCACGTGGTGGCAGCGATGGTGCGCAACTCGCCACGGGCCAAGGCTGGCTTGAGCAGGTTGGCCGCGTCGGAACCGCCGGCATTGCCGCCCGCGCCGATCAGCGTGTGGGCTTCGTCGATGAACAGGATGATCGGTTTCGGCGACGCTTTGACTTCATCGATGACGCCTTTGAGGCGACGTTCGAATTCACCCTTGACGCTGGCGCCGGCCTGCAACAGGCCCATGTCCAGCGACAGCAACTCCACGCCTTTCAACACTTGCGGCACTTCACCAGCGGCGATGCGCGAAGCCAGGCCTTCGACGATCGCGGTCTTACCGACGCCAGCTTCACCGACCACAATCGGGTTGTTCTTGCGGCGACGGGCGAGGATGTCGACCATCTGCCGAATCGCGCCATCGCGGCACAGCACCGGGTCGAGTTTGCCGTCGCGGGCCTGTTGGGTCAGGTTGTGGGTGAAGCGCTGCAGCAGCGATTCGCCGGGTACAGCGGGTTTGCCCGTCGCCGGTTGTTCTTTCTGCGACAGGGCGAATTCTTTCAGGCGCTCGATGTTCAGTTTGGACAGCAACAACTGGTAGCGGCTGCCGGCGTAGCGCATCGGGTTGCGCAACAGCGCGAGGATCAACGCGGCTTGCTCGACCTGGCTTTGGCCCAGTTCAAGGTTGGCCACCAGCAACGCATCCTGCAGCCACTGCACCAGTTCCGGGGCGAACACCGGGTTGCGCGAGGCGCTGTGCTCGACCCGCGATTGCAGGGCGGCGCTCAGCTCACCGGCATCCACTTCGGCGTCTTGCAGCGCGCGTGCGAGCAAGCCTTGCGGGCGCTCCAGCAGGCCCAGCAGCAAGTCTTCGACGAGGATCTTGCTGCCGCCACGGGCGACGCAACGCTCGGCAGAACTTTCCAGATCACGACGGGTTTCGGCGTCCAGCGCCTGGATAAGTTGTTGCAGGTCTACGTTGATCATTGGTCATCTGTCCTTAATGAATTTTGCTGCCCAGGGTCACCACGCCGTCCGCTTTTTCGCGGCCCAGCCAACTGGTCCATCCCAGGCGACAGGCGTTCTGCTCACCGATGCGCAGTTCGCGGATTTCTTCCTGGCGCAACACCAGGCGAATGTCGTAATCGAGTGGGTCACGCAGGGTGAACCGCACCAGCGCGCACAGCGGCTGGTAGCCGAAACCGATCGGCAGGAATTCGTGAAAGCGCTGCCAGTCGAGCTCGCGGATGTGGATACGGAATTTGCCGCTGCGGTCGCGTACGTGTTCGCCCAGCACCAGGTCTTCGCCGAGCAGGCTGTTGGCGCGGCCCAGCCGATTGCGCTGCTCGTCGAGAATTTCCACACGACGCTCGATGCACTGCTCGATGGTCAGTTCGGCGTGCTTGAAGTAGTAACGCAGCACCGCTTCGATCAGCGCCGCCGAGTGCGCCCGCAAACTGAGCAGACCGAGGTACGGCAGCAGGCGTTTCCAGTTGAGTTCCTGGGCCTTGCGGATCTCTTCGCCGCCGAGGCCGATCAAGGCAAACAGCTGCGCCGAAAATGGATCGAGCGCGCCGCTCTGGAAGCTGGCGCGGTAGCGGTACTTGCGCCAGATCGGCAGCATCAGCCGTTGCAGGCGATGGTGAAACAGGTCGAGGAAGTGGCGGGTCGGGTTGCCGTCTTCGCTGTCGCCTAACGCCTGCTCGCCGTAGAACGCCGGCAGCGGCGAACCGGAGCCGACCAGGCCGATCAGGTTGAAGCGCAGGCGCGCGCGCATCTGCCCCTGCTCGTGGAAAAACTCCACACGATCGACGTCGCTGCCGGGGAAACCCAGGCTCGGGTTGGCCTGGAATTCCAGCTGGTCGTACAGGTCGTCTTCGCTCAGGTGCGGGTGGGCCTCGCGCAGCCGGTCAACCACCAGCAGCACGGCCTGAAACAGCGAGTACTCGCGTATTCCCCGGGTCAGTCCGCTTAAAGAAGCGGCTGAAGGCCCATACGTGGTGTCCATTGGTACACCTCTCCTTGTGTACTTTTTACCCGCAGCTCGTGGTACGAATTGAGACTGGCGTAAAGCGCGAAAAACTCGTTGAGAACCGAAGCGAACACGAACAGGTCGCCCTCGCCGATATACCCTTCCGGATCGATGGTCAGCTCGGTGCGCAACCCGCGAACCGGCAACCCTCGGTGCAGTCGATCGACATGCTGGTGCTTGATCGACTTGAGCCCGCCGAGCAGGCGTTTGCTGACTTTCTCCGCGTGCTGGTCGTAATAGCGCGGCAGGTCGTAGGTTTCGAGAATCACCTTCAACGCATTGACGTCGGCCAGCGACAGATAGTTAAGCGACATGTTGCTGATCAGCTTCCAGAGGAAGTCGCGATTCAGCGGCGGCGCGAAGCTCGACGTGGCCGGGGTGATGTTGCGGAAGCTCAGGAATTCCGGTGTGTCCTCGCATGCCATGCTGATGTCACCGAGCTTGAGCTTTTTGGGCAGATTCTGGTTGGTGCACATCAGCTCGATCGACAGGGTTTCGTGGGCTTCGGTGTGACGGATGCCGAAGCTCAGGTAAGTGTCGAGGCCGTCGTGCAACGAGGACGAACGCTGGCGAATGCTGTAATGCGGGCGGCTGTTGGGCACGTCGAAACTCGGGTCGTGCTCGAAGGACTCGAACGGCACGTACTCCTGATAACCGAGGCCGCCGGGTTTCCAGCCGGTCACGGTTTCCACCGAGAACACGCCGCAGTTTTGCAGATCGAATTCGGCCGGCAGCAGCAGGTATTCGTCCTGTTTGCCGTCGAGGCGGATCGGCAGTGCGTCGTGCTTGAACAGGTTGACGATGGGCGTGCAGTAGAGCTTCACGTTGTCCAGGGTCGGACGCATCCGCATGATGCCGCTCTTGCGAATGTCGAAGCGCAATTCGAGGCCGCGCATTTGCTTGAGCGTGTCTTCCGGCAAGGCTTTGAGCAGGTCCAGACCGTTGATATCAACGAAGAGAAATTTGTCCTGGAAGGCGAAGTATTCCTGCAAGTAGCGATAGCCGCGGAAGGTGTTCAGCGGATACGGGATCAACGCTTCTTCTTCGGCAAACCCCACCGGCTGCACGCGGTCGCCGGGCATTTTGAACGCCATTGGCGTGCCGTTGACGCCGTTGATGGGCTTGCCGGCGCCGTCCAGCGGGATCAGCTCGATGCCTTCCAGGTTGCGCAACAGGCTCAGGTAAAGCATCTGGCTGATGTAGCGCTCGCCGGCGAAGTGCAGACGCAGACGACTCAGCTCCAGCTCGCCCAAGTGACCATCTGCGCTCATCTCCAGGCGCAGGCTCAACAGCGAACCGTCGCCCTTCACCGAGTAATTCAGCGCGGCCAGATCCAGCGGCAACACCTCGGTCGGGTAGCACGTGCGGAAACGGCAACGCACATCATCGACCGGCACACTCTCCACCGGCGTGTCACGCTCGACCATCAACGCAGGCCCGGAACGCTTCAACGGGTCGAACTGCAAAATGCTGAACGCCGGCAGCGGCCGCATGTAGTTGGGCCACAGCAGGTGCATCAGGGAGTGGCTGAGCTCCGGCAGTTCATCGTCGAGCTTCTGGCGCAGGCGACCGGTCAGGAATGCAAAACCTTCCAGCAACCGCTCCACGTCCGGATCCCGCCCGGCCTGACCCAGGAAAGGCGCCAACGCCGGGCTACGCTCGGCGAAGCGACGACCTAACTGGCGCAGTGCGGTGAGTTCGCTTTGGTAGTAGTGGTTAAAGGACATCGTGTGGTTGCCTGATCATAATTTAGAGTAAATTCCCACGCTGACATAAGCCGTCGTTCACTTAGTGAGCTTAATTCGCGCCAAAGTAGTCATCGAGAGGGATTCATCCGCCTCAATTAGGAATAACCTCATACGGCGTATTACTGATAAAGACATTCAGCCAACTTTCTTCCCACTGCGGCATTGAAACCGTGAACACTTTGCTTTTCTTGTTGAAGTCGATCCAGGTAATACCGACCTCGTTATCATCCTCGTACGCACGCATATCTAGCGATTGAGTATCGTACAACGGGCTTCGATATACTTTGGCTGAATCCTTCGAATCAATAATTCTTAAGTACGCCATACCGCCAAGCATGAAAATTCTGCCGACACGCACATTCTCAATTACGTAATCTCCTGAAGGGCTGGCCTTAGTTGTACTTGCAGGAAATCCAAGCATTGCGTTTACGCAATAAACAAACAATGCAAACAACAGCACCAACGAGAGACTGATAGACCACAACCACCTCTTGCTAAACGTGATCATTTTTTAACACCCACATTTTCCGCAACCACACCAACGCTAAATGTGCGCATTATTTATTCCAAACGTTAATAACTGTTAATGGAATACCCTGATAGTGCACGTCAGATAAAACCTGAAAGTCGCCACCCTTACCGAACTCAGCCCGATATTTCACAAAGTGGGAGTTCGTAATATAAAAATAGCGCGCACTGTCTATTTCCTTAAACATAGCTTGAGAGTCTTCGGCACTGAGATACGGATTCGACGCGATGTCTGACCTCATCTGCGCCGCGCCGGCATTTGCAGTGGCTGCATAGGCAGGGTTGGCTACCCCATCAAAATTCCAAAAACCCAGTGGTTGACTGAAATTATCTTCCGGTGCGTCATTGAAGTCGTAGGCATCCTCAGCATAAAAGCCGATACGCTCAACAAATAGTTGAATGCTATCTACAGAGACGACTAACTTCCCTTCTGGAAATACGCGAACGTTAAAATTTGCCAGCGCAGCCCGGAGCTCATCGGTTTTCTCTATCAAGCCGAATTTGACCGCTCGATTATTACTGTATCCGAACTCTTCAACCTTTCTTGCACCTTCAAACTTGAAAGGGTAAACGCCTAGAGTCGAGCCAAGATACTTATCTTTGACTTTCTTGCTTATATTTTTTCGTCCAGCAGGATTATCCCAAACAAACTTCAACTCTTCAATTACAGCCTTGGCAGGTTCAAACCGCATCAGCCAAGCCATTTTCACGATGGTATCTTCTACATAATTGACGTCTGCAAGAGCGGCGTGGTCTTTGACCTCTTTGCTCATAGCGCCGTCTGTGGTTGGCCATGGCTTGCCATTGAACCAATGGCGCATGAGCTTCGCAGCAACCGGCCATTTCATCTTATCCATCGCGCCAGGTATATCTGTGATTTTGAATTGACGAACAACTGCTGACTTACCAGCCTGATTACTCGCTGGTGTCAGACTTGAAGCTATTGTTGTATCCGCCATATCAAAAACCCTCACTCGTTTTATCCAATTACAACTTCGGATTGCTGCTCAATAATCAACTCATACGTCTCAGCTACCGATGACGAAATTTTCTGCGTCTTGCCGTCGGCGCCTGTGACACCACTGATTATTTTTCCCGAGGCTGTTTTGAAACTGTATGCAACTCCAGGCAACGGCTTCCCGGTGTCCTGGCAATTGATCACGTAGTGCTCGTTAAACGGCCACTGAATCTCCACCGGCAACGGCGCCACAAACGGCACCGGCGAATGCGAATTCCCGATAATCACCGTCCCGGAACCCGCCGTAACTTTGTTGCCATGAGTCCCGACGGAATCCACCGTTGCCGCCGGTTTGCCGTTAATCAAAACCGTCGTCGCCAACCCGCCCGACATCGCACCACCACACGCCGAGGCATCGCCTTGGCGGGCGGCCGCGAGGCCGTCGAAGAACACATCGCCGGAACCGGCGGCGATCGGGTTGGTGCCGTGGCCGGGGAGCGGGCAAGCGGTGGGGTCGGATACGCGTGCTGCGGGTTTGCCGGACATACGAATCTCCTTAGTTGACCTTGACTTGACCGCTGCCATCCAGGCGCGCGGCGAAACTGACCTGGCGCTTGAAACCATCAACTTCGAGCAGGCCTTCGATGCTGAAGGACAGGCGAAGCTGATCGTGATCACGCGGCAGGGAGATGACACGCACATTGCTCAGGCGTGGCTCGTAGGCTTCGATGAAATTTTCGATGGCCAGACGGGCCTGACTCAGGGAGTCGTGCAGGCTCAGACGCATGTCATTGAGATCGGGTAGCCCGTAATCGGACAGCGTTTGCACGCTGCCCGCACGGGTGCTGAGCATCTTGGCCAGATGGGCAGCCACGGACGCCATGGCGGAGACCTCGCGGCTCCAGCCGACGCGTTTGTCCGCGTCGCCACCCAGGCGTTCGAAAAGGCTGCCGTATCCAGTCATGAGTTAGGCTCCGCTTACTCTTTGTCCAGCTTGCCAACCAGCGACAGGGTGAAATCGGCACCCATGTACTTGAAGTGCGGGCGCACGTTCAGGCTGACGCGGTACCAGCCAGGCTCGCCTTCGACATCGCTGACGATGATCTGGGCAGCGCGCAGCGGACGACGGCCACGGACTTCGGCGCTTGGGTTTTCCTGGTCGGCCACGTACTGGCGGATCCACTTGTTCAGTTCCAGCTCGAGGTCGGTACGTTCTTTCCACGAACCGAGTTGCTCGCGCTGCAGCACTTTCAAGTAGTGAGCCAGGCGGTTGACGATCATCATGTACGGCAGTTGGGTGCCGAGCTTGTAGTTCAGCTCTGCGGCCTTGCCTTCTGCGCTGATGCCGAAGAACTTCGGCTTCTGCACCGAGCTGGCGGAGAAGAACGCCGCGTTGTCGGAGCCTTTGCGCATGGTCAGGGAGATGAAGCCTTCCTCGGCCAGTTCGTATTCACGACGGTCGGAAACCAGAACCTCGGTAGGAATCTTGGTTTCGATTTCGCCCATGCTTTCGAAGTGGTGCAACGGCAGGTCTTCAACCGCACCACCGCTCTGCGGGCCGATGATGTTCGGGCACCAGCGGAATTTGGCGAAGCTGTCGGTCAGCTTGGTGCCGAACGCGTAGGCGGTGTTGCCCCACAGGTAGTGCTCGTGGCTGTTGGCGACGGTTTCTTTGTACACGAACGATTTGACCGGGTTTTCTTCCGGGTCGTACGGGTTACGCAGCAGGAAACGCGGCACGGTCAGGCCAACGTAACGGGAGTCTTCCGATTGGCGGAAGCTCTGCCATTTGGCGAATTGCGGGCCTTCGAAGTGATCTTTCAGATCCTTCAGGTCCGGCAGGCCGGTGAAGCTTTCCAGGCCGAAGAATTTCGGGCCGGCCGCGGCAATGAACGGCGCGTGGGACATACAGGCAACGCTGGACACGTACTGCATCAGCTTCACGTCTGGCGAGCTTGGGGACATGAAGTAGTTAGCGATGATCGCGCCCACAGGCTGGCCACCGAACTGGCCGTATTCAGCGGTGTAGATGTGCTTGTACAGGCCGGCCTGCATCACTTCCGGCGAATCTTCGAAATCGTCCAGCAGGTCTTCTTTGGAGACGTTGAGGATTTCGATCTTGATGTTTTCGCGGAAGTTGGTGCGGTCGACCAGCAACTGCAGACCACGCCACGACGATTCCAGGGACTGGAAGTCCGGGTGGTGGAGGATCTCGTCCATCTGACGGCTGAGCTTGGCATCGATCTCGGCGATCATGCGGTCAACCATGGCTTTCTTGACCGGCTCACCGTTGTTCTGCGGCTTGAGCAGCTCTTCGATGAAGGCCGACACACCGCGCTTGGCGATGTCGTAGGCTTCGTCGTCCGGCGTCAGGCGGGTTTCGGCGATGATGCTGTCGAGAATGCTGTATTCGCCGTTCTCGTTACTCTTTTGCTGCGCTGCACTCGTGCTCATGTTGGCTTCCTTGGCTGATGGAGACTCAGGCGTCCTGGGCTGCGGCGTTCAGGCCCAGCTCACCCAGTACGCGACCGCGGGATTCGTCGTCGGCGAGTACGCCTTCGATGGCTTTGCGGAACGCAGGCGCGTTACCCAACGGGCCTTTGAGGGCCACCAGTGCGTCGCGCAGTTCCATCAGTTTTTTCAGCTCGGGCACTTGCTCGACCAGCGAGGCCGGGTTGAAGTCCTTCATCGAGTTGACGCGCAGTTTCACGGCCAGTTCTTCAGTGTCGCCTTCTTCCTGAAGACGATTTGGCACGCTCAGCGTCAGGCTCAGCTCTTGCTTGGCCAGCACTTCGTCGAAAGTCATTTTGTCGATGCTGATCGGCTTGCGATCTTCGACCTTGCGTTCGTCCTTGCGGTGGGTGTAGTCACCGATTGCCAGTAGTTTCAACGGCAGTTCAATCTCTTCCTGGGCACCACCGGTGGCAGGTTTGAAGGTGACGTTGATGCGTTCCTTGGGGGCTACCGAGCCTTCTTTGGCCATGGCTTTTCTCCTTGCGGTTGTGGCCCTGGGGCCTATTCGAGTACCACTTCGAGATCGAGGTGGCACAGCCTGCGATAAATCTCTTCCTTGCGTTCACGTACGGCATGGTTCTGCGGCAACAACTCGCAGCAGCTATGCAGTAAATGCAGCACTTCCAGCGCAAGATCGGGCTCCCAGGCGTGCAGGCCTGAGTCCTGTAATGTTTGGTCGAGGGTTTCGAGTTGGGTCTTGGCCAGTTCGTATTTCTTGGCCATGAAACACAGCCGCGCGAGGGCGAACTGCCAGAAGAATCGGACGCGCCCGCCGTGGGCACTTTGCAGGCCCTGCTTGAGGATTTGCACGGCAGCCTTGAGGCCGTCCTTGCGCAGAATCGGCAGGACTTCTTCCAGGGCCAGTTCCCAGGCCGGCTGGGTGTCGGCGACTTCGACCTTGCGCGGCGCACTGGCGCTTTGCAGGTGCGGCATGACATTGGCGCTGACCCAGGCACGGGTGGCCGGATCGGCGAACGGAGCACCGTCATGGAAACGCAACTCGACGATGCCAGGCAGGCGCTGAACCAAAAGCGCGAAGTGGATTTCCACTTCGCGCATTGCCATGTCGGCGTTCAATGCCTGGAGACATTCCCAGACCATTCGCTGGCCATCGAACCAGAACGGTGCCTTCGCCAGGCTCGCCTCCAGTTCCACCAGCAGGTCGGCGTATTTGCCCTGATCGTAACGGTCCTGATAGGCCTTGAGCTTGTCGGCCGGCAAGCCGCGCAGCACGGTGATCTGTTCAGCGTTGCGTTCAGGGACGGCGTCGATGGGCAACCACAGCAACGTGCGATTGAGGCGCAGGGCGCGCAGGTCGGTGGCTTTTTGCTTGAGCCACCAGGCACACAACGGACGGGCGCTTTCCTGCTGGGCGCGCAGGGCCTTGTGGGCTTCTTTTTCGTTGTCGATCGGCGCGCCGGGCGTTAACAGTTGTGTCGCGACTTGTTTGACCTGAGCCACCGCAGCACCGACCACGCCGGGCTCCGGCTGGTTGTCGGCGGCGCGTTGCACCATGTTTTTCAGGCGGCGGGAGATCGGCAGCAGCAACGGCGCGTCATCGCCCAGATGCTCGGTGCACGCGGCGTCGAGGCCCTCAAGGTGTTCGACCAGCCGCCGGAACATCGGCAACTGCTCTTTGATCGCGATATTTTCAGTCAGCACCTGCTCAAGACGCGGCACCAGCCAACTGATCGCAGCGGTGCGCGTGCGGGCCTTGTTCGGGTGGACGTCGGCCCAGTGGCTTTCGCACAGGTAGTGCAGCAAACCGAGGCCGGCGAGCAGGCCTTGAAAGGATTCGCGCTGGTACAGCGCCCAGGTCAGCCAGGCGCCGACGCGCAAATCCTTGGATTGGGTACGCAGCAGGTTTTCGCTGTTTTCACGGATTTTCAGCCAGTCGATCTGACCGCTTTCGTGCATGGACGAGGCTTTGGCCAGCTCACTTTCCAGTGCTTCATATTCGCTCGAGAAGCGAACATCCTCGCCCGCGAAATTCTCTTTGGAAACAGAGACTTTTGCGAGTTCAAGGTAATGAGCAGAAAGTTTGCTTGAGTAGGACATCCATGGCCTTTAGTTTGGATTACGGTCATACGCCCATTGGAATTCCAACGGCGAGGGACGGTAACGAAGAGCTGCGAAGAGTCTCATCCAATTGAGATCGTGCTCTTACAAAGTGGGCGCATCGTACTCACGATGATGGCCACTAGCAAGCACCCGAGTAAACAATAAGACAAAGTGTGTTTATCACTCCTAGGAGATTTCCCTATATATAGCAAGGGAATCCCTGAGATCGGCTCAACTGTTTATTGTTCGGCCAGCAGGCCGGAAACCGTTGAGATAGAGCCATCCAGCCTCTCATCCTGAATAAATCCCGTATTCATTGCCTTTGCACTCCCTGAGGCGGACGTGAAGCATGCCAAAAATATAAAAGGAAGAATGTAGGAGCCTTCTGAAATGTTACTGATCGCAATGAATAAATCGATGAGTGACAACAGTCGACTAGAAAAGTGCCATCATAATGATGGCATTTTATAATTAACACGAAGTTCCAGAATGGAACTTTCAGTATCACGGAAATTTCATACTTCGCTTCAGGATCCCTCCTACATCAATACTTTGGAGGCCTTGTTAGCGTGCCCGGCATTTTGACGACTTAATTCGGTCACGCACGGCTCGGCCGTCGCGATTTCTTTCTCTCTCTGCTTAAGGACGAGCAAAAAAGCAAAAGGATAAGCGCATGTCGACACCGGCCAATACTGCCCCACTCCGCCCTTGTGATGAGACATCCATGGATGATCACCACATCCCCCCCGACTACCTCCGATGCCTGCCCATCGAGCTACACAGCGAGGCGGAGGCCTTCATCCGTTATCTGCGCGAGCTACCCAGCAAATCGCCGGTCGAATGCCCAAAGTGCGGTCATCCACGCTTCAGTGTGGAAGCCAATTCAAAACCACGTATTCCCTCTTACCGCTGTGCCGCTTGCAACAAAGGCTTTAACTGTCTGACGAAAAGTCCGTTTTCAGGTTTTGGGCTAATGCACCTTTGGCCCGCTTACGGCCAATACCTATTGGCGGGCTGGTCCATCCATAACGCCGCCAAAGCGCTGGGCGTTGCACCCAGTACCACAAGTCGCTGGATTAAACCCTTGCGCACGGCAATGGCTAAAGAATTTCCAGCGCTGTATCACTGGTGGTCTGCGCGACACGATAGAACCAACCTGGAACCCCCGCCGCATATTGCGGCACAGGCCCAGGCATTTCTGAACGGCTTAGAGCATTTACTGACCACTCAACAGGCAGATTGTCCGAGGTGTGGCTCGCGTGATACGCAGCGCGTCGATGAGCTGCGCCCCAACTTCTACTGCTCTGTCTGCTCGAGCACGTTGAGCTTGCTGCGCGACACGGTGCTGGCTCGATTGGGTTATCCCGAACACTGGATGGGCTTTGCTCAAGGGGTGATCAATGGTGAAACCGTGGTGGACCTGCAACGGCGTACGGGGCTTTGCGTACCTGCGTGCAAGCGCTGGCAAGTGCGCTTCTTGCAGATGCTGGAACAGCAGGGCCACGACGATCTAATCCAGTGGATTACCTGGCTGCGAAGTCGCCGGGTAAAAGAGGTAGGTGACTTTGTGCGTGAAGGCGGACACATGGAGGCTGTAACCGGCTCTCGCTATTCCGCTGATTCGAAGCGTCGTTTTTCCGTTCCGCCGCACCTGATACGTAAGAAGCACTAGTGACATCTGGGACAGTAGGAGTGGAGCGACACCCAGTGCGCTCCCGCTGCGCTCGTAGAATCAACATTTGGTAATGCGGGAGCTTTCAGACAGTGCTTCGGGACTCTTCCTACATCACTCCCATCCGCGCGCTGATAGCGTTTCCGGTTCTTGCGTAACTCCAGGCCGGGCACGGCTCGGGCGTCGCAGCTTTTTATCTCTTAGCTCAAGGACGAGCTACTCGGAAGCAAAAGGACAAGCGCATGCTTGCATCGGCCACTGCTGCCCACTTCACCCTCGTCATTGCGACGGTTCACAACGATTTTAAAGTGCTGGCCTTCGCAGGCACTGAAACCATCAGCGCCTTGTACTCGATCCAGGTTGACCTGGTCAGCGAGCATCCGGATTTCGATCTGGAAAGTTTGCTAAGCCAACCCGCATTTCTCCAATTCGGGCATAACGGCGAAGGCATTCACGGCCGCATCGAAAACGTGGTTGTCGGTGAATCGGGGAAGCGCCTGACCCGTTATCACCTGACCCTGGTGCCAGCGCTGCACTACTTGCAATTCAGTCACGATCATCGAATTTTCCAGAACCTGACAGTGCCCCAAATCATCACTCAGGTTCTCAAGAGGCATGGCATCCAGACGGATGTGTTTACCTTCCATGTCAGCACCAGCGTCGAACGCGAGTTCTGCACTCAGTATGGACAAACTGACTTCGAGTTCGTCCAGCGCCTGTGCGCCGAAGACGGTATTGCATGGCATCACCAGCATTCGCCTGAGAGTCATTTGCTGGTGTTCACCGACGACCAGGTCTTTTTACCGACCCTCGGCGCAACCCCCTATCGGCAAGACACCGGCATGGTGGCCGAGCATCCGGTCGTCCACCGGTTCGCCATGGGTTTCAGCACTCGCACCAGCACGGTCACACTCCGCGACTATGACCAGAAACGCCCTGGTCTGTTGCTGGAAAGTAGCTTCACCGCGGAATTCACCCCCGAGCTTGAAGACTACCGCTATCCGCTGCTGATGAAGTCTGAGAAACATGGCAAACAGCTCGTCCGCCAGGCACTGGAGCGACACCGTAGCGACTATCAGTTGGTCGAGGGAGCAAGCAATCAGCCGACGCTGCGTAGCGGTTACTTGTTCGACCTGACCGAACACCCCCGCACAACCTGCAACGGCATGTGGTTGCTGGTGAGCCTTCATCACGAAGGGAAAGAACCGCAATCTCTGGAAGAAGCGTTCGTCAGCGACGACAAACCCGCCAACGGTTTCACTCAAGGCTACCGCAACAGTTTCAGCGCTATTCCGTCAGACGTGCTCTACCGCCCTCCTCTGCCCCCCCGAAAACCTGTGTTGGTCTGCCAGACCGCTCGTGTCACAGGTCCGCCCGGAGAGGAAATTTTTTGCGACGAATACGGCCGGGTTCGCGTCGAAATGCCTTGGGATCGAGCAGAACTCAACAGCGAAAAAAGCAGTTGCTGGCTACGGGTTGCCTCCAGTTGGGCCGGCGAGGGATTTGGTGCAGTGACGATCCCGCGCGTCGGGATGGAAGTCGTCGTGACGTTTCAAGAGGGTGACCCGGATCAACCGTTGATCACCGGGTGCGTGGTCAACAAGGTCACGTCCGTCGCTCATCAACTGCCCGAGAACAAAACCAGAACGGTGCTACGCAGCCAAAGCTCACCGCGCAATGGCGGCTACAACGAATTGTCGATTGAGGACCGCGCAGGTCGGGAAAAAATCTACCTGCGCGCACAACGCGACATCGAGCAACTGATCCTCAACGACAGCCATAGCCTAATCAACAACGACCGCTTCGAGCAGGTGGACAACCACAGCACCAGCCTGATCAAGGGCAAGGAATTGCACACCACCCAAGGCATGCGCAGCACGGTGATTGGCGGTGACGAGTTGATCACTATCAGTGGCAACAGCAGCACGACGTCCACTGGTTCGCTGGTGATTCAGGCCGGTCAACAGGCGCACGTCACCGCCAGCAACGTGGTGATCGATGCGGGCATGAGCCTGACGCTCACGGCGGGTGGTCACCACATCGTCATCAATGCGGGCGGGATCTTCAGCAGCGTGCCCATCGTCGAGGGTGGTGCGCCACTGGCGGGTATTCAGCCGTTACAGGCGCTACAAGCTCCGGCTCGCACTGCCAATGCCGCTATCGCCAACCCAATGTCCATCGTCGCCAGCGCCCGACAGCAGGCGGCGGACTACTGCCCGCTTTGCGAGGCCTGTCTTGCGGGCCAATGCAGCATTGGAGAAGTCGCATGAATACCCTTGAACAATGGCTGTTCGATCAGTCCCGGTCCGCGCGGGAGCTTTATCTGATACTCGACTCGGATGGCCAGCTCGACGAGCGCAACGCATTAACCAAGGAACTGGGCGCCGATCAGTACCGCAATCTGTATGTGGGCACGGCGGCGAATTCAATGGCACAAGCAGGCCCAGTTCTTTTTCGGATCGGAACCGTCAACCATCCGGTCATCCAGGCGCTGCTCGCCACGCCCGAGCGTCATTGGGGCTGGCTGGCCAGTGCCACCCTCACGGACCTTGATGCCTTGGTCACCCACTGGCGCGACCGGCTGGTGGTCGGTGAGCGCCCGAATCTGGCGCTGTATCGCTTCCACGATAATCGCGTATTGGCGCGCGCCCTCAGCTATCTGCAATCTGAGCAATACGCCGATTATCTGGGGCCGATCGCCAGCGTCTGTTACTGGCACGCCGAGCAATGGACGGTCACGGACAACCCTGACCCCGGCGAACATCCGCTGCCAGTCGATCCTGCCTGGTTGAAAACTCCGACGCCGGAGATTGTCTACGCGAATGTGCAGTTCGATAACACGCGCCGCTACTTGGTCCGTGAACACACCGAAGCCTTGGTTGCCCTTGCCACAGAGCGCGATGTGGATGACTGGTTGTGGGGCTTGATTCAATTGGCCCGTTTGTGGGGCTGGCAGCAACCTGAGCAGATGCATTTTTTGTTGACTCAATGCTTGAAAGCGCCGGGGTACTTGCCACCCAAGACATGGCAACCGAAGCCGGAGGAGGACTCAGCGGCGCATTTTGAGCGGGTGTATCAGCAAGTGTTGTATTGGGAGGGAGATGCACACTTATAAAGCGCGTCGTCAGTACCTTAAAAACGTACAAAATCACCCAATCAATGCGAACGTTCAAAACGACAATATGAAAAAAATTAAATTAGTAGCAAACAGAATGATCGTAATTTTGATTACGACCTCTTTGACTGGTTGCATTGGTTACGCCCTAAAAATACCTGATCCTTATACACGCAGCGGAGACAAAACAACCCATGAGTGGTGTGGGATTACGCTATGGGCTCTAATTTTACCAATCCCATTAATGCTGCCTGTATGCAAGGTGTACAAGGACCAAAAATTCAACTCTGATTTTTATGCGTGCGGCCCTCTTATGTTTCTAGGACCTTTAGTTCATAGCTACAAAGGGAACGCTTTGTGTGGAAAATTCTCCGGATAACCAAAGGTAAGCGCAGAAGGGAAGTGACCTTCTACATACCGGCTGATCGCAACACTTCCCCCGTTTACTTTGGCTGCACGGAAAACAAGGATGAAAGCCTATGAAACATCAAAAAGCGCTGGGGTGCTGTGGTGCTGCTTTGCACGTGAAACGGGTTATTCAAAGCTTAACCCTCTCCGCTGCTCTTTCCCTTACTTTGGGTTGTGCTGCTGTTGGAAAGCGGGAGACATTTACCTTCGTTCCCGATTTCCCGCCTGACTTCAAGTACGAACTGACGGCCAACTACGTGCCCGCCCAAGGGCAGACGTGCACCGTGCCGGGTGGGAAAGGTACTCAGCTCGGTTTCAACAAGGTCTACATGGAATACGAAGCGACTTCCGAGATCCCGCTTTACAGAACCGTGAGCGGCTGTCCGCTGGCGTTGAACCGTGTGGAGGTCGAAGTGACGGGCATCTTTGGCCCGGAACGAAGTGATAGAAGCACTGACTATGCCGCAATTGCCGTGCGTCCAGAGTTGTTAGAGCGACAAATGGGCACCTTCGACAGCGACGGCGTAGGTGAGTTCTTTGGTGAATGCCAGTGGGCATTTCGCACAGTCGGCCCCAAGCGCTACCTGATAAAACTGCTCACCTGCAAAAAAATGGATGAGCAGGGAAATATCGCCCGAGGTCGTCCTTTCACGGCCTACACACTGACTCAGTTACCGGGGAAAACTGTAAAGCTGAAAATCAAGCTAGCGGGTGAAGAACTGCCAGGCTGGGGTGACACTTGGGTCAAAGTCCCGGGAGGCTGGAAGCGCTGTATGGGAAAAGGCAATGAAGACCAGCGTGGCTATTGCAATGGAAATTACAAAGATTTCAGCAGTTTCAGAATGGTGGATGAACGGATCTGCACCATTTACCCGGGCTGCACGGAAGACAAGGACGAAACCAAATGAGCATTCAAACTTTAGCAGTAAGTGATGTGCCTTTTATGGGGGGAAATATCCACGCCTGCCCATTACGCGGTCACTCGACGAGCTTTCAGTTAGTAGACGAATTCGGCGACGGCAAAGCCTATGCAGGCTTGATTTATGAAGTCATCGATTACGAAGACGCTGTCTACACCGGCAAATTGGATGCTACAGGCGCCGGAAAAGTGGATAACCACTACTGCGGCCCAGTAATGCTCAAAGTCGATCAGCCCTTCCAAGGATCAGAAGAACTTTACAAGGATCTAAGAGATAGACCGAACTACCCTCTCCCCATCACTGAACTACAAGTACGCGCCGAAAAAGCCCGCTTTTTCGATATATCAGGCGTACGCACTCTCGCAAATCCAGCAAAAGACCTCGCCGATCCCGAAGCCTATTACCAGGTTGAAGTGAGCGAACTGGTCAAGCACGTTGCGCATTTGCCGCCCTTGGCCTCGCGCAGCGCCCCACCCAACACGGTGTTACACACGCTGTTCCGCCAGCCCGCAAAAACCAGATCATTCACGCTTCAGAATAAAGGTGCCACGGATGGAGGAATGGGCGCTGTCATGACCCCGGCAGACATGGGCATGTCCGAACTGGGGTTCGCCCCGCCGACGCCCAAGCCAAAAGGCATCGCCTTACTGCCAAACAAACACCATGTGCTGGAAGTACGCCCGATGAGGGCGCTGCGGCCGATGTTGTCGACCAGCAACGAGTTTTGCGCACTCAACCTTTATCAACTGGCACTGATGTCGACATTGAGCTACACCGATTTTGGTCAAGAACCAAACACCCAGCCCGTAACCTCCGACAGCGTGTCATTTCCACTACGGCCCAGCAGCGGCAACTGGTTCGGTCATGCCTTGCCGCAATTTGAAGAGCTATGGCAAGTCGATGACTCACAGACTGCGAAGTTCTACCCCCTGTATGAAGAGGTGCCTTACTCCAAACGTCTGGAAGTGGTGCCGTTCGACCCGCAGTTGTATCCAGAGGTTAACGACCCCGAGTTGGGTGCGGAGCAGGAACACCCGACGAAGCTGCACTGCCTTGATGATCGCGAACTAGAGGAAAGCTCGGACACTCAGGCCTTTATCAGCCATCACGACGAGTTGATATTGATCAGTGTCAGGGGAACCAGTGAGAAATGGCCCGACGCCTGGCTTGATGCGGATGCCCACCAAGTTCCCTTCGAGGAAGGGGATGGCAAAGTGCACAACGGTTTTTATCGGGCTGCCAAAGTGGCCTACACGTTTGCTGTGAAGTACTTGGAAAAATTCTACAACGGGCAAAAGTTGGTGATTTGCGGGCACAGCCTTGGCGGTGCGGTAGCGCTGTTACTTGCTGAGATGCTGCGACGCAATAAACGGTATCAACCGGAAATCGTGCTTTACACCTACGGCGCCCCCCGCGCCGCCGACTCAACCTTTATCGAAGCGGCACAACCGCTGCACCACCACCGCGTCGTCTTCCACAACGACCCCGTACCCAGCGTTCCTTCCACCTGGATGAACACGCCATCCAACCGGGTTCCGGCCTATGCCACCCATGGAGCGGTACTCGCCCTCCACCCGGTTGGTGGTTTGGCTTTCTTCATCGGCGGGATCACGAACTTCACGGGTGACCCCTATGGGCATCACGGCAAATTACGTCACTTCATGCCGGTGGACTTCGACGACGGACGCCAATCCTCGATTCTCTGGGAACCCAGTTGCAGTACGATCAACGACCATGGCTACGCCGAGGCACTGCGGCAGACCTATGGCTTGCCCAAGCGTGGTTCATTCCTGCGGCAGATAATAGACGGCGGCCATCACTCGATGGTTGGCAGCTACATTCCCGGCTGCTGGGCCACCCTGCGCCGCTGGCAGGAAGCGCAGGAACAAAGACGTCCGCGTGTGACGTTTACGGAATACGAGCGGGTCAGCGCCAACCTTGAAAACGTCAGAAGGCAACTGAACGCTTTACGCATGAAACTCGAAAAGCAGTCACGCACTTATGCCAATCCTCAGCGAGATGCCCAAGACATCAGGGATCTTGAAAAAGAAGTCGAAAATCTCCGGATGACCCAAGCTCGCCTGGAGGCGCCGCACAAGCACACAGTCACCGTGGCCGATGTTTATGGCAGCCATGCCGACCAGCCCGAGAGGGTGCAAGAAAGCCTGCTACGTTGGAGAGCCCATCCGAAAAATACTGCCCACGATCCACTGGCGATGATTCCGTCACCCCCCGAAGACAATGACGCGGCTATTGCGGCAATTACGGGCGGGCATGCGGTGGGCAAACCGTTCCATTTGGATATTGATTCGATTGTGTAGCGCTTGCCAGAATCAAAAAAAGTGGCAGTGTCGCTGCCACTTAAACACGTCTGACCGATCTTGTTTAAAAGCCTTGTAAGTTACTTCCTGAGAGCTACAGCACCTTGCGTCGTTGCCTACGGCTACGCCAGAATCCGCCGGCTTGTGCGCCTTGGGGGCGGTCGGTAACTTGGTTCCTGTCACTGCCCATCAGTGATCGGGTTTAGTCGCCCGGTTAGTCATCCACGGTTGCACAATTGTCATCCAGTCAGGTTTCGATTGAACTTGATGGTGGCTGTGCGCATGGCGCCTTCTGGCGCGCCGGGTTTGGATGCTTACCGGTCGACTAACTTGCGTACAGCCGCCTCCCTTTCGTTTAGTCGCGAGATGGTCGCGGCCCAACTAAAGGAAGCTCCCATGTTCAAACCAACCCCAAACCCGCCAGACACCGACCCGATCTCCCCCTACGAAAGCCCCGACTCCAATAAACTCAACGAAGCCGCCGAGCGCGCCCTCGACCATCACTTCCCGCCAACCGAACCAAAACCACCAAAGCGCAACGGCCAGCTCTTCAGCGTCTGCCCCGGCATCAACACTGAAGCCCTCCTCGCCAACGCCTCGGAAGACCTGCTTTCCATCAGCGCCATCGCCGCCGACCTCGCCGACGATGTGGACGGCTCACGCCGCTCCGTAGCGCTGGCGCTTAGCCGCATGGCCGACGGCGTGCATTTGTTGGTGGAGCGCGCACTGGATCATCTGGATGAACCGGAGATGGCGGCGATTTTTGCCAAGCAACAACTCCGCGTCGATTGACCTGTAGGAGCCGGCTTGCTGGCGATAGCGGTGTGTCAGGCGACTTCAATGTTGATTGGTAAGCCGCTATCGCCAGCAAGCCGGCTCCTACGAGGGTCTTGTGTTGTCTAATCCGTAGGTGACCGGCATGACCTTCGCACCCACAAAAAAATGGGCACCCAACCCAGTTGGCGTGCCCATTTCTTATTCCGCTCCCGCGCTACGCGGGAAGTCGGTCGGTGTTACGGATTGACGCTGTCTTTCAACGATTTGCCTGGCTTGAATGCAACGGTGTTGCTGGCCTTGATTTTCACGGGCTCACCGGTTTGCGGGTTTTTGCCGGTGCGGGCTCCGCGGTGGCGTTGCAGGAAGGTGCCGAAGCCTACCAGCGTCACGCTGTCCTTGCGGTGCAGAGCGCCGGTGATTTCTTCGAGAACGGCGTTAAGTACGCGGTTGGCCTGCTCTTTGGTGAGATCTGCTTTTTCAGCAATTGCTGCGGCGAGTTCTGGTTTACGCATTAGTGAAGCCCCTTTGACGGTTTTTTGTTGTTATGTCCGTGCTGTTCTCGTTGGAACAGCGCCCAAAGCGCCGCAGGTGCTCTACTCTGCGGCAGACGGGAGTGAGAATGGCACGCACGGAAGAGCCGCGCCAGTCTCGGCGCGACGTTTGTAGGGGCAAAAGCGGGGTGATTCCGACAGAACGACCGGTATTTACGCCAGCAGCGGTGGAAGTTCTTTGTTCAGTGCGAGTTTTTCCATCACCGCCGTGCCTGTCAGGGCATAACCAAGCAGTTTCCCGGCTGCATCGCGGCATAAAACCTTGAGGTCGGCGCCCTGCCCTTCGACGGTCCACACACCCTCCAGACCTCGTGGCGGCGGTGAAACCACCAACGGACAGACCGGCGTTTTGACGGTGATTGGCATCGCGCCATAGCTCACCGCTGTCGGGTTTCCGGCGAGGGTCTGGGCCAGCGCTCTCGCACAGCTCATGAGGGGCATGACGTACAGCAGGTTCAGCCCATCGACTTCGGCGCAGTCGCCCAAGGCGTAGATATTGGCGTGAGAGGTTTTCAGGTGACGGTCGACCATCACGCCACGATTGACCTGCACACCGGCCGCGGCCGCCAGGTCGATGCGCGGACGCAGGCCGATGGCGGACACCACCACGTCGCAAGGGATGACCTGACCGTCTGACAGATGCGCTTCCAATCCCTCTTCAACACGCTGCAAACGGTTGAGCACCGGCCCGAGGTGGAAACGTGCGCCCAGACTCTCCAGCCCGGCCTGGACCGCAGCGGCTGCCGCCGGGTGCAGCAGCGTCGGCATGACCTGTTCGCACGGTGCAACCAGTTGCACCTCGTAACCGCCGAGGATCAGGTCGTTGGCGAATTCACAGCCGATCAGACCGGCACCGAGCAACAACACCCGACGCTTGCCGGCCGCTGCCGCACGAAAGCGTGCGTAGTCTTCGAGGTCGTTGATCGGGAACACGGCGTCCGCCGCATCGCCTTCGATGGGCACGCGCACGGTTTCGGCGCCCCAGGCCAGGATCAGGTCGCGGTAGATCACCGACTCTTCACCGATCCACAGGCGCTTGTGCCCCGGGTCGATGCCGCTGATGCGCGTGTGGGTGCGCACTTCGGCCTTCAACTGTTCGGCCATGGCGCCCGGTTCGGCCATGCTCAGGCCATCGGCGTCTTTGTTTTTGCCGAAGCCCGTAGAGAGCATCGGCTTGGAGTAGGAGCGTCCGTCATCGGCGGTAATCAGCAGCAGCGGGGTTTCGCTATCGAGTTTGCGAAACTCCCGGGCCAGGTTGTAGCCAGCCAGCCCGGTGCCGACGATCACGACAGGTGCGTTCATTCCTTACTCCTCTCAAATGCCTTAGTTGATTTCGATCATTTCGAAATCCATCTTGCCAACGCCGCAGTCCGGGCACAGCCAGTCTTCCGGCACGTCTTGCCACAGGGTGCCCGGCGCAATGCCGTCATCCGGCCAGCCGTCGGCTTCGTTATAGATCAGGCCGCAGACCACACATTGCCACTTTTTCATTCAGGTACTTCCTCAGGATTCAGGCTTATTGCCGGCGCGAACGGTCGATGATTGCAGCGTTGCCGTCCGGCTCAGGGCGTTTTGTACTGATCGGGCCCGGCAGATGCAAGCCTGTTCGGCGCAATGGCGCGCCGGTTCAATCAAAATCGCCGAGTGACATGGTAAGCTCGCCGCCTCATTTGCTGCCAATAATGACTCACTGTGCCGCACTCAAAACCTCCGTTCTGGCTTCCCCAAAGCCAACTCGCGCCCCTGCCCGACGCTTCTACCCTCGACTGGCTGTTCGACGAAGGCTCGCTGACCCGACGGCTGATCCGCCTGTCGAATGACGGTTTCAGCGTCACGCCATTGTTCGAAGGCTGGCAACCGCTGCGCGCCGACGAATGTGCCGCGCTGGATCTGGCCGAAGGCAGCGAAGGCTGGGTGCGCGAGGTGTATTTGCGCGGGCACGGCGAAGCCTGGGTGTTTGCCCGCAGTGTGGCGGCACGTAGCGCGTTGCAGGGCGACGGTTTGCACATGGACGAACTGGGCAGCCGCTCGCTGGGCGAATTGCTGTTCTGTGATCAGGCATTTCAGCGTCGCGCCATCGAGGTTTGTCACTATCCTCAGGAATGGCTGCCGATCGAGTGCCGGGCACCCGAACTGTGGGGCCGGCGTTCACGCTTCGACCGTGGCGCCTTGAGCGTGCTGGTGGCGGAGATTTTCCTGCCGACCTTGTGGCTCGCCGCCCGCGCCCATCCGGAGACCTGCTGATGTACCAGAGCCTGCTCAAGTCCCTGAACCGCTTGAACCCTCGGGCCTGGGATTTCATTCAGTTGACGCGCATGGACAAGCCGATCGGCATTTACCTGCTGCTGTGGCCGACGCTGTGGGCGCTGTGGATTGCCGGCAAAGGTTCGCCGTCGCTGGCCAATATCGTCATTTTCGTCCTTGGCGTGGTGCTGACCCGCGCCGGCGGCTGCGTGATCAACGATTGGGCGGATCGAAAGGTCGATGGCCATGTGAAGCGTACCGAACAGCGCCCGCTGCCGAGCGGCAAGATCAGCTCCAAAGAAGCGCTGGTGTTCTTTGCATTGCTGATGGGCGTGAGTTTCCTGCTGGTGTTGTGCACCAACGCGGCGACGGTCTGGTTGTCGTTCGGTGGCCTGGCGCTGGCCTTCACTTATCCGTTCATGAAGCGCTACACCTATTACCCGCAAGTGGTGCTGGGCGCGGCGTTTTCCTGGGGGATGCCGATGGCGTTCACGGCCGAAACCGGTGAACTGCCGGCCGCCGCGTGGTTGCTGTGGATCGCTAATCTGCTGTGGACGGTGGGCTACGACACGTATTACGCCATGACGGATCGCGACGACGACTTGAAGATCGGGGTGAAATCCACGGCGATTCTGTTTGGCGACGCGGATCGGGTAATCATCCTGGCGCTGCAAGGGTTGGCGTTGGGTTGCTTGTTGCTGGCCGGTTCGAAATTCGAGCTCGGCGGCTGGTTCCACTTGGGGCTGCTGACGGCGGCGGGCTGTTTTGCGTGGGAATTCTGGTACACCCGCGGCAAGGACCGGATGCGTTGCTTCCAGGCGTTTTTGCACAACCACTGGGCCGGGTTGGCGATTTTTGCCGGGATTGTGCTGGATTACTCGACCCGCTGATAAAGCACAAAGCCCTGTGGCGAGGGAGCTTGCTCCCGCTCGAGTGCGCAGCACTCGCAGATTTTGGGTCCGCTTCGCGGCCCAGCGGGAGCAAGCTCCCTCGCCACAGAAATCGTCAACAGGTGCTACATCTTCGGTCCGGAATTGGTGATGACGTGCCAAACGTCCTTCATCTTGTCACCTTCCTTTTGCCCCGGTTTCGTGTCTTTCATGAAGTAGTACAGCGGTTTGCCCTTGTAGGCCCACTGCATCGTGCCATCGTCACGCTTGACGATCGTCCAGTCCCCTTCGGCCTTGGCACCCGCTTCCGCCTTGAACGGCGGCCAGTTTTCCGCGCACTGGCCGGTGCACACAGACTTGCCGCCTGTATCCTTATCGAAGGTGTACAGGGTCATGCCCTTGTGGTCCGCCATCACACCGTCTTTCATCATCACAGGTTCAGCCGCGAAGGCCATTGATGGCAACGCCAGGGCTGCGGTCAGCATAAGAGCCTTGAAGGAATGCGAGTATTGCTTCATGGAAACCTTCCTTTTGTGGTTGTCAGGATTCGGACTTAGAGCTTAGTTCAGGATCATGACAATCGCCGGGCGACTAAAATACTGTCACACGACTGCAATAATTCCGTTATCTAATGCGGCGCAAGACAGTTAAATGACAAGAGGATTAATGGCATGGTTGGCAGGAGCATTCTGATCGTCGACGACGAAGCGCCCATTCGCGAAATGATCGCCGTTGCGTTGGAAATGGCCGGCTATGACTGCCTGGAGGCCGAGAACTCGCAGCAGGCCCACGCCATCATCGTCGACCGCAAACCGGACCTGATCCTGCTCGACTGGATGCTGCCCGGCACCTCCGGCATCGAATTGGCCCGCCGTTTGAAGCGCGATGAGCTGACCGGGGACATCCCGATCATCATGCTCACCGCCAAGGGCGAAGAGGACAACAAGATCCAGGGCCTGGAAGTCGGCGCCGACGACTACATCACCAAACCCTTTTCCCCACGTGAGCTGGTCGCACGCCTGAAGGCTGTGCTGCGCCGTGCCGGGCCTACCGATGGCGAGGCACCGATCGAAGTCGGCGGCCTGCTGCTGGACCCGATCAGTCATCGCGTGACCATCGACGGCAAACCGGCCGAGATGGGCCCGACCGAATACCGCTTGCTGCAATTTTTCATGACCCACCAGGAACGCGCCTACACCCGTGGCCAGTTGCTGGATCAGGTCTGGGGCGGCAACGTGTATGTCGAGGAACGCACCGTCGACGTACACATCCGTCGCCTGCGCAAAGCCCTCGGCGATGCCTACGAAAATCTGGTACAAACCGTGCGCGGCACCGGTTACCGCTTTTCTACCAAAGCCTGATCCGGACCTTTCCCGCCCGACAAGCTGACAAGGACGCGCGTTCAAGTGAACCAAAACTGGCATGGCACCCTGATTCGCCACATGCTGCTACTGGTCACCGCCTGCCTGGTGGTCGGCCTGATCACCGGCTACTACGGCTGGAGTCTCGCCGCGGGCCTGGGCCTTTACCTGGCCTGGACCCTCAAGCAATTGCTGCGTCTGCACGAGTGGCTGCGCCTGCACAAACCCGACGAAGCACCGCCGGATGGCTATGGCCTGTGGGGCGAAGTGTTCGACAGCATCTACCACCTGCAACGCCGCGACCAACGGGTACGCGGGCGCCTGCAAGCGGTGATCGACCGGGTTCAGGAATCCACCGCCGCGCTGAAAGACGCGGTGATCATGCTCGACACCGACGGCAACCTCGAATGGTGGAACCGCGCCGCAGAAACCCTGCTCGGTCTCAAGACGCCGCAGGACAGCGGCCAACCGGTGACCAACCTGGTGCGCCATCCGCGCTTCAAGGAGTATTTCGAGCAGGAAAACTACGCCGAGCCGCTGGAAATACCGTCGCCGATCAATGATCGCCTGCGCATTCAGCTGTATATCACCCGCTACGGCAACAACGAACACTTGATGCTGGTGCGCGACGTGACGCGCATCCATCAGCTGGAGCAGATGCGCAAGGACTTCATCGCCAACGTCTCCCACGAATTGCGCACGCCGTTGACGGTAATCTGCGGCTACCTGGAAACCCTGCTCGACAATGTCGAGGACGTGAACCCGCGCTGGAGCCGTGCCTTGCAGCAAATGCAGCAACAGGGCGGGCGCATGCAGACGCTGCTCAACGATTTGCTGCTGCTGGCCAAACTGGAAGCCACCGATTACCCGTCGGACAACCAGCCCGTGGCCATCGACGGCTTGCTGCAATCGATCAAGGGCGACGCCCAGCAACTGTCCGGGCAAAAAA
This sequence comes from Pseudomonas sp. IT-P171, assembly GCF_949767765.1. Taxonomy (NCBI): domain Bacteria; kingdom Pseudomonadati; phylum Pseudomonadota; class Gammaproteobacteria; order Pseudomonadales; family Pseudomonadaceae; genus Pseudomonas; species Pseudomonas sp. IT-P171. Next base: position 205,177 of record NZ_CATKQN010000055.1, read on the forward strand.
ATCAGCACATCACCCTCGAAGCCGACCCGACGATTCAGCTCAAGGGCAGCGAAGCCGAACTGCGCAGCGCGTTTTCCAACCTGGTGTTCAATGCTGTGAAGTACACCCCGGCCGAAGGCAATATCCGCATTCGCTGGTGGGGAGACGAGCAAGGCGCGCACCTGAGCGTTCAGGACTCCGGCATCGGCATCGACAGCAAACACCTGCCGCGCCTGACCGAACGTTTCTACCGTGTCGACTCCAGCCGCAATTCCAACACCGGTGGCACCGGGCTCGGGCTGGCGATCGTCAAACACGTGTTGCTGCGCCACCGCGCACGGATGGAAATCAGCAGCGTACCGGGCCACGGCAGTACGTTTACCTGCCATTTCGCGCCGGCCCAAGTCACCAAAACACGACTTATCAGCACGGCCGATTGATACCGACCGGCACTCGCCACTAGGCAATCGACAAGTCAGCCGCTACATTGGCTGACTTGTGCCTGCCTTTCAGGTGCACTTTTTTCTTTCCTTTCGAATACACGGAACCCGCAAAACTCCATCATGGACCCTTCCCCTGGCTTGACCCTCGCGACACTCTTCGCCGATTTCGGCATGATTCTTTTTGCTCTGATCCTGGTTTTGCTCAACGGCTTTTTCGTTGCGGCGGAATTTGCCATGGTCAAACTGCGCTCGACCCGGGTCGAGGCCATCGCTGAGAAAAACGGCTGGCGCGGGCACATCCTGCGCACCGTGCACAGTCAGCTCGATGCCTACCTGTCGGCGTGCCAACTGGGTATCACCCTCGCCTCCCTCGGCCTCGGCTGGGTCGGTGAACCGGCGTTCGCGCACATCCTCGAACCGATCCTTGAAGCCGTCGGCGTGCAGTCGCCCGAGGTGATCAAAGGCGTGTCGTTCTTCGCCGCGTTCTTTGTGATCTCGTACCTGCACATTGTGGTCGGCGAACTGGCCCCGAAATCCTGGGCCATCCGTAAACCCGAATTGCTGTCGCTGTGGACCGCCGTGCCCCTGTACCTGTTCTATTGGGCGATGTACCCGGCGATTTACCTGCTCAATGCCAGCGCCAACACGATTCTGCGGATCGCCGGCCAGGGTGAGCCCGGCCCCCATCACGAGCACCATTACAGCCGTGAAGAACTGAAACTGATCCTGCACTCCAGCCGTGGCCAGGACCCGAGCGACCAAGGCATGCGCGTACTCGCCTCCGCTGTGGAAATGGGCGAACTGGAAGTGGTCGACTGGGCCAACTCCCGCGAAGACCTGGTAACGCTGGAGTTCAACGCACCGCTCAAGGAAATCCTGGCGATGTTCCGTCGCCACAAGTTCAGCCGTTATCCGGTGTACGACAGCGATCGCCAGGAGTTCGTCGGCCTGCTGCACATCAAGGACCTGTTGCTGGAACTGGCGGCCCTGGACCACATTCCCGAGTCGTTCAACCTGGCCGAACTGACCCGGCCGCTGGAGCGTGTGTCGCGGCACATGCCGCTGTCGCAGTTGCTGGAGCAGTTCCGCAAAGGCGGTTCGCACTTCGCCCTGGTCGAAGAGGCCGACGGCAACATCATCGGCTACCTGACCATGGAAGACGTGCTGGAAGTGCTGGTCGGCGACATTCAGGACGAACACCGCAAGGCTGAGCGCGGGATCCTCGCGTATCAGCCGGGCAAGCTGCTGGTGCGCGGTGATACGCCTCTGTTCAAGGTCGAACGCCTGCTGGGCATCGATCTGGATCACGTCGAAGCCGAAACCCTCGCCGGGCTGGTCTACGAAACCCTGAAACGGGTGCCGGAAGAGGAAGAAGTGTTGGAGGTCGAAGGCCTGCGGATCATCATCAAGAAGATGAAAGGACCGAAGATCATTTTGGCCAAGGTGTTGATGCTGGATTAACTGTCGGCAGGGATTTTTGTGGCGAGGGCGCTTGCTCCCGCCGGGCTGCGAAGCGGCCCAACATCCTGCAACCGCGATCCTCCAGGCACACCGCATTCACCGGTTTACGACTGCTGCGCAGCCGAGCGGGAGCAAGCGCCCTCGCCACAGTGGATCGCCATCACCTCACTGCTTGCCCAACGCAAAGTTGGGCAGCGCCCCCACCGGTTGATTGAACTGGTACGGAATCGACACCAGCCCCAACCCGGTATTGCGCTGTACCACGAAATGCAGGTGCGGCCCGCTGCTGTTGCCGGTATTGCCTGACAGCGCCAGCGGACTGCCCACCGACACCCGCTGCCCTTCGCGAACGCTTACCGACCCTTGCTTGAGGTGCAGGTAAACGCCCATCGTGCCGTCATCGTGCAATATCCGCACGAAGTTGCCCGACGGATCGTTGCCGCGCCCGGACTGGGCATTCTCTGTTTTCACCACCACCCCGCCTCGCGCCGCGACGATCGGCGTGCCTACGGGCATGGCAATGTCCATGGCGTAGCGATTTCTTGGACCAAAGTGGCTGTACTGTCCATTGTTGCCCTGACTGAGCCGAAACGGTCCGCCACGCCAGGGGAACGGGTATCGATAGGCCATGGCAGCCCCTGAGGGGTCGCCCAGGGAGTATTCGAATTTGGGGGTGTATGCCAGCGGCATCTCCGCTTTCGTCGCCGTGAGCAGCGCCAGACGAATGCTGCTGCGCGCCGGCATGACCCGGCGAATCGGCCGGCTCGGCGCACCACTGACGTTTTGCAGCCCGGCGAAACTCAGCTCGATCTCTACTGGCGCATACAGGTCATTGCGCACGTAAACGCTGTCCACGCCCTTCTTCTTCGTGATAACGAGGTACACCTGACGCTCGAGGTGTTCGACCATGCGATCACGAAACGTGAACACCTGGGAGCCCTTCGTGGGGCGGTCGCTATAGGAGACCACGCCATTGGCATCGGTGGATTTGTAGATGGTCATGGCCATGGCCAAAGTGGACGCCATGGACAGACCACAGAAAAACAGCAGGCGCGCAAGCATGGGCAGGATTCTGTCGAGTAAGGCCTGGGGATGAGCCTAGCAGCTGCAATGGACCCGGGTAGTCGGCAGATGTTTCAAAATGGGCAGTTCAGCGGATGTGCGGCAAATTTGAGGGCCCCTTCGCGAGCAACCCCGCTCCCACAGGGGAATACGTTCCAATGTGGGAGATTCTATGTTTGGGGGGAACACCCAAACATAGAATTTGGCTTGTATTCGGTTTGGTTTTTCGTCAGGGCAAACATCACTCTGGCCAGCTTGCGTGCCAGGATAACCAAGGCCTGAGTGCCTTTTAGACCTCTGGCCAGATAGCGTTCGTAGTACGGCTTCCAGGTCGGCGAACGGCTGGCAGCCATAGCGCTATTGTGAAACAAGCGCCGGAACTCCGAGTCCCCTCGTTTAGAGAGTCGGCGCTTTTGATCCTTTTGTCCTGACTGCCTCACACGCGGATCCATGCCGAGGAAGGCGACGTACTCGTCGCTGTTGGCAAATTCCCCACGCATAAAAGCAGTGGCCGCTGCGGTGGCCGTCAGGAGCCCTACGCCCTCGATGGCCTGGCAACGCTTCACCTGATCATCAATCCCACCTTCCTCAGCAATTTCCTTGAGCGTTTTCTGAATCATCTTTTCGAACTGGGCAATGGCGGCCAGAAGCTGGTTGAAGTGCTCTTTCAGCAAGGATTCGTTTTTCCAGCTCTGCTTGAGTGCAACACAGGCCCGGACCAACTGAGCCCGACGGCGAAGCAGGCTTTTCATTTGTGTGTAAGCCTTCGGTGGCGGATTCCAGATCCTCAATCTGTCGGATTCGCGGCTCAAGTAACGGGCCAGCAGTTCGGCATCCAACGTATCTGTTTTCGCCCTCATGCCTATTCCATCGCGGTATTTGTTGAGGCGACTGCCATCGATGACGTAAACGTCATGGCCCATTTCATGGGCCATTTCCGTTGTATCAAGGTGATAGATATTGGTCGCTTCTAGCGCGATAGCGCTGTGCGCTGGCAGCGTCTTGAGCCATTGCTTCAAGGTTGATCGCTTGTTCGCGATATTTAGGGTCTTTTCCAGGTCGGATCGATAGATAACGATCTCGTCCTTCGCCACATCCACACCGACGACCACCTGCGAATCCAGGATTGTCATGGCACACCCTCCGAGCTAGGGTTTAGATACTTGACGGGGTTCACCGTTGCGCTGGCTTGTTTCTATCGTCGGTCCGAGCCGATGCATTCCTTATCGGCGCATTAGGTGAAGGGGTGGGACGAAGTCTCCCACGGTCTGTACTGGTCGGAGTCAGATGACGAGCTTTAGTCCCACCCACCCTTTCAAGTCTAAACATACAAGCGGGGTTGCTCGAGAAGACAGACTGTCAGGCGACGAAGATCACGCGCCGGGTACGAAATGCTTCTGCGCCGTACCACGTGCTATCAAACGTGAGATGTAATCCAGTTTCTGCGCGTCCTGATCGACAAAGCGGAACGTCAACTGCAGCCATTCGCTGTCGGGTTTCTGCTCATGAGCGACGATAGCGTGCAGGTAACCGTTCAGGCGGGCGACTTCAGCGTTGTCACCCTGCTCCATGTCAAGCACGGCGCTGTCGAGCACTTGCGGCAGCGCATCGGTGCGTTTCACGACCAGCAGCGCTTCCTTGAGGCTCAAGGCCTTGATAACGCATGGCTGAATGCCGTTCGGCAGGCGCAGCTGACCTTGCCCACGACCGCCGGAGGCTGCAGCGGCAGCAACCGGAGCCTTGACGGGCGGGCTGTTGAGCAGACCTCGGGATGGCGCAGCAACCGGGGCGGGGGCCGCCGCGACCACTTCCGCCTTGCCGCCGGTCAACGCGCTCAACGAATCGTTGCCGAACGCCGAGTTCATTTTGGTCGGCGCGCTGTTCATCAAGGTATCGAGCTTGCCGACCTTGTTCAGCGCCTGCTTGACCTTGGTCAGCAGTTGTTCGTTGGTGAACGGTTTGCTGACGTAGCCGGATACCCCGGCCTGGATCGCCTGGACGACGTTCTCTTTGTCGCCACGGCTGGTCACCATGACAAAGGGCATGGTCTTGAGGTTGTCCTGCTCGCGGCACCAGGTCAGCAATTCCAGGCCGGACATTTCCGGCATTTCCCAGTCGCACAGGACCAGGTCGAACGCTTCCCGTGCCAGCAAGGCCTGAGCCTTCCTGCCGTTGACCGCGTCTTCGATCCGGATCCCCGGGAAGTAGTTGCGCAGGCACTTTTTCACCAGGTCACGAATGAACGACGCATCGTCCACGACCAACACACTGACCTTACTCATCCATCACCCCTTAAAAAAATCCCGGCAAGCATACCGCTTTGCTGATGGCACATTGCCAAAAACCTTCAGTCACGCCGGGACTTTTCGTTCGCGGGTGCTGCTTCGAATTCGTAAGCCCGTAAACAAAAACGCCCGGCCAAAAGGCCGGGCGCTTTACTTGGGCAATCTTACTTATCGTCAACTTCGCCCGGAACATTAGCGGTTTCGCCACTTGTGCCTTCAACTTCTTGCTTCATGCGCTTGAGGCCCAGGTGACGCACATCGGTGCCGCGCACCAGGTAAATCACCAGCTCGGAGATATTGCGCGCGTGGTCGCCGATCCGTTCCAGCGAGCGCAGCACCCAGATGATGCTCAGAACCCGCGAGATAGAGCGCGGGTCTTCCATCATGTAGGTGGCGAGTTCACGCAGGGCGGTCTTGTATTCGCGGTCGATGATCTTGTCGTACTGCGCCACCGACAACGCCAGGTCGGCGTCGAAGCGGGCAAACGCGTCCAGTGCGTCACGCACCATGTTGCGCACCTGGTCGCCGATGTGGCGGACTTCAACGTAACCGCGCGGGGCCTCGCCTTCCTCGCACAACTGGATGGCGCGGCGGGCGATCTTGGTCGATTCGTCGCCAATGCGCTCAAGGTCGATCACCGACTTGGAGATGCTGATGATCAGACGCAAGTCGGACGCTGCCGGCTGACGACGGGCCAGAATGCGCAGGCATTCTTCGTCGATGTTGCGTTCCATCTGGTTGATCTGGTCATCGATCTCGCGAACCTGCTGGGCCAGGCCGGAGTCGGCCTCGATCAGCGCGGTCACCGCGTCGTTGACCTGCTTCTCCACCAGCCCGCCCATGGCCAGGAGGTGGCTGCGCACTTCCTCCAGCTCGGCGTTGAACTGTGCGGAGATGTGATGGGTAAGGCCTTCTTTACTAATCATGTTGGCGTCCTTGGAGCGTCCGGTAAGGTGCGGTGGGCCGCAGCGTCAGTTCAGTGAGCAACCACAGCTTCCTAGCCGTAACGACCGGTGATGTAGTCTTCGGTCTGCTTCTTCGCCGGATTGGTGAACAGGGTGTCGGTATCGCCGAATTCCACCAGTTTGCCCATGTACATGAACGCCGTGTAGTCGGAAACCCGTGCGGCCTGTTGCATGTTGTGGGTCACGATGACGATGGTGAACTTCGATTTCAGTTCGTAGATCAGCTCTTCGACTTTCAGCGTCGAGATCGGGTCGAGTGCCGAGCACGGTTCGTCGAGCAGCAGCACTTCCGGCTCCACGGCGATGGTGCGCGCGATCACCAGACGTTGTTGCTGGCCACCGGACAGGCCGAGTGCCGATTCGTGCAGACGGTCTTTGACTTCGTCCCACAGTGCCGCGCCTTTCAACGCCCACTCGACGGCTTCGTCAAGAATGCGCTTCTTGTTGATGCCCTGGATGCGCAGACCGTAAACCACGTTCTCGTAGATGGTTTTCGGGAACGGGTTCGGCTTCTGGAACACCATGCCGACGCGACGGCGCAGCTCGGCCACGTCTTCGCCCTTGCGGTAGATGTTATTGCCGTAGAGGTTGATTTCGCCTTCTACGCGGCAGCCGTCAACCAGATCGTTCATGCGGTTGAAGGTGCGCAGCAGCGTGGACTTGCCGCAGCCGGACGGGCCGATGAAGGCGGTCACGCGCTGTTTCGGGATGTTCATGCTGACGTCGAACAGCGCTTGTTTGTCGCCGTAGAACAGGCTCAGGCCCGGCACTTCGATGGCCACGGTTTCCTGCGCCAGGCTCAGGCTCTGCTTGTCGCGGCCCAGGGCAGACATGTTGATGCCGTGGGTATGTGCTTCGTGCTGCATGGGAGGCTCCCTGTGCTGACAAATTCGGTTCGGTTTTTGTGGGAGCCAGCCGGCTGGCGAAGGCATCACCGCGGTATCAGAGTTAAACCGCAGTGCCTGAATCGCCAGCAGGCTGGCTCCCACATATAGAAATCAATGCTGCAAATCAGCTATCCAGCGCTTTGTATTTTTCGCGCAGATGGTTGCGGATATAAACGGCCGACAGGTTCAATGTCGCAATCACCAGTACCAGCAGCAGCGCCGTGGCGTACACCAGCGGTCGTGCGGCTTCGACGTTCGGGCTCTGGAAGCCGACGTCATAAATATGGAAGCCCAGGTGCATGATCTTCTGGTCAAGGTGAAGGTACGGGTAGTTGCCATCCAGCGGCAGCGACGGTGCCAGTTTCACCACGCCCACCAGCATCAGCGGCGCCACTTCACCGGCGGCGCGAGCCACGGCGAGGATCATGCCGGTCATCATGGCCGGGCTGGCCATCGGCAGCACGATCTTCCACAAGGTTTCCGCCTTGGTCGCGCCGAGGGCCAGCGAGCCTTCACGCACGGTGCGAGGAATCCGCGCCAGGCCTTCTTCAGTGGCCACGATCACCACCGGCACCGCCAGCAATGCCAGGGTCAGGGAAGCCCAGAGCAGACCCGGCGTACCGAAGGTCGGTGCCGGCAGCGCTTCAGGGAAGAACAACCGGTCGACCGAGCCGCCCAGCACATAAACGAAGAAGCCCAGGCCGAACACGCCGTAAACGATGGCCGGAACGCCCGCCAGGTTGTTCACGGCGATGCGGATAATCCGGGTCAGTGCGTTCTGCTTGGCGTATTCGCGCAGGTAAACCGCTGCCAGTACACCGAACGGGGTCACGATCATCGCCATGATCAGGGTCATCATCACGGTGCCGAAAATCGCCGGGAAGATCCCGCCTTCGGTGTTCGCTTCACGCGGGTCGTCGCTGAGGAATTCCCAGACCTTGCTGAAGTAGAAGCCGATCTTGGTCATCGTGCCCATGGCGTTCGGCTGGTAGGCGTGAACCACTTTGCCGATGTCGATCACGACTTCTTTGCCGTTGGCATCGCGGGCCGTCAGGCTGTCGCGGTTGAACTGGGCGTGCAGGTCGGCAAGACGTGCTTCGACGTCCTGATAACGGGCGTTCAGCTCGGCGCGGTCGGTTTCCATGTCCGCTTGTGCAGCGGCGTCAAGGGTGCCGTTCAGCTCGAGCTTGCGACCGTGCAGGCGGATGCGTTCGAGGCCGGCGTTGATCGCGCCGATGTCGACTTTTTCCAGGGTCTTGAGCTGTGCGGCGAGCTCGTTGACGCGGGCAACGCGAGCCTGCAACTCAGGCCACGCGGCTTCGCCTTCAGCAATGACTTTGCCTTCCTGTTTGACGTTGACCAGATAGCCGTAGAAATTGCCCCACTCGCGACGCTCGATAGCCATGAGTTCTGGCGGAGTGGTTTGGTTAGTCAGCCACTCGCCGACGATCCAGGTGAAGTCGTTGCCGTTCAGGTCACGGTTGCCGACCTTGATCAGCTCGCGGGTCATGAACTCCGGGCCCTCATCGGGCACCGGCAGGCCAGCGCTTTTCAGGCGTTCGCGCGGCACTTCTTCTTTCTGCACGATTTCGCCGATGACCAGGTGATTGGCCTGGCCGGGCACGTCGTAGCTGGCGTGAATCAAATCCGCCGGCCAGAAGTGACCCAGGCCACGCACGGCAATCACCGCGAGCAGGCCAATGGTCATGATGACCGCAATGGACACCGCGCCACCGCTGATCCAGACGCCGGGGGCGCCGCTCTTGAACCATCCATTCAGGGAGTTCTGTTTCACAGACTTCTACCTTTCTTAAAGCGACGAGTATTTCTTGCGCAGACGCTGACGAATCAGTTCTGCGAGGGTGTTCATGACGAAGGTGAACAACAGCAGCACCAGCGCGGAGAGGAACAGCACGCGGTAGTGGCTGCCGCCGACTTCCGATTCGGGCATTTCCACTGCGACGTTGGCCGCCAGCGTACGCAGACCTTCGAACAGGTTCATTTCCATGACCGGGGTGTTGCCGGTGGCCATCAGTACGATCATGGTTTCACCGACCGCACGGCCCATGCCGATCATCAGCGCCGAGAAGATGCCCGGGCTGGCGGTGAGGATCACCACCCGCGTCATGGTCTGCCACGGCGTGGCACCGAGCGCCAGGGAACCGAGGGTCAGGCCGCGAGGCACGCTGAACACGGCGTCTTCGGCAATGGAGTAGATGTTCGGGATCACCGCGAAGCCCATGGCCAGACCGACCACCAGTGCGTTGCGCTGGTCGTAGGTGATGCCCAGGTCGTGGGAGATCCACATGCGCATGTCGCCGCCGAAGAACCAGTTCTCCATGAACGGGCTCATGTACAGCGAGAGCCAGCCCACAAACAGGATCACCGGGATCAGAATCGCACTCTCCCAGCCATCCGGCACTTTCAGGCGAATGGACTCAGGCAGGCGACTGAAGACGAAGCCGGCCACCAGGATGCCGATCGGCAAGAGCATCAGCAGGCTGAAAATGCCCGGCAAATGCCCTTCTACATAAGGCGCAAGGAACAGGCCGGCGAAGAAACCGAGGATCACCGTCGGCATCGCTTCCATCAGCTCGATCACCGGCTTGACCTTGCGACGCATGCCCGGGGCCATGAAGTATGCGGTGTAGATCGCCGCAGCGACGGCCAGTGGAGCGGCCAGCAGCATGGCGTAGAACGCGGCTTTCAGGGTGCCGAAGGTCAGCGGCGACAGGCTCAGCTTGGGTTCGAAATCGGTGTTGGCGGCGGTCGATTGCCAGACGTATTTAGGCTCGTCGTAGTTCTCGTACCAGACCTTGCTCCACAGCGCGCTCCACGAAACTTCCGGGTGCGGGTTGTCGAGCAGCAGCGGTTGCAGCTTGCCACCCTGCTCCACGATGATGCGGTTGGCCCGTGGTGACAGACCGAAAAGGCCTTGGCCATCGACGACCTGATCCACCAGCAAGGTGCGGTGCGCGGTACTGTGGAACACGCCAAGCTTGCCGGAGGCGTCGAGGGCAATGAAGCCTTTGCGACGTTCTTCGGCGGTGATTTCAACAATCGGCGTGGTGCCCATCTGGAAGGTGCGAATCTGCTTCAGGCGCAGCTCACCATCCGGATCGCGGGCCATGAACCACTGGGCCAGACCACCCTTGGAGTCGCCGAGGATCAGCGAGATACCGCCCACCAGTTGGGTGCTGGCGGTAATTTCGGCATCGCCGTTTTCGAGCAATTTGTAGCGACCATTGAGGCTCTTGTCGCGCAAGCTGAACACGTCGGCTTGCGCACGGCCGTTAATCACATACAGCCACTGCTGACGCGGGTCGACGAAGATGTTCTTCACCGGCTCGGTCATTTGCGGCAGCTCGATGCGCTTCTGCTCGTTGGTGACTTCGCCGGTCATCATGTTTTCTTCGCTGGTCAGCGAGAGCACATTGAGTTGCGAACCGGTGGAACCGACCAGCATCAGGGTCGAATCCGTGGCGTTGAGGCTGACGTGCTCCAGCGCACCGCCCGCTTCGTTCAGCGCGATCGGCGTTTCGCCGTACGGGTATTCGATCGCCGGCGAGATGGTTTTCTTGCCATCCGGATAGCTGACTTTATAGGTGTGACGGAACACCAGCGCCTGACCGTTGGACAGACCTACCGCGACCAGCGGATGGCCGGGCTGGTCTTCGCCGATGGAGGTCACGGTGGTGCCGGCCGGGATCGGCAGATCGACGCGCTTGAGTTCAGCGCCACTGTCGATGTCAAAAAACAGCGCCTGCCCTTTGTCGGAAACTCGCATGGCGACCTGGTTCTGCTCTTCCAGAGAGATCATCAACGGCTTGCCGGCGTCTTGCATCCAGGCGGGCGTGATGGATTCCTTGGCGGTCAGGTCGGCACCCTGGAACAGGGGGAAGACAACGTAGGCGAGGAAGAAGAAGATCAACGTGATCGCGCCAAGAACGGCAAGGCCGCCCACGAGGACGTACCAGCGGGTCAGGCGATCCTTGAGCGCGCGGATGCGACGCTTGCGTTGCAATTCAGGCGTATTGAAATCAATTCGCTTGGGGGGATTTGTAGTCATGGTGGAATTGGCCAGATCATTCATGCGCACACCCTAGCGATCCTGTATGACAGAAAGATGACAATGCAGTGACGCAGCAAATCCGCCGCCAGCGGGAACTGGCAGTGGACCAAAAAATTGGGGGGGGTGTAGGAGCAGCCTCGGTTCCCTCGACAGCTCCTACACAGGTCCGGGGTTTACCCCGGACCTAAGGTGTTACTTCTTTGCGACGCTACCGCCTTCTTGCAGACCCAGGTCAGCCAGTGCTTTTGCAGCAACCTTGGCTGGCAGTGGGATGTAGCCGTCTTTCACTACAACTTCCTGACCCTGTTTGGACAGAATCAGTTTCACGAACTCGGCTTCCAGCGGGGCCAGAGGCTTGTTCGGGGCTTTGTTGACGTAAACGTAGAGGAAACGCGACAGCGGGTACTTGCCGTTCAGGGTGTTTTCTTCAGTGTCTTCGATGAACTCAGTGCTGCCTTTCTTGGCCAGAGCCACTGTCTTCACGCTAGCGGTTTTGTAGCCGATGCCCGAGTAACCGATGCCGTTCAGCGAGGAGCTGATCGACTGCACGACCGAAGCCGAGCCTGGTTGTTCGTTGACGTTTGGCTTGTAGTCGCCTTTGCACAGGGCTTCTTCTTTGAAGTAGCCGTAGGTGCCGGATACCGAGTTACGACCGAACAGTTGAACCGGCTTGTTGGCCAGGTCGCCCGTCACGCCCAGATCACCCCAGGTTTTCACGTCGGTTTTAGCACCGCACAGACGAGTCGAGGAGAAGATCGCGTCGACTTGCTCCATGGTCATGTGCTGGATCGGGTTGTCTTTGTGCACGAAGACAGCCAGGGCGTCCACGGCAACCGGGATAGCGGTTGGCTTGTAGCCGTATTTGGTTTCGAAGGCCTGCAGCTCGTTGTCCTTCATCTTGCGGCTCATCGGGCCCAGGTTAGCGGTGCCTTCAGTCAGCGCAGGTGGCGCGGTAGAAGAACCAGCAGCCTGAATCTGGATGTTGACGTTCGGGTATTCTTTTTTGTAGTTCTCAGCCCACAGGGTCATGAGGTTGGCCAGGGTATCGGAACCGACGCTGGACAGGTTGCCCGACACACCAGTGGTCTTGGTGTAGCTCGGGATAGCAGGGTCAACAGCGGCAACCGCGTTGGCAGTCGCAACGCCAGCAGCGACAAAAGTCATTGCCGCCATCAAACGCTTCAGTTTCATGCCTTACTCCTAGCAGATAGGGTGTGTTAGTCGGGGCCAAGTATCAGCAGGCCGTGTGAACACTCTATGGCTGAAATATGACAATTGGATGAAAGGCCAGCATTCGAGTTTTTACCGGATAATTCATGCGCCCTGATCGCCAGCAGGCTGGCTCCCACTTTGGAATGCATTTCAATGTGGGAGCCAGCCTGCTGGCGATTGGGGCCGGTATAGCTACAGACAATTTAGGGATCAGCGCCCCTTCTTCCAGAGATACGCCCCCACCAGGATCCCGACCCCGCACAGAACCGCGACGTAATACGCCGGGCCCATCGGGCTCTCCTTGAGCAGCAGGCTCACGATCATCGGCGTCAGGCCACCGAAGATGGCGTAAGCCACGTTATAAGAGAACGACAGGCCGCTGAAGCGCACCACCGGCGGGAATGCCTTGACCATGACATACGGAACCGCGCCGATGGTGCCCACCAGCAAGCCAGTCAAGGCGTACATAGGGAACAGCCAGTCAGGATGCTCGGCCAGGCTGTGGTAGAAGGTCCAGGAGCTGGCCAGTAACGCAGCACAGCCGAACACGAACACCCGGCCTGCGCCGAAGCGATCTGCCAGGGCACCGGCAATGATGCAGCCAACGCTCAGGAACACGATCGCCACGCTGTTGGACTGCAGGGCGGTGGTCGCCGAGAAGTGGTGAACCGTCTGCAACACGGTCGGGGTCATCAAAATCAACACCACGATGGCAGCGGACAGCAACCAGGTCAGCAGCATGGAAATCAGAATCGCCCCGCGATGGTCGCGCAACACAGCGCGCAGCGGCACTTCTTCGGCCAGGGCCTTGCGCAGTTGCAGTTCGGCGAACACTGGCGTCTCGTGCAGCCAGCGGCGCAGGTAAACCGAGAACAGACCAAACACGCCACCCAGCAGGAATGGGATCCGCCATGCGTAATCCGCCACTTCCACCGGCGTGTAAAGGCTGTTGATCGCCGTGGCAACCAGTGAGCCCAGGAGGATGCCCGCGGTCAGACCGCTGGTCAGGGTGCCGCAGGCGTAGCCGATGTGCCGCTGCGGCACGTGTTCGGAAACGAAGACCCATGCGCCAGGCACTTCACCGCCAATCGCCGCGCCTTGAATCACGCGCATCAGCAGCAACAGGATCGGCGCCCACATGCCGATCTGCGCGTACGTCGGCAGCAAACCCATGATCAGGGTCGGCACCGCCATCATGAAAATACTCAGGGTGAACATCTTCTTGCGACCCAACAGGTCGCCGAAGTGCGCCATCACAATGCCGCCCAGCGGCCGCGCCAGGTAGCCGGCGGCAAAGATGCCGAAGGTCTGCATCAGGCGCAGCCACTCGGGCATATCGGCCGGGAAGAACAGCTTGCCGACCACCGTGGCGAAGAACACGAAAATGATGAAGTCGTAGAACTCCAGCGCGCCGCCCAGGGCGGACAGCGATAAAGTCTTGTAATCATTGCGGGTCAACGGACGTGCGGGCTGGGTCGGCTGCGCGATGCTCGAGGGCGCTGTGGTCATGGCAAGGCTTCTCTAATAGTCGGATCTGCAACCCCAACAACGCTGGCGGAGGCTTGGGCAGGTCCGGCACGATAGCAAATTGTTCGAAAAAGCACATAGAGGTGCGTATTTGACGGTCAAAATGAGAACCGGACGGTCGTCTCGGAGTCTACCGATCGATATACTCGCGATCTTGAACAGCTTGAAAGGGTTGCTGTGCGAAGACGCTGCTGGCCAACCAGTCGATTTCGCAGAGTTTCCCTTTAGGCGCCTCACGAAAAACGTGACGAACGTAGTATGTTCGGGGCTGAATCGTTTTTCCTTGAGACGGCTATTCACCTGAAGTACCAATGAAGAGTCACGGGTCAGAGGCACCCCCGGCATGATAGAGCTCGAACAAGAAGATCCAATCCCGCAAGGCGACCTGGCCCTGCAAATCACCGCGCTTCCTCGTGAAACCAACGGTTTCGGCGATATTTTCGGCGGCTGGCTGGTGGCGCAGATGGATTTGGCCGGCACCGCAATGGCCAGCAAAGTCGCTGGCGGCCGGGTGGCTACCGTGGCGATCGATCGCATGGCGTTCCTGGTTCCGGTGGCGGTGGGCGCTCAGCTCTCCTTCTATACCCAGGCACTGGAAATCGGCCGCAGCTCGATTCAGATGATGGTCGAAGTCTGGAGCGACGATCCGCTGTCGAGCGAGTGGCGTAAAGTCACTGAAGCCGTGTTTGTGTTTGTTGCCATCGACGGCAGCGGTCGCACCCGTTCGGTTCCGCCACGCGCGCGTTAAACACGGCGACCGTTTTGCGGTCCATAGCTGCCATCGTTCCCGATCGAGAGTTGCCCCATGAGCACGCCCAACGTTGAAGCCGTAAAACTGGATGAACTGAACTGCTGGCGCATCCGCCACGGTCAGGCCGAATTGCTGGTGGCCCAGCAAGGCGCGCACATCCTGAGTTATCAATTGGCTGGCCAACCGCCGCTGATCTGGCTCAACGACGAGGCTGTGTTCAAGACCGGCAAGAGCATCCGCGCCGGCGTGCCGGTGTGCTGGCCGTGGTTCGGCAACCTTTCGCGCAACCCGCAGAGCGTCCAGGCGATGCGCGTCAGCAACGAACCGCCGACCGCCCACGGCTTTGTACGGGCGATGGACTGGGAGCTGGGCGGCATCGAAACCGAAGGGGAAAGCCTGAAGGTGGAATTTGTCCTGCCCTACCCCGAAGGCGGCTTTCCGGGCTGGCCGCATCAGGTGGATTTGAAGTTGAGCATTCGACTGGATGAGCAACTGCACATCAGCCTGACCAGCCACAACCAGGGCACCGATACCGTCACCATCAGCCAGGCGCTGCACAGCTATTTCGCGGTCAGCGACGTGCGCAATGTGCACGTTGAAGGGCTGGATGGCTTGAATTACATCGAGACCCTGGAAGACTGGAAAACCAAGACCCAGACCGGTGACCTGCGCTTCACCGGCGAGACCGATCGCATCTACCTGAACACCCCGGCGAAGCTGAGCATTGTCGATCCGGCGTGGGAGCGGCACATCGAGCTGACCAGCAGCGGTTCGCGCACGGCAGTGATCTGGAACCCGTGGATTGATCGCGCGGCGGCGTTCAGTGATATGGCAGACGATGGCTGGCAGCGCATGCTGTGCATCGAGACGGCGAATGTGATGGATGATGTGATCACGCTGAAACCGGGCGCCACCCACACCCTCGGTGTGAACATCGCCAGCACACTTCTCTAATCAACACCGCAATACGAACTGTGGGAGCCAGCCTGCTGGCGATGGTGTCATGTCAGTCAACTTGAAAGTGCCTGACGGACCGCTATCGCCAGCAGGCTGGCTCCCACAGTTATTTTGGCTGGCTGCTAGAGATCTGATTCCTGCACCACCCGAACTTTCGCCGCATCCAGCGCATACGCCGCATCGGCCAGATCGTTGTTGACCTTCTCGATCTTCAACGTGCCGGTCACCCAGAGCGGCGTGTAGATATCATCCAGCTTCAACCCTTTCGGATAGCGCACCAGCACCAACTGGTTAGGCGGCGGTGGCGGCACGTGGATGCAGGCGCCCGGATATGGCACGAGGAAGAACAGCGTGCTGCGGCCCTTGGCGTCTGATTCCAGCGGCACCGGATAACCGCCGATACGGATGTTCTTGTCGTTCATCGACGGCACGGTTTTGGTCGAATACATCACCGCCGGCAAGCCCTTGCTCTGCTTCATGCCACCCTTTTCGGTAAAGGTGCCATTGGCTTCGGGGGAGTTGTGATCGATTTCGGGCATGGCCTCGAGGGCTTTCTGGTCCGACTTGGGCATCAGTTCGAGCCAGTCGGTCTCCGGCAGTTCGCCGGCATGGGCAAGGCCCGAACCCAGTAGAAGAAGAGTCAACAGAAGACGGCGCATGAAGGTGCTCGGCAAGAGAAAGGACGGTAGAACGCCGAGCATTCTAGCCCTCCCTGCGTGCGGCGCAGAGAGGGCTTTGTCGCCTGGATCAGTTCTTTTTGATCAAGCCGTAGATCACCAGCAATACCACGGCGCCAACCAGCGCACCCAGGAAGCCTGCGCCCTGGCCGGCCTGATAGAAGCCCAGGGCCTGACCGCCGTAAGTGGCCGCCAGCGAACCGCCGATACCGAGCAGGATGGTCATGATCCAACCCATGCTGTCATCACCCGGTTTCAGGAACCGGGCCAGCAGGCCGACAATCAAGCCGATAAAGATGGTTCCGATAATTCCCATGGCATTTCCCTCTGATTGGTTGGTCATGCGAAAGACTAGTCAGACTTTCGCATCCTGCCATGAGAGAACGGCGGCCCCTGAATGGTTCCGCCGCCGCCACATGAAACTGTTTATTCGGCGATCAGCGCTTCGACCTTGAGGATCTGTGCCGCCAGTGTCTCGCGGTCTGCACAACGCAGGTTGGCGTGACCGACCTTGCGGCCGACCTTGAACGCTTTGCCGTAGTGATGCAGATGGCAATCGGCGATGGCCAGGACTTTTTCGGTCTCTGGCACTTTGCCGATGAAGTTGAGCATCGCGCTCTCGCCCACCTTGGCCGTCGACCCCAGCGGCAGACCGGCAACGGCCCGCAGGTGGTTTTCGAACTGGCTGCATTCGGCGCCTTCGGTGGTCCAGTGCCCGGAGTTGTGAACGCGCGGCGCAATTTCGTTGGCCTTCAGGCCACCGTCGACTTCAAAGAACTCGAACGCCATCACGCCAACGTAGTTCAACTGCTTGAGCACGCGGCTGGAGTAGTCTTCGGCCAAGGCTTGCAACGGGTGGTCGGTGCTGGCTACGGACAGTTTGAGGATGCCACTGTCGTGGGTGTTGTGAACCAGCGGGTAGAACTTGGTTTCGCCATCGCGGGCACGCACGGCAATCAGCGACACTTCGCCGGTGAACGGCACGAAGCCTTCCAGCAGGCAGGCAACGCTGCCCAGTTCAGCGAAGGTACCGACCACGTCTTCAGCGGTGCGCAGGACTTTCTGGCCCTTGCCGTCGTAACCCAGGGTGCGGGTTTTCAATACGGCTGGCAGACCGATGGAGGCCACGGCGGCCTCCAGATCGGCTTGCGACTGGATGTCGGCGAACGCCGGGGTGGGAATCCCCAGGTCCTTGAACATGCTCTTCTCGAACCAGCGATCGCGGGCGATGCGCAGGGCTTCGGCGCTCGGGTAGACCGGGACGAACTGCGACAGGAATGCCACGGTTTCGGCCGGGACGCTTTCGAACTCGAACGTCACCAGATCGACTTCTTCGGCCAGCTGACGCAGGTGATCCTGATCGCCGTAATCGGCCCGCAGGTGTTCGCCCAACGCGGCTGCGCAAGCATCCGGCGCGGGGTCCAGGAAAGCGAAGTTCATGCCCAGCGGAGTACCCGCCAGCGCCAACATGCGACCCAACTGGCCGCCACCGATTACACCGATCTTCATCGTCAACAACCTCAGGCGATGCGTGGGTCTGGATTTTCCAGGACGCTGTCTGTCTGCTCAGCACGGAAGGTTTTCAGCACCGCGTGGAACTGCGGGTGCTTGGCGCCAAGGATACTCGCCGACAGCAGCGCTGCGTTGATTGCGCCTGCCTTGCCGATGGCCAGGGTGGCGACCGGAATGCCCGCAGGCATCTGCACGATGGAAAGCAGCGAATCGACGCCCGAGAGCATCGACGACTGCACCGGAACGCCCAGCACCGGCAGGTGGGTCTTGGCCGCACACATGCCTGGCAAGTGGGCCGCGCCACCGGCACCGGCGATGATCACCTCGATGCCACGCGCCTCGGCCTCTTCGGCGTACTGGAACAGCAGGTCCGGGGTGCGGTGGGCAGAGACCACTTTCACCTCATAAGGGATGCCGAGCTTTTCCAGCATATCGGCGGTGTGGCTAAGGGTGGACCAATCGGACTTGGAGCCCATGATCACGCCAACCAGTGCACTCATCGTCGTGCCTCTTCTCTCTGGGCGCCCGCAGGCGCGTCAAAAAACAACAAGCCACGCAAAATGCGTGGCTTGATTGTACGAAAAATGGCCGGACGAACCGGCCGAAGGCCGCGCAGTATACCTCAATGAAGCGGATAAACAGCCCCCGAAACGACCATCTGTCATACGGCACAAAGTGCCGGTTTTATTGACTTGAAGGTCAAGAGCGCACAGAGCCCACCGCCGCCCTTCAGGGCAATAACCCCCTCGCTGACCAATGCGCACAAGAAGTTCCATTTATCACTTTAAAACACCAAGTAATAAATAAGGGATATCAACAAGTTTAGATCCGGAAAAAACTCGTGCTATATATAAAGCGGCACCAAACTAACGTGCCACTTACTTAATCAATGACCCCTCTTAACGCCCTCAACCAAATCACCGAGAGCGATTTTTCCACGAGCCTTGATCATGCACACTTTATTAAAAGCACTACTGACACTTGTCACCACCTTGAGCATCCATATCTGTGCCCATGCAGCAAATGACAATACACTCAAAGACGATCCTTTTAATCCGATCCGGATTTTCGTCATCTTCCATGACGATGTTCCTGAATCGAAACGAAACTTAACCTACGTTGATCGAATTCGACCCTTTGTCATCGAGTTCAAGCGTATCACTGGCCGCGACATCTCAGTGGTCTTCGATCGGAACCGCCCACCCTATACCAACTTCAACTACAAATCTGACACCCCCCATAAAATGTTTGAAGAGTGGAAAAAGCTCAGCTGGGAATATAAAAAAGAACGACACAAAAACAACGAGTTTTTGTCTTCTCGCAATGACCGGATTCTCTTGATCACCAACGATTATATCAATGGCAGTCCGCTAATGGGCGGCATCGGAGGGCTCGCGACTCTACCCGGACACTCCGCGATCGCCTCGTTTGAACAAGGGCAGGCAATAGGGCATGAACTCGGGCATACCTTTAATGCACGCCATGACGACAGCGAAATTATTTATAACGGATGGTGGTGTGAAACCTTTATGTTCCCGGAATCGTTTGTACTTCGCTCTAATTGTTATGTTTTTAGCCAAGCAAACGAAAAACGTATCAAGGCCTATGTCGACAGCCTGTATTGAAAGTTCCACGACGGCCCTCTCCCACCCCAACAATGAATAACAACAAGGAAAACCGCATGAAACACATTAAAACCAATCAAGCAAAAAAACCTATACTTTTAATTGTTTTTATCCACGACGACCTGGACGGGTACGATGAAGGAAAACTTTACGACGACCACTTCGCCTGGCTGAAAACCGAGCTTGAGCATATATCCGGTCGTGGCGTCACAATCATCTTCAGCTCTAAAGCCACGTCTCCGGGAATGACCCATTACCATTACAAAAATGAAAGTGTTTACGATTCAGGTCAGGGCTGGAAAGCAATGGTTAAAGAGTTTACTTCGAAGGTGGAGGAGAGCCGCCCTTATGATCCAGACCTCAATAAATTCCTCTTGTTAACTCGCAGCCCAATCAACAGCAGCGTTGCCGGCGCCGCGATCGAAAAAGGCCAGAGTGGAATCGCTTCGATATTTTATTACATGGCACCCGCCCACGAGGTGGGCCACATGTTCGGGGCCACCCATGACGATGCGGACGTGATCTATGACGGCTGGTGGCATGACACGGTCATGAAAGCTGACTGGGCGACCACGTTTCGTGGCAATGCCTACCGTTTCAGCGACAAGAACCGAGAGAATATTCGTCACTACCTCGATCAGTTCGACTGAAACACCGGTGAGCTGACCATCGGGTGCGAGCCTTTTGCATGGGCTTGCACCCGACTCAGGAAGCGGGGCTAGCCGCCCCGCCTTCCAGCTTGCGCCACAACAATCGCACGTTCGCCTTGCGCACCAGTGCGCAGCGGTAAAGACGAATCTCCAGCGGCACATGCCATTGCGGGCCGCCACAGACCACCAGTTCACCACGAGCCAATTCGGCCCGTACGCTCAGTTGCGGGACCCAGGCAATCCCCAACCCTTCCAAGGCCATGCTTTTCAAGCTGTCAGCCATGGCGGTTTCGTACACTGTGGTAAACCTCAGCGCACGCTGGCGCAGCAAGCCGTTCACCGAACGTCCGAGAAACGCTCCGGCGCTGTAGGCCAACAAAGGAACGCTGGCTTCGCCCTCCAGATCGAACAGCGGCTTGCCATTGGCATCCGCCGCACACACCGGCAGCATTTCCGTGTGCCCCAGATGCAGAGACGGAAAGATCTCCGGGTCCATCTGCATGGCGGCGTCAGGGTCATAGAACGCCAGCATCAGATCGCACCCGCCTTCGCGCAATGCATGCACCGCGTCGCCAACGTTGGTCGCCACCAGCCGTGTAGCAATGTTCAAACCTTCATTACGCAACTGCGCGATCCAGCGCGGAAAGAAGCCCAATGCCAGGGAGTGGGCGGCGGCGACCTGCATCACTTCACCCTGCCCGCCTTCCAGATGGTGCAGGTGGCGCAGGACTTCGCCGAGCTGCTCGACCACGGTCCGTGCGGTGACCAGGAACAACTGCCCCGCCGCCGTCAACTCGACCGGCGTGCGCGAACGGTTGACCAGTTGCAGCCCCAGTGCGGCTTCGAGGCTGCGGATCCGTCGGCTGAACGCCGGCTGCGTCACGAAGCGGCGTTCCGCAGCCTGGGAGAAGCTGCGGGTGGCGGCCAGGGCACTGAAGTCCTCAAGCCATTTACTTTCCAGATTCATCACGTCCTCCCGGACACGCACCAAATTAGGTCACACGCTCGCCGCACACACGGCGTCACACGGGCATTATGCCGAATATGCATAGGCCAGTGTTTAACAGCATTGGCCGAAAACTCTCCACAAGCCTAGCATTTGCGGTGTTCCGGCACAGACCGGGTCCATATCGAGATGATTTCTATCATGTCCTCCGCTGCATCTTTCCGCACAGAAAAAGACCTGCTTGGCGTACTCGAAGTACCGGCTCAAGCGTATTACGGCATCCAGACCCTGCGAGCGGTGAACAACTTCCGTCTCTCCGGCGTTCCGATTTCGCATTACCCGAAGCTGGTTGTCGGCCTGGCCATGGTCAAACAAGCCGCCGCTGACGCCAACCGCGAGCTGGGTCACCTGAGCGAAGCCAAGCACGCTGCCATCAGCGAAGCCTGTGCACGATTGATCCGCGGCGATTTCCACGAAGAGTTCGTGGTGGACATGATTCAAGGCGGCGCTGGCACTTCAACCAACATGAATGCCAACGAAGTCATCGCCAACATCGCGCTGGAGGCCATGGGTCACCAGAAGGGCGAATACCAATACCTGCACCCGAACAACGACGTGAACATGGCGCAGTCGACCAACGACGCCTACCCGACCGCGATCCGCCTGGGTCTGCTGCTGGGCCACGACGCGCTGCTGGCCAGCCTCGACAGCCTGATCCAGTCGTTCGCCGCCAAGGGTGAAGAATTCAGCCACGTTCTGAAGATGGGTCGTACCCAGCTGCAAGACGCCGTGCCGATGACCCTCGGCCAGGAATTCCGCGCTTTCGCCACCACCCTGGGCGAAGACCTGGCACGCCTGAAGACACTGGCACCAGAACTGCTGACCGAAGTGAACCTGGGCGGTACCGCGATTGGCACCGGCATCAACGCCGACCCGCGTTACCAGCACCTGGCCGTTCAACGTCTGGCGACCATCAGCGGTCATCCGCTGGTACCGGCGGCCGACCTGATCGAAGCCACCTCCGATATGGGCGCGTTCGTACTGTTCTCCGGCATGCTCAAGCGCACCGCGGTCAAGCTGTCGAAGATCTGCAACGACCTGCGCCTGCTGTCCAGCGGCCCACGCACCGGCATCAATGAAATCAACCTGCCAGCGCGTCAGCCAGGCAGCTCGATCATGCCTGGCAAGGTCAACCCGGTCATCCCGGAAGCGGTAAACCAGGTAGCGTTCCAGATTATCGGCAACGACCTGGCGCTGACCATTGCGGCCGAAGGCGGCCAACTGCAACTGAACGTGATGGAGCCGCTGATCGCCTTCAAGATCTTCGACTCGATCCGTCTGCTGCAACGCGCCATGGACATGCTGCGCGAGCACTGCATCACCGGCATCACCGCCAACGAAGCCCGCTGCCGCGAACTGGTCGAGCACTCGATCGGCCTGGTCACCGCGCTGAACCCGTACATCGGCTATGAAAACGCCACCCGCATCGCCCGTATCGCCCTCGAAAGCGGCCGCGGCGTGCTGGAACTGGTGCGCGAAGAAGGCTTGCTCGACGAAGAAATGCTCGCCGACATCCTGCGCCCGGAAAACATGATTGCTCCGCGTCTGGTGCCGCTTAAGGCCTGAACCGACGCATCAGTAGCACCGCTCACCAGGTCGAGGGACTAGACACCTCTCACCTTTTGAGGGCTTGGGGTTTATTCCCCAGGCCCTTTTTTTTAACTCTTTGGCAGTAAATCAGAATGTCTGGGGGCTGAGAAATGTGGGCGCGGGCTTGCTCGCGAAAGCGATGTGTCAGTCACCATAAATAGTGGATGTCAGACCGCATTCGCGAGCAAGCCCGCTCCCACAGAAAAGCAGCTTCCGCATAAACCCGGCGCCGGTAACGTCGGGCGTTTCAAAGGCTTCGTTTCGATGCTTGCACCACAACCGTGCAGACGGACGGCACTCTCCTAGGTATAGTGCCGCCCCTCTTCGCGTGAGCGGTCGTCGGTAACGAGGCCCAAACCCATGCGAAACCCGAACTAATAACAAACCCGCAATATGAAATCGGGACGAAACGTCGCCTCGCCTGTTTTGCCGTGCGCAAACCGGTGTAACGCGATGTTTCCGACCGCCCAGCATTTGCCTACACAAAAAACAGCGAGGAATAATCCATGCTCGAAGTCATTAACGACTTCCTCTCAGGGAAAGTACTGATCGTGCTCATTGTCGGGCTCGGTAGCTACTTCACGATCCGCTCGCGTTTCGTTCAATTGCGTCACTTCTTCCACATGTTCGCGGTGTTCCGCGACAGTCTCAAAAGCAGCGCCGGCCAACTCAGCTCGTTCCAGGCCCTGATGCTCAGCCTCGCTGGCCGCGTCGGTGCAGGCAACATCGCCGGTGTCGGCATTGCCGTGACCCTCGGTGGGCCAGGTGCGGTGTTCTGGATGTGGGTGACCGCACTGGTCGGCATGTCCAGCAGCTTCTTCGAATGCTCCCTCGGACAGCTCTACAAACGCGCCGACGCTGACGGCACTTACCGTGGCGGCCCGTCCTATTACATCCAGCACGGTCTGCAGAAACGCTGGTTGGGCATGATCATGGCGTTCCTGTTGCTGGTGACTTTCGGGTTCGCGTTCAACGGCCTGCAATCCCACGCTGTGACGCACTCGCTGAACAACGCGTTCGGCTTCGATACCACCTGGACCGGCCTGACCCTGGCAGTGTTGCTGGGTCTGGTGTTCATCGGCGGGATCAAGCGCATCGCCAAGGTCGCTGACCTGTTGGTGCCGGTGAAAACCCTGGTGTACATCGGCGTGACCATCTATGTGATCGTGCTGCAATTCGACCACGTACCGGCGATGCTGATGACCATCGTCAAAAGCGCCTTCGGTCTCGACCAGGCCTTCGGCGGACTGATTGGCAGTGCCATCGTCATGGGCGTGAAGCGTGGCGTGTTCGCCAACGAAGCGGGCCTGGGCAGTGCGCCAAACGTGGCAGCCGTGGCGTCGGTTGAACACCCGGTGGCACAAGGCGTGGTTCAGGCGTTCAGCGTGTTCCTCGACACCTTCGTGATCTGCACCTGCACCGCCTTGCTGATCCTGCTCTCGGGCTTCTACACCCCGGGCTTCGAAGGCGATGGCATTGCCCTGACCCAGAACTCGCTCGCCGCTGTCGTGGGCGACTGGGGCCGGATGTTTATCTCCGTGGCATTGGCGTTGTTCGTGTTCACTTCGATTCTCTACAACTACTACCTGGGCGAGAGCAACCTGCGCTTCCTGATCGGTGAAAACCGCAAGGCGCTGATAGGCTACCGCGCACTGGTACTGGTGTTGATCTTCTGGGGTGCGATCGAGAACCTCGGCACGGTGTTCGCGTTTGCCGACATCACCATGACCCTGCTCGCG
This sequence comes from Pseudomonas sp. IT-P171, assembly GCF_949767765.1. Classification (NCBI taxonomy): domain Bacteria; kingdom Pseudomonadati; phylum Pseudomonadota; class Gammaproteobacteria; order Pseudomonadales; family Pseudomonadaceae; genus Pseudomonas; species Pseudomonas sp. IT-P171. Next base: position 229,577 of record NZ_CATKQN010000055.1, read on the forward strand.
TTCGTGAACCTGATTGCGCTGTTCCTGCTGTTCAAGGTCGGTATGCGCATCCTGCGCGACTACGATGACCAGCGCGCTGCCGGGATCAAGACTCCAGTGTTCGATTCGAGCAAGTTCCCGGATCTGGACCTGGACCTGAACGCCTGGCCAGCCAACCCGCCAGCCGCCGCCACCAAGGCAGAAGCTGAAGCGCAAGGCGTACCCGCAGCGCAACGCTGATCGGTGAATGACGGGCGCATCCCCTGCGCCCGTCAGTTAAAGTGCACAACCTGTGGGAACGAGCCGGCTCGCGATGGCGGTATGTTAGACACTAATGTGTCAACTGACAGTCCGTCATCGCCAGCCGGCTGGCTCCCACATGCCATCTCTTGCGGAGACTTCCCCATGGTTCCCAATTCCTTTCCTGCCGCCCAGCACGTCATGGTGCTCTACACCGGTGGCACCATCGGCATGCAAGCCAGCGAACACGGCCTGGCACCGGCATCCGGTTTCGAAGCGCGGATGCGCGAATACCTGCACAGCCAGCCGGAACTGGTGGTACCGCAGTGGCGCTTTCGCGAGATGTCGCCGCTGATCGACAGCGCCAACATGTCTCCGGCGTATTGGCAGCAACTGCGCGAGGCCGTGGTCGATGCCGTCGACGTACAGGGCTGCGACAGTGTGCTGATCCTGCACGGCACCGACACGCTGGCTTATAGCGCTGCGGCCATGAGCTTTCAATTGCTGGGCCTGAACGCCCGCGTGTGCTTTACCGGTTCGATGCTGCCGGCCGGCGTGACCGACAGCGATGCCTGGGAAAACCTCGGCGGCGCGTTGGTGGCGTTGGGTCATGGCTTGGCACCGGGCGTTCATCTGTACTTCCATGGCGAATTGCTGGATCCGACCCGTTGCGCGAAAGTCCGCAGTTTCGGTCGGCATCCGTTCAAGCGCCTGGAGCGCCAAGGCGGCGGAGCGAAGGCTTCTTCACTGCCCGCCGCGTTGAACTACAACCAGAGCAAGCAGCTGGCGAAAGTTGCTGTGTTGCCGCTGTTCCCCGGCATTGGCGCCGAGCAACTCGATGGCGTGCTGAACAGCGGCATCCAGGGCCTGGTGCTGGAGTGCTACGGCAGCGGCACCGGGCCGAGCGACAACCCCGAGTTTCTTGCCAGCCTCGGTCGCGCGCGGGACAACGGCGTGGTGGTGGTTGCGGTGACGCAATGCCATGAAGGTGGTGTCGAGCTGGATGTCTACGAGGCGGGCAGTCGTTTGCGTGGCGTCGGCGTGTTGTCTGGCGGCGGCATGACCCGTGAAGCGGCGTTCGGCAAGTTGCATGGGCTGCTGGGTACGGGGCTTGGCACCGATGAGGTCCGCACCCTGGTGGAGCTGGATCTGTGTGGCGAATTGATCTGAGGCACGGGGCTGGCTTGCAACCTTGTGCGAGCCTTCCTACCCGTCGCCGTCAGGAAGGCTTGCCCTGTCGCTTGAGTCTATAGATGGAAAAACACCTGTTTGGCCATCGTAGGGCTAATCTCACCGCGCCATATGCTGGTCACAGCGTGGCCAGCGGCCTGTTGATCCTTCTGAAAATTCAGACCCAGGCGGCGCTGCGCGGCCGTTTTCAGATGGGCCTTGATAAAGGAATCTGGCGCAGCCACCTTTGTCCGGTAGTGAAAATGTGCATACCACAGCACATTGTTGCCGGGGTCGCGGATCTCGTATTCCTGCAAAAAATCAGTGCCTTTACCCGCAGAGCTATCGGTTCGCCCGCCGATCTTGCGGATGCTTATCTCTTCCTTCCCCAACAGATATTCCACCGCACCCGCGGTCGGGTTCCTCAATTTGTACATTTCAATACGTGTTTGCTGTGCCAGTTCCCGAAGACGCGTGGCAGCCTCCCTCAACTGATCGACGGCTGGCTGTAGCGACTCTTCACCCACCGGCCGGGTCAATTGCTCAATATTGGCGGCTGCGGCATCAAACGGGTCAGCCTGGTCCATGATGAGGCTCTCTACATCGGCCGGCGAATGAGTGGTTTTGGACATCCGCCTGGCGTCGGCCACCTTCCTGTCGTATCCGGCCAAGAGCTCTCGCGCATTTTTCTCCAGTTTCTTGAGCTTCCTTTTGGCCCGAACACTCAGCTCCGCGCCTCCCAGCAGCCGTAGGCGGAAATCGAAGCTCCAGCGACCCTGCTCGTCGCTTTTGAGCCAGGGCCCCCTCAACAGCGAACCCTTCGGATCAGTGATCACCGCACCCTCCAATGTGGGTGAAACCCGAAACCAGTCATCCTCGACGCAGGCATACCAGTAGCCATCTTGCCGATAAAGCCCACGAAACTCGCCGGAATTGACCAACCCACTTTCGCGCGGCGGCGCCGGGAACTTGAAGGTGTCCAGTTTGGCCAGTTGCCGCGCTGACAACTGGCCTCGCGCACCGGTCCAGCCATAAAAGAGCCTCGTTTTCCCTTTGACAGGAACGGCTGAGGCAGGCCGCGTGAGGTTATTGGCGAGCTGGATACGCTGTTCCAGCGCGGTTTCGCGGACAACGCCAGACACTTCGGCACGCGCAATGGAACGCACGGGGGACCCCGAATGCACCAATATCAAGGCCAGGTTCATCAACACATCGGCCGCCGCTGACCATCGACTGTCGGGATGCTCGCTTTGGACAAACACTTCAACGCTTTTCGTGAGTTGCACCAACAGACCCATGGCTGCAAACGGGCCGTCCAATAGTGGCTGTAGCAGGTTGAACAATGCCCACCCGAAGTCCTTGAGTTGATCCCAACGGGCCTCCGAGTTCGACACGGAATCATCCTTGGCCCGCTTGATCAGTGCCTGGGCGCAAGCCCGGTACAACGCGCTGAACACGTCCTCAGACAACGCCTCGCTGGCGAGCGAGACACGTTGTGGCAGGAGCGCGTCGAAGTCACCGAAAACGACCCGTCCCACATGGGGCTCCACAAAGCCGCCGTTGGCATAGACGTGGTGAACGGAGGGTGCGAGCCCGGCCAGCACGCTGCCCTGCAACGGCGGGTCCTCCTGAATCGCACTTAACAGAGCTGCCCACGAGACAAACTCGAGCATTGGCTCGACCGAAGCAGGCCGGTAGAGAATGTATGGCCCGCGTCCAAGCGCCTGCGGGCCGATCACAAACATGTTCAAGACGTAGTCCTTTCTGGAGTCGGCTCCAGTCTGGAATCCCAGCGGTCTGACCACCATGGCCTGTCCCTCGACCTGACGATCGAACGCGTCGGGTTGCAGGGCGGCGACAACCTGCCGATAGGCCAGATCCGTCAGACGATTGCGGATTCTCAGCTCCAGCGCCAACAGCGGCAGCTGAATGCACATGCTCGCGTGAAACTGTTCTCGTCGCTGCTCGAACTCCTGAGGGACGTCCAGCAATTTGCGCTGCAACATGTCGGGATAACGCTGGCCAAGATCGGCGCGATTGGTCAGTTCCCTCAAATAGTCATAGGTCAGCCACAGCGGTGGTTCGCCGCTGCGATAAAGAATCTGCGCTGGAACCCGGGGCAAGGCGCCGACATTTTTCACCGCCAATTGGGCAAATGCCGAGCGGATTGATTGGTAGCGAGGCTCGGGGAATGGCGGGTCGATGATTTCGAATGCCGAGTTCTCCAATCGCTGCTGCACCACCTCGATATCGCGCACTCTAACAGGCCTGCGGGCCGGATCGTCCTCGACCATCAGCGCCTTCAATGCCTGCTCGGCGTACTCATGAATCGGCACGATGCCCGACAGGAATGAAGTACCGGTACGATTGCGGGCCGCCAGCGTGGCCAACAGCCTGCTGTAAGCAGCGCGCTGCACCGGACTGGCTTGCTTGAGCCATGACGGCAACAAGCCCTTGAGGGTGGACAACCGGGCTTCATGACCTGACCGAAAGGCACCGAGCAACGTCGTCGGGCTACTGATCTGCTCCAACCGTCGCTCGAGCGTCGGCAAATCGACGAAGACCGCGGGCTTGATCGTCGCGATAACCTGCAACTGACGCTCGAGAAGGCTCAGGGTCAGTGCGTCGAAAATGTCATGTTCAGCCCAGTAGTTGCTAAGTGACAGGCGCTGGCGTGCACCAAACCATGATTGCGTCATGGCTTCCTCGGAGCTGAACACTTCGATTCCGCCGGTCAATGTGAACAGCAACGCAATGGTTCGCCCTTCCACTTTGCGGCGCATCGACAGGACCAGTACATCATCCGGCATCAAGGTGCTGGAGTCCTCGCACACGAGTGTCACGGCAGCCTCGGTCGCCGCATCGCCCTGGGCTGTTTCGCGCTGGGCATTATCGGGGTAATCAAGCACGCCCTGGACCGTCAGCAGTGCATCACCGGCAAGTGCCTGAGAAGCCATGCGCAGTTGCTCTTGAAACAGGTTGCGAAGTTGTTGCCAGGGACTGGCGTCGCCCTCGTTCGATTGGCTCCAGAAGGCTGCCAGCTCTTGTTGATAGCACTCCAGCAAATGCGGCCCCCACTCATCGAGCACCTCCAGGATTTCGCTCAACTCGACGTCAATGGCTGAAGGCGTTTCTACGTTGGCGTACCGTGAAAGAAAGCTCTCGTCACTGAATACTCTGCAACTGCCCTTCCAGTAACTTTCGAGCAAAAGATCCGTCAGTCCATGGCTTTGATAACTGGCAAAGCTTGACCCTGTCGGGGTTTCACTCCGCCGAGGTTCGAGAACGACAGCGGTGGCCACCGGGATATCGAAGCCGGGAAACCGGTCATCAAGGACTTGTTGCAAGGTCCTTCGTGCCGTTTCTCGCAAGGTCGGTCGATCGGCAAACAGGTGCAAAATGCTCAAGGCCTGTGAAACCACCTCGGCGTCCGGACGCAGCGGACGCAGCGGACGGGAAACGGCTGGTGTAACGTCTGAAGATGTCAAGGTTCAGGTCCATCCTTGGGTACATGAAAATGTCGTAAAGACAGCCAACGCATGGGCGTGACAGTCATGACCAAGGTAGGGGCCTTGCAGGCATTGGAGGCGTTAACGGGATACTACTTCTGTTACCAATGGTTTCGCCGGACCTGTCGAAACCCTATCGATCAGGCACACAACTTGCTCCCATTCCAGCAACTCAAGAATGGAACATCCCATGCTCCACTCCCATCTCACCACCCTCAACGCCGTCTCGCTGATCCTCAACACCTTCAAGGCCGAAGGCTTGTCCAGTGAGGCGCTATTGGCCGGCAGCGGCATCAGTGCGGCGGATCTGAACCGCGCCGACACACGCATCACCACCAATCAAGAGATGCAAGTCTGCGCCAACGCTGTCGCACTCAAGCGTGACATCGGCCTGGAACTGGGTCGGCGGATGCACGTGTCCTGCTACGGCATACTCGGCTATGCACTGCTGACCAGTGCCACCTTCGGTGACGCTTTGCGCCTTGCGATGCGATATCCGGCGTTGCTGGGAACACTTTTCGAACTGAGCCTGGAGGAGGATGGCAAGCGTGTCTGGTTCGTCGCGGCCGATTATCGTGAGAGCCCGGCGATGGCCGTGTTCAACGCCGAGTTCTGCCTGGTTTCGCTCAAGGTCATCTGCGACGACCTACTCGGTCATCCGCTGCCACTGCTCGCTGCTCGCTTCGAACACGCCGCGCCCGACTACGAAGCGACCTACGCCGAACACTTCAACTGCCCGCTGCATTTTGAAGCACGGGACAACGCCTTCGCCTTCGACAAGCACTGGCTCGACCAGCCCTTGCCGTTGTCCGATGTGATTACCCATCAAGCCATGGCCGAACGCTGCCGCAAGCAGAACGTCGAGTTCACCGGGCGCCAGGCGTGGCTGGGGCGAATTCGGCAACTGCTCAGCGCGCAACTGAATGCCGCGCCTGGGTTGGAGGGCCTGGCCGAGCAGATGAATTGTTCGGCGCGAACCCTGCGTCGGCACCTCAAGGACCTAGGCTGCAGCTACCAGGAACTGCTCGATGAATTGCGCTTCGAACAGGCCAAGCTGTTGCTGTGCGAGGATCAGTTGCCGATCTATCAGATCGCCGAGGCCCTGGGCTTCAGCGAGACCGCGAGTTTTCGCCATGCCTTTGTGCGCTGGAGCGGAGTAGCGCCGAGCCAGTTCCGCCCGCAGCACCGCCCCTTGTAGGCGCTGGCTTGCCAGCGAAGAGACCAGTGCATCTGACTCGGCTGTAATGCCGCCTTCGCGGGCAAGCCCGCTCCCACAGAGTCTGCATTCCATGCGCCACGCCAGGGCCTGGCGCATTAAAAAGGGGCGAATTTCGGTCAGATTTTTTGGCCATATAAATCCCCTTTTGGCCTTTCCTGCCGTTCTCCGAATCGCCTTCCGCCGCAAGACTGTAGCCAACCGATTCAGCCTGCGGAGAACAAGAAATGCTGACGATCTACTCGGACGATCACCACCTGCACCACGGCCGTTGTGAATTGATAGACGGGCAACTCAAGCCCTGCTTCGAAATGCCTTCGCGTGCCGACCACGTACTGGCACGGGTGAAAAACCAGAACCTGGGCCCCGTCGAAGCGCCGAAGGATTTCGGCCTCGACCCGATCGCGCGCATCCACAGCCGCGACTACCTCGACTTCTTCAAAGGCGCCTGGTCCCGTTGGACCGAGTTCAACACCGACGGCGACTTGCTGCCCTACACGTGGCCGGCCCGTACCTTGCGCGCCATCAAGCCCACCAGCCTGCATGGCCAGCTTGGCTATTACAGCTTCGACGGCGGCGCCCCGATCACTGCCGGCACCTGGCAAGCGGCGTACAGCGCAGCGCAAGTGGCGCTCACCGCCCAGGCAGAAATCCAGCGCGGCGCACGCAGTGCTTTCGCGTTGTGCCGTCCACCGGGACACCACGCCGCCAGCGACTTGATGGGGGGTTATTGCTACCTCAATAACGCCGCTATCGCCGCTCAGGCTTTCCTCGATCAGGGCCACAAGAAAGTCGCGATCCTCGACGTCGACTACCACCACGGCAACGGCACGCAATCGATTTTCTACGAACGCAGCGACGTGCTCTTCACCTCGATCCACGGCCATCCGGAAGCCGAATTCCCGTTCTTCCTCGGTTATGAAGACGAGCTGGGCGAAGGCGCGGGTGAAGGCTTCAACTTCAACTACCCTTTGCCCGCCGGCAGCGGTTGGGACATTTGGAGCGCGGCACTGGAACACGCCTGCAAAGAGATCGAACAATACGGCGCCGACATCGTTGTCGTGTCCCTGGGCGTCGATACGTTCAAGGACGATCCGATTTCCCAGTTCAAGCTCGACAGCCCGGATTACCTGGCGATGGGCGAGCGTATTGCGAAGCTCGGCGTGCCGACGCTGTTCGTGATGGAAGGCGGTTACGCGGTCGAAGAAATCGGCATCAACGCCGTGAACGTTCTTGAAGGTTTTGAAAGCGCTCAATGAGGAAACAACAATAATGAACAGACTCAAGCGTCTTATCGTCCCCGCCCTGTGCGCCACGGTGCTCAGCGGGGCCGCTCACGCCGAAGAGCGAACGTTGCGCGTCTACAACTGGTTCGACTACATCACCCCCAAAGCGCTGGAAGACTTCAAGGCGCAGAACACCCAGACCAAACTAGTCTACGACATCTTCGACACTAACGAAGCGCTGGAAGCCAAACTGCTGACCGGCAACTCCGGTTACGACGTGGTGGTGCCGTCCAACGTGTTCCTCGCCAAGCAGATCGAGGCCGGCGTTTTCCAGCCGCTGGACCGCAGCAAGCTGCCGAACTGGAACCACCTCGATCCCAAGCTGATGAAGCTGATCGAAGCCAACGACCCAGGCAACAAATTCGCCGTGCCGTACATGTACGGCACCATCCTGATCGGCTTCAACCCGGACAAAGTCAAAGCCGCGCTGGGCGCCGACGCGCCGGTGGACAGTTGGGACCTGATCTTCAAGGAAGAAAACATCAGCAAGCTCAAGCAGTGCGGCGTCGCCCTGCTCGACTCGCCGTCGGAGATCCTGCCGCTGGCCCTGCAACACCTAGGCCTGGACCCCAACAGCAAGAAGCCGGCGGACTACGCAAAGGCTGAAGCGCTGCTGATGAAAATCCGCCCGTATGTCACTTACTTCCACTCCTCCAAGTACATGGCCGACATCGCCAACGGTGACATCTGCGTCGCGGTCGGTTATTCCGGCAGCTTCTCCCAGGCCGCCAACCGCGCCAAAGAGGCCAAGAACGGGGTCATCGTCGACATGCGCTTGCCAAAAGAAGGCGCGCCGATCTGGTTCGACATGCTCGCGATTCCGAAGGGCGCGAAGAATACCGAGGACGCCTACACCTTCATCAACTACCTGCTGCAACCGCAGGTGATTGCGCCGGTCAGCGACTTCGTCGGTTACCCGAACCCGAACAAGGACGCCACGGAAATGGTCGACCCGGCGATCCGCAACAACCCGAACCTGTACCCGACCGAAGCGGCGATGGGCACGCTTTACACCCTGCAACCGCTACCGCGTGATGCCGAACGTGCGCGCACGCGAGCCTGGACCAAAATCAAGTCAGGGACCTGAACCCCCCTTGAAAACCAAAGACCCGCCGTGATGCGGGTCTTTTTTTGCCTGCGATATTTATGTACCGCCAGGCCTGTGAGGTCGCCCGATACCGTCACCTGATCAGCGCTGCGCAATCAACAGCGGCGCATCCTCAATCAGGAGACGACCATGCCCGACACCGCTTCCCCGAGTGCAGATAACATACTGACCCAACTGGTCACCGGTCCCTCGATCAGAGAGGTTGCAGCGACTGCATTGGGGCCTGCACTCAACGCGCTTTATCCGCCGTTGACGATTGACCCGACGCTCGCCACGGTCGTCACTCCGACCTGGGTCGAGACCGGCGGCGATGTCGTGTCCGGCAGTAATCTGTATGAATCGCTTACCGATGTGTTGGTGCGGATCGCATTGTCGGGTTCGACGGTGACACTCATCGACGGTGAACATTTCCTGACCCTGCAACCGGGCGTTGACCCGCCGGCTCAACTGCCGGTAAACATTACGGCCATCGGATCGCTGATCAATACGCTCGCTTCGCAGCTGTTCATTGCCTACCAGCAACAGCAACTTGATTACTGGAATCAGGAGACAAGCGCTTCGACCCCGCGCTGGCATCAGCTCTCGCAAGCGCTGCAGGACATCTGGAACCTCGATGAGGCCACGGACTGGGATGCCGACCAAAAAGCCATGGCCCGTGCCGTGTTCACTCATCCCGATCGGGCCACACGGCGCCAACACGACAAGTACCTGACCAAGGCCTGCCTGATCGACACAGAATGCACAGCAAACGCGGTGACCGAACATCTGCGGGTTCTGGATATCGCTGTTTTCGTGGGCACGCTGGATACCCGAACCCTGGTCCTGACGCACTCGATTGCCGAAGGCTTCAAGCACTACGACTCTGTTGCGGCGCTGGGTGCCGCATTGTTTGCCCATCCTGGGTCGTCAAGTACCGGGCAGACGCTGCAATGGCGTCTGTACGAACCCGAAGGCAATTTCTTTCATCACCAGGCATGTGCGCTGATCGCACTCGAAGCCGAAGCCATCGGTGCCTTCAACTCCTTTCAGAACGCTGCACCCGCGAGTCTTTCACCGCAGATCAGCGCGGCAGCAAAAAGCTTCACGGAATTTGAAGCCCTGCCCTCGTCGCGCTTCAACAAGGTTCAGGGGTTACTGACAGGCTGGTTGAACAACGCATTGTCAGCGGACCTGACCCGTTACAGCCGACACCTGATGGACCTGGCGCAGTTGCGGGAGCAGGACGCTGGAAAAACCTTCGACGAAGGCATCGCCGCACTGCCCGAATTTGCCCTGCAAACCTTGCGAGAACAGATGATCAAAGATCATCCAGCGGCGGCGAGCCTGAACCTTGAGGACGTGCAAATCAGCATCACCAGCGTCGTTGTCCTGGGCGCTGTCGTGATACCCGGCAAAACGCAGACCGTCACGCTGTCGCTGATCGAACTGGCGTTGCAAAACCTGATTGCCGTTCCGCTGGGTAACAAGACGGTGCAGTACAAAAACGGCGACCCGGTGCCCGTCTGGATGACGCCCGCCTACCTGGAGAACCTCGTCACCCAGGTGGATATCGGCGCGGTTTACCCGGCACTGATCAAGCGCAAGCTGCTTGATGACTCGCAAGAAACAGTGCGCCGACAAGCGCTCTATACGCGTCATTTACGCACCCAGTTGCCCTTGCAGGCGCTGCAACACAAGATGCGCGGCGAAGCCGGTATCGATGAACGAGGCTACCAGTACGTCAACGCGGCCCTGCAGCAAAACGCGGCCGAGCGCCGAGTGAACGGACAGGAGATTGTCATTCGCCCGTTGGCCTTCATCGCCGGCAATCGCGCCGACAGCAAGGTCGACGAAGTCGCCAACATGTTCGTCATCGGTCCGAAGTCCGCTGATCAGGGACCCTGTCTGCTCTACCGGCCATTGCTCGTCCCCTCGCTGACGCAGTACCCGAACGAGGCCAATCTGCTGTATGCGATCAAGCACGAAAAGTCCCTTCGCCAATCGGTTCTGGCGTGGCTGGCCGACGACGTGCGCTTCAACTATTCCCAGTATGTGTTTTGCGGTGAATTGCCTTCGGTCTGGACCCTGACCCAGTTGCTGGTCGATCCCACGTCAGCGCTGGGCAAGATGGGCGCGGTGTCGCTCAGTGCGGCAGCCCTTGATGACGTTTCACTGGCGCCCCTGTTCAAAGCCAACGCCAACGCCATGATGACCCTGGCTGACCGGCAATCGGTGTCCAACGCGCAAGCCCGCTGGGCGACGCTCAAGCATGGCGCATGGATGCTGTTCAACGTCGCCCTGCCCTTTCTTGGTCGCACTGCCGGAGTTGCCGGGTGGATCTGGCAGATCATGGACGACTTGCAGGCAATCACCGAGGCCAAAGAGAACGAAGACAGCGAATCCGCCTGGTCCGCCCTGACCGATTTGCTGTTGACGCTCGGCATGGTGCTGGCCCATCGGGCGGCCTCTCGCCATAAACCCGTCACGCGCTTGATCGAGAAAGTCGAGCCGCCGGTCACGCCGCCAATCAAGCCAGCGCACAAAATCACGGTCACTCGTCTGCCCGACCTCGATCAACTGCCTCACACCCATGAAACGTCTTTGCACGCCGTCGCTACGCTGCCGCCTGTCGCGTTGGGCACCTTGCTGGATGAACTGGAGATCGCCGAACCCAAGGGAATGGCCGTCGCCTCCAGCGCGCCCGGCCCTCACCAACATCTCAGCTCACTTAACGGAAAATGGTATGCGAAGGTCGGCCAACGATGGTTCGAAGTCACGCTCAACGACAATCACGACGTGCAGATCACTGACTCACGCCAGTCCACCACGCGCAGCGGGCCGTTGTTGGTCAAGAACACCAAAGGCGAATGGTTTATCGATACGCGGCTGAGACTGAGGGGCGGGGGCAAGGAGAGGCAACGGCTGGAACAGCAAAACAAGGAGCGCCTGGCTGAACTGAAACAGCAAATGATCGCGTTCGAGGGCCAGACCAAAAGTCGGGAAACAGAACTCAAGGAAGCCGAAAAAAAAGCGCAGGCGCCTACGGCAACCGACAACCATCGTCGCCTGTACCTTGAAATGCTCGACGCGCAGATGTCATTCATCAGCGCCAACATTGAACAGATGAAAGCGTTCAATGCTCGCGAAGCCATTCCCAATTACCGAAAAGCGATGATCAGCCGCCTGGATTTCCAGTTATCGCTGCTGGAAAAATGGTTCAACCACCAGCGCCCTGTTTTCGACAATCAGATGCGTCTCTCCCTCGATCTGCTCGACACACAGCGAACGGAAGACACGCAGACCGCCCGACAGACCTATCAACTCACGAGTGATCTGACCGCCGCTTACATCGAGAAAATCGAATTCGCGCAATCACGCTTCGAGCAACTGAACCTGCTCGGCAAAGAAGCCGTGGAAGTGATCCGTGACGTCAAGTCCAACATGCCGCCGTTCGATTTACAGGACCTCAAACTGTTCCAGATCACACTGGGCCAGGAGTTGTGCCTCGATACTTCTGTTGCAGCCACACACGAAGCACGCCCGGCGCTGGAGACCGTAGTCGAAAACGCAGCGCTCGCCATTCAGGCTTCACTGGATCTGGCCGGCGACGACGATGTGTTGCGTTTGCCGGAGCGAATCGAAGGGCTCAGTGATCTGGTGGAGCAACTCGCGATCACCGATCAGCGCATCATCGATCTGCCTGGCGAGTTTCCCGGTCAGTTCCTGCAATCACCGCTCGACCTGATGCGCCAACGTATCGACGCGTTTCAAAAAAACACGGTGAAGCACCTGGCAAGCCTGTTGCGCGAGCGACAGGCGCTGGAGCCGCAACCGGGCCCTTCCCGCCTGCCGGTCGTTCCCGCCAAGCGCATCATCAAGACTCGTTACAACGGCACGGTGGTCGGCCAACTCCGCGCCGACTCTGCGGCGGACGGATCAGAACTGATCGACGTTACGTCGACGCTGACGGGCAAAGTCATTTCGACGTTTCATGAGAAAACCCCAGGGGTATGGGTTGAAAGAGTCGCCGCGAAAGCGGTTCCTTCCGTCGTTATCCCACCGGATCTGGATGCAAGCATTGTTCAGGGTCAGGCATTGCTGGACGGGCTGGAGACGTTCATTCGCCGAACGGACGCCCATTCAAAAGGACCGCGGCGAATTCCCGTGGAAATCGAGGAAATGTTCCATCAGCAGGCCCATCGATTGCAGGAGGTCGCCAAGGCCATCGACGAAGCGCTGATTTCCAGCAACGCCATCGATGGCGGTCCGGGATCGGCCGTCACACTGGCCAAACAACTCAATGACGCAGCAATCCGGCTCTACAGCCAGGGACGCACAACGCGAATCAGCATGACCAAGCTGCAGCCGCCTACGGCAGAGCGTGTTCAGTGGCTGCAAAGCGAAGGTCAGGTCGACATCGTCAAGAATCCCGGCCGGCGGTTGCTCAAAAACCGTAAAAAAGACTACCTCGAGGAATACGAAGTCCGTGACCACACCAGCAAAAATGTTCTGTGGTATGCCCACTTTCACTATTCAGAGCCCGCATCGCCTGCACAAACTTTCACCGCGGCGCATCTGAAAACGGTGCAGCAACGGCTGCTGGGCGGCGCGTTCGAAGCTCGCAGTGCGAATGACGATCTCCATGCGATCTCGATCTATCGCAGCGAAATCAGTCCACAACTGGCAACAACACTGTTCTTCGCAAAGGTGCCGCCATCGGCGTCAAAATCGTAAGTCTTGCGTCGTTGAACCGTCACCGCTTAACGGCGCCAGACCTTTTCCAGTCGCCCGAGTGCGGTACTGATGGCCGCCTCGGGCACGGCCGCGAAACCCAGGACCAGCCCGGCACGCTGGTCCACCGGTTGCTGCGAATCCGACAGCCAATAGCTGCTCAGCGGGTTGATCTCGACATCGACGCTGGCGGCTTTTTCCACCAGTTCGTACTCGCGAGCCTGTGAGTCGACAGGCACCGTCATATGCAACCCTGCCGCAACACTCGGCAGACTGCCGATGCCGGGGATGTTCTGCGGCCAGCCGGCCAACAACGTATTGCGTCGACTCAGGGCCGCACGACGCATGCGGCGGATGTGCCGCTGGAAATGCCCGGCGGCCATGAACTCGGCCATCACCGCTTGGGTGCTGACTTCGGAATGCCGAACGTCCACCGCTCGCCGTTGAGAAAACGCCTGCACCAGTGCGGGCGGCAACACCAGGTAACCCAGGCGCAACGCCGGGAACGCGACTTTGCCAAAGGTCCCGACGTACAAGACCCGGCCCTGTCGATCGAGTGCCGCCAACGGCGCCAGGGGGGCACCGCTGTAACGGTATTCGCCATCGTAGTCGTCCTCGACGATCCAGCCCTGGTTGCGCTCTGCCCAAGCGAGCAATTCAAGGCGTCGCGCCAGGCTCATCACCACCCCGGTCGGGTATTGATGCGAAGGCGTGACGTAGGCCAGCCGACAATCGCTAAGCCGGGCCAATTCAGTACAGTCGATGCCCTCACTGTCCACCGCCACCCCATGCAATTTCGCACCGGCCACCGCGAACGCATGACCCGCCGCCCGATACCCCGGATTTTCAATTGCCACCCCGTCGCCCGGCTCCACCAGCAGCTGTGCACAAAGGCTAATCCCCTGCTGTGCACCGCTGGTGATCACTATTTGCTCAGCCGAACACTGCATTCCTCGCGAACTGCGCAAGTACGCCGCGATCATGCCGCGCAATCGTGCATCGCCTGCTGGATCGCCATAACACAACTGCTGCAAATCCGGTTTACGCCAGAAAGCCGCATTCAGCTTGGCCCAGACCTCGAAAGGAAACAGATCGAATGCCGGAACACCCACCCGAAATGCGCGAGGTGGACCACTCGGCGGCAGGGCCAAATGGTTCTTGTCAACGCGCCCCAGCGCCCCACTGTGGATAACTTTACTGGATGAAACCACAGGTAAGTCCAGCCAATTTGTGGATAAGGCTGTTGATAACCCTGTGGAAAACCCTGTGGATACTTTTGTGGATAGTTTTTTTGCCGGGAGTACGGATTGCGGTAATTGCGCGACATAGGTTCCGTCACCGACGCGCCCTTCGATAAACCCTTCGGCATAGAGCTGATCGTAAGCCCGCACCACGCTGTTGCGGGAAATCGCCAGTGCTGCCGCCAGATCGCGGCTGGCCGGCAATCGCGTGCCGCTGGCCAATCGCCCGTCAAGCACACGCAAGCGCAACGCTTGGTAGAGCTGACGACTCAGGCCCTGACGGCGATCAAGTTCGATACCCGCAGGGTTGAACGACAAGGAAAGCGGCGCATCCGTCATGACAATGGACCTATGAAATTCGTCATTAATGGCTCTTACAACAGACCAATAGCCTGCCTAGGATGAAGGCATTCGCCAAGGAGTTTTTCCATGTACAACCCCAGCGGCTTTGCCATCAAAGATCTGGACGATCTGCAGCAGCAGATACTCGGCACCCGCCTCGCCCTGGTCGTTACCCACGGCGAGCAAGGCCTGCAAGCCAGTCATCTGCCCCTGCTGTTCCGCCCGGACCAAGGTCCGAACGGCACCCTCTACGGCCACTTCGCCCGGGCCAATCCACAGTGGAAAGAACTCCACAATGGCGCCGAGGCCCTGGTGATCTTTGCCGGCGCCGACGCGTATGTCAGCCCCGGTTTTTATCCGAGCAAAGCCGAGCACGGCAAAGTCGTGCCGACCTGGAACTACGTCGCCGTACACGCGTACGGCACCGCAGAGGTTTTCACCGACGCCGACCGTCTGCTCAACCTGGTCAGTGCGTTGACCGATCGCCATGAAACCGGTCGCGCCCAACCATGGGCAGTCACCGATGCACCCGCCGATTACATCGACGGCATGCTCAAGGCCATCGTCGGGTTTGCCCTGCCGATCCAGCGCCTGGAAGGCAAACGCAAACTCAGCCAGAACCGCAGCACCACAGACATCGCCGGTGTGCGCGAAGGGCTCGCCGCCAGCCCCGATGTGCATGACCAGGCCCTCGCCCACTTGATGCGATAAGGATTGGACATGAGTCAGATTGAAATCCGCCAGGTCACCGCTGACGATCACGCTGCGTGGCTGCCTCTGTGGCAAGCCTACCTGCGCTTCTACAACACCGAACTGCCCGAGGCCGTCACCCAAAGCACCTGGCAACGCATGCTCGACTCGAATGAACCGACTCATTCAGCGTTGGCGTGGGTCGACGGCAAAGCGGTCGGCATGGTGAACTTCATCTACCATCGCTCGAACTGGAGCATCGAAAACTCCTGCTACCTGCAAGACTTGCTGGTGACGCCCGAAACCCGCGGCACTGGCGTTGGCCGCAAGCTGATCGAATTCGTCTACGCCACCGCCAAAGCCGACGGTTGCTGCAAAGTGCACTGGCTGACCCACGAAACCAACGCCACCGCGATCCAGCTCTACGAGCGTATCGCCGAACGCCCCGGTTACATCCAGTTTCGCAAAGCCATTTAAGGTTCAAGGAGAACAGCATGTCGACTTCACTCGCGGACTGGAAAGGTGTCCCGGCACCGTCCGTTAAAACCATCGAAGGTCGTTTCATCCGTCTGGAAAAACTCGACCCGGCGCGTCACGCCGACGGCTTGTGGAAAGCCCTGCAAGGCCCCGGCTCCGACCCAAAACTGTGGGATTACCTGCCTTACGGTCCATTCCCGGAGCGCAGCGCTTTCAACGACTGGCTGAACAACCACGCAGCCAACAGCGACCCGTATTTCTTCACTGTGATCGACCGGGCCAGCGGCGACGTGCAAGGCATTCTCAGTCTGATGTCGATCGTTCCGTCTCAGGGCCGCATCGAGATCGGCCACGTGACCTTCGGCGCGCCGATGCAGCGCTCGCCGAAAAGTACCGAAGCGGTTTATCTGCTGGCCAAGGAATCCTTTGCCCTGGGTTACCGGCGCCTGGAGTGGAAATGCAACAACGGCAACGCCCGCTCCAAGTACGCGGCGGAGCGGTTGGGGTTCAGTTTTGAAGGGGTGTTCCGTCAGCACATGGTGGTCAAGGGTCAGAACCGGGATACGGCCTGGTATTCGATTCTGGATTCGGAATGGCCGGCGATTGGCGCGGGGTTTGAGCGCTGGTTGAGCGATGAGAATCAGTCGGAGTCGGGACAGGTGAAAACGCTGGCTGAGTGTCGCGGGTAATTTAGCGGCGCCCTTTCGGACGCCATCGCGGGCAAGCCCGCTCCCACGCGGGTTCGGGTTGATCATAAATATTGTGGCCAACCCAAAACCCTGTGCAGGCTTGCTCCGGGCGGCGTTCCGACGATGGGCTTCACGCTAATTTCTGGGCCAGCACCGCACTATTCTCCGGCCCGATCCAGCAGCCACCCAAATGGCTGGCGCTGCGTGTTTTCCAGTCAATCGCGGTTCAACCAAGATCACGTAGAAATTTTACAAATCCTGGCAAATTGGCTTTGGTGCAGGCCAGTGACTTCCACTCAGTCGTCCGTGGTGACGCTTGATTGAGCGGTGACGAACAAGTGTCGTTGTTGACCTCCAACGTAACTGGGTAGACGAGTTTCACGCCGTATCAAACAGATCCGTCCTGAAATGCTGTAGGCAAAAAACGCTGGCTCATGAAGGCCGCTGCGCGAGTAGGTCTCAACGACCAATTTGAGCTACAACCGAATTTCCAAGAGCCTGCAAAAATGCCGGAAACGCCCGGCATTCAGGCACAGGGCCTGCCTCCTAAAGTTCGACCTCCTGAAAAAACGAGGTCGCACTGAATGCCCAAGCCTTACACTCATCGTCCGCACCAACTCGCGTTGGCGATCGCCCTCACACTCGGCAGCATCGAGCTGTCCATGGCTCAGCAAGCGGAGCTTGATACCGTCGTCGAAGCACCCGTCAAGAAGGCTCGTGCCGTTGCGTGGCCTAAAAAAGATGACCTTTTTGCGGTAAAAAATTTCATTGGCCCGTTGTCACACACCGTCCACGCCGCAATGCCTGAGCTGAAAGAACCAGTCACTCAAGTTGTAAACGCCCCGGCAGCTCCAGAGCCTGTGGATCTCGCCGCATACCTTTACGAGTTTCCCGAAACTCCGAATGATTCGCTCTCACCGAACTTGCCCGACAGCGTCGCAGAGCGCATGCCCACTCCATCCTTGGCAAAGGCACCGAAAGCGGTGTCTCCGATGGAACAACATCATCAGGCTCACGAGACGCCTGACGCGCCGTCCGAAACCGTAGAGGAACACCCCGGCCTCACGTTCGAGGATTTTTCAAAAGCCGACACCACCAAGCGCACTACTGCTTCAGGGCAGTACGCAGGCAGCGACGGCATCTCGCTGGCGCTGGGGGACGGAAATGACTTGTTGATCATAAACAAGGGTGCCAGCTTTTCAGGGGAAATACAGGGCGGCGACGGGGCGAACGTCATACTCCTGGACTCTTCCGACGGCGGCATACTCGGTAAGACCCGTAACTTTCTCGGCTTGCGAGTGGCCCAAGGTGCCTGGACGTTGACCGGCACAGGTGACTTTGCCCTGGGAGCAGAAGTGTTGAGCGGTGCGAAGCTGTTCAATAGGGGCAGTATCGCGGGTTATGTCGATGTTTTCGAGGGCGGCACCTACGGTGGGCACGGTGAAGTTCACGACCTGTTCGTAGAGGGTACGTTGCTGGTCAATACGTCGCTGGGGGCACCACATGTCAAAAAAGACCTGTTTCTTACGGAAAATGCCAAGCTCTCCTACGCTGTAACGGCTGCCGGTAATACACCGACCATAGTGGTCGAGGGTACTGCAGTGCTTTGGAAAGCCTCTCTGAATGTCGTCGCTCTGCCGGGCAGCTATTCCGCCAGCACCGAAGACACAGTACTCAGAAGCAGCAAAGTGGAAGGTAAGTTCGGTCGTGTTACCAGCAACCTCGCGTATCTGTCTCCAAAACTATCCTACTCAGATACCGAAGTGACGCTGAAGTACGCTCGTAACCAATTGCCATTGGATTACTTCGCCCTCAACGACAATAGCGAGAACTTTGGCCAGAGTGTTGTGGAACCTGCGGCCTCAGCAAATACCGCCATTGCTGCCCTGCTCGGCTCGACCGTGGAAACGGCGGCAATTGCCCTTGATCAACTTGCCGGTCACAGCACCGCCAATCTCGCCAAGGCGACTCTGAACAGCGACAGGCCGGTCAGCACCAGCATGCTTTCGGCGATGCATCAGCTGGACAGTGCCAGTGCCTACCCCGGCAGGAAATACAATTCACCTCGCCTGGCAGCCGGTAGCGAAGACGCCGGCCGAGTCTGGCTGCAGGCGCTGGGGCATGGAGGAAAACTGGATCGCGACGATGACGCGCTACAACACTCCACCAAAGGTCTGGTGATGGGAGCTGATTGGCGAATTGATGAGCAATGGCGCCTGGGCGTGATGGGCGGCAAGTCTCAGACCCGACTGGATGGCCGCTTGCTCGATGGTGATCTCGACAGTTGGCACCTGGGCGCCTATGCCCTGCGCCAAAGCGGGCACATGTCGCTCCGCCTGGGGGTAATTCACAGCAACCATGACGGCAGCACGAAACGTCAGGTGGCTTTCAATGGATTCAGCGACCGCCCCAAAGGTCGTTACGATGCCACAACGCAGCAAGCCTTCGCGGAAGTGGGTTACAACCTGGGCCGCGACGTCTACCGCATCGAACCGTTCGCCAGCCTCGGCTATCAGCGCTACCAACGCGAAGGCTATTTGGAAAAAGGTGGGGATGCAGTTCTGCAAGTTCAGGGACAAACGCGCAACAACGCCAACAGTACATTCGGTCTGCGTGTAGCGAAGCTCAACACGTTGAACAACGGAATGAAGTTGACCCCACGCTTGAGCGCTGGATGGAAACATACCTACGGAAATGTTTTAAGCCAGACCCGCCAAAAAATGGCGACCGGTGGCACGCGTTTCATCGTGGAAGGTGCAGCGCTGGATCGTGACAGCGTACGGCTTGATGCAGGACTCGACTTGTCTCTTTCGGCGCGGCATACGCTGGGCGTTGGCGTCACTGGAGAGATGGGCACCGACAGCCGAAACCATGGCGTCACCGGCCAATGGCAAATGACTTTCTAACCCTCACAAACACCGGGCGAAAAAAAG
This sequence comes from Pseudomonas sp. IT-P171, assembly GCF_949767765.1. Lineage (NCBI taxonomy): Bacteria > Pseudomonadati > Pseudomonadota > Gammaproteobacteria > Pseudomonadales > Pseudomonadaceae > Pseudomonas > Pseudomonas sp. IT-P171. The sequence goes on from NZ_CATKQN010000055.1 coordinate 249,167, forward strand.
GGGAGCACATGCCCCCCCGAGGTTTAAAGCGGTATATCGAGGCTGTTAACTCAGCCTTCGATCTCGATCAGGATTTCGCCCGGGTTCACCCGGTCGCCCTTGGCTACGTGGATGGCGGTGATCTTGCCGGCGATGGCCGCCTGGACTTCGGTTTCCATCTTCATGGCTTCGGTGATCAACACAGCCTGTCCGGCTTTGACGGTGTCACCTTCCTTGACCAGCACGTCGACGATGTTGCCTGGCATGGTGGTGCTGACGTGGCCCGGTGCAGTGGCTTGCTTGCGCTTGCTGCTGCCGCCGCTAACGAATTCGTTGAGCGGCTCGAAGACCACTTCTTCCGGCATGCCGTCGATGGACAGGTAGAAGTGACGCTTGCCTTCAGCCTTGACGCCGACACCGGTGATGTCGACGCGGTAGGTTTCGCCGTGGACGTCGATGACGAACTCGGTCGGTACGCCTTCGCCGCCGGCCGAGGCCACGCCGCCCGCTTCGGGAATCGGCAACAGCACTTCCGGGGTGAGCGTGCCTGCAGCGCGTTCTTCGAGGAATTTTCGACCGATGTCCGGGAACATGGCGTAGGTCAGCACGTCTTCTTCAGACTTGGCCACGGCGCCGATTTCGGCACGCAGCTTGGCCATTTCCGGCTTGAGCAGGTCGGCAGGACGAACGTCGATCACTTCTTCGCTACCGATGGCCTGGCGACGCAGTTTTTCATTCACGATGCCCGGCGCCTTCCCATAGCCGCCTTGCAGGTAGAGCTTCACTTCGTTGGTGATGGTCTTGTAGCGCTCACCGGCCAGCACGTTGAAGAACGCCTGGGTGCCGACGATCTGCGAGGTCGGGGTCACCAGCGGCGGGAAGCCGAGGTCTTCACGAACGCGCGGGATTTCAGCGAGCACTTCGCCCATGCGGTTCAGCGCGCCCTGCTCTTTCAGCTGGTTGGCCAGGTTGGAAATCATCCCGCCCGGCACCTGGTTGACTTGCACGCGGGTGTCGACGGCGGTGAATTCACTTTCGAACTGGTGGTACTTCTTGCGCACGGCGTAGAAGTACAGACCGATCTCTTGCAGCAGTTCCAGATTCAGGCCGGTGTCGAACTCGGTGCCTTTCAAGGCGGCAACCATCGACTCAGTGCCAGGGTGGCTGGTGCCAGAAGCGAAGCTGGAGATCGCGGTGTCGATGTGATCGGCGCCGTTTTCGATCGCCTTGAGTTGGCACATCGTGGCCAGGCCCGCAGTGTCGTGGGAATGGATGAAGACCGGCAGCGACTGCTCGGACTTCAATGCCTTGACCAGTTCGCCCGTGGCATACGGAGTCAGCAAGCCAGCCATGTCCTTGATCGCGACCGAGTCGCAACCCATCGCTTCCATTTGCTTGGCCTGGGCCACGAACGCGTCGATGGTGTGCACCGGGCTGGTGGTGTAGGCGATGGTGCCCTGGGCGTGTTTACCGGCGGCCTTCACCGCTTCGATGGCCACGCGCAGGTTACGCACGTCGTTCATCGCATCGAAAATACGGAACACGTCGATACCATTGACCGCAGCCTTGGCCACGAACGCCTTGACCACATCGTCACTGTAGTGGCGATAGCCCAGCAGGTTCTGGCCACGCAGGAGCATTTGCAGACGCGTATTAGGCAACGCCGCGCGCAGTTGGCGCAGACGCTCCCACGGGTCTTCTTTCAGAAAGCGTACGCAGGCGTCGAAGGTTGCGCCGCCCCAGCATTCCAGCGACCAGTAGCCGACTTTGTCGAGCTTGTCGCAGATCGGCAGCATGTCTTCGGTGCGCATGCGGGTGGCGAGCAGCGATTGGTGGGCGTCGCGCAGGATTGTGTCGGTAACGTGGATTTTCTTGGTCATTGGAATATTCCTCACAGGCCTGCGTGGGCGGCGATGGCGGCGGCGATGGCCAGGGCCAGCTCTTCGGGTTTGCGCTTGATCGAGTAGTTGGTCAGTTCAGGGTGGCTTTCAACGAAGCTGGTATTGAACTGGCCGCTGCGGAATTCCGGGTTGCGCAGGATTTCCTGGTAGTACGCGGCAGTGGTCTTGACCCCTTGCAGACGCATGTCGTCGAGGGCGCGCAAGCCACGGTCCATCGCTTCTTCCCAGGTCAACGCCCACACCACCAGCTTCAGGCACATGGAGTCGTAGAACGGCGGGATGGTGTAGCCGGTGTAGATCGCCGTGTCAGTGCGCACACCGGGGCCGCCGGGCGCGTAGTAACGGGTGATCTTGCCGAAGCTCGGCAGGAAGTTGTTTTTCGGGTCTTCGGCGTTGATCCGGAATTGCAGCGCGAAACCGCGGTGCTGAATGTCTTCCTGTTTCACCGAAAGCGGCAGGTTGGACGCGATGCGGATCTGCTCACGCACGATGTCGATGCCGGTGATTTCTTCGGTGATGGTGTGTTCCACCTGCACCCGGGTGTTCATCTCCATGAAGTACACCTCGCCCTCGGCGAGCAGGAACTCCACGGTGCCGGCGTTCTCGTAACCCACTGCCTTGGCCGCACGCACCGACAAGTCGCCGATGTAGGCGCGCTGTTCCGGGGTCAGTTGCGGGCTCGGGGCGATTTCGATCAGCTTCTGGTTACGGCGCTGGATCGAGCAGTCACGCTCGAACAGGTGCACCACGTTGCCAAAGCTGTCGCCGAGGATCTGCGCTTCGATGTGTTTCGGATTGACGATGCATTTTTCCAGGAACACTTCCGCCGAACCGAACGCCTTGGTGGCTTCGGAGATCACGCGGGGGAAAGCCTGTTCGAGTTCTTCGCGGCTGTTGCAGCGACGGATGCCGCGGCCGCCACCACCGGAAGTGGCCTTTAGCATCACGGGGTAACCGATGCGGTCGCCTTCAGTCAGGGCTTCGGCGATGTCCGCGACGTTGCCTTCGGTGCCCGGAGTGACTGGCACGCCGGCCTTGATCATGCTGCGGCGCGCTTCGGTCTTGTCGCCCATGCGGCGAATCACTTCAGCCGATGGACCAATGAATTTGATACCGCGCTCTGCACAAATGTCCGCCAGCTCGGCGTTCTCCGAGAGAAAACCGTAGCCAGGGTGCAACGCATCGCAACCGGTTTCCACGGCCAGGTTCACCAGCTTGCGCGGGTTCAGGTAACCGGCCAGCGGGTCGGCACCGATGCTGTGGGCTTCATCGGCACGCTTCACGTGCAAGGCATGGCGGTCGGCGTCGGAATAGACCGCGACCGAGCGAATGCCCATCTCGGCGCAGGCGCGCACGATTCGTACGGCAATCTCACCACGGTTGGCGATCAGGATCTTTGTTATCACTTGGAGTTTCCCTTGAGCCGGTGATACCCACGACCTGCTAGACCAGGTCGACGCGTGACTAAATGTTTCGATTTAGTCGCAGCCCCACACTAGCCCTCGCAAGGGATTAACAAAAATGATTAATTATTGGGTTAGGCATAAGCAAAGACTTATAGTTGACCCATCAGCCTGGGGCGAGAGCGTGTAGAAAATGCGTAAGTCATTGATGCGTATGACATTGCGTCAATTGCAGATTTTCAATGAAGTCTGTGATTTGCGATCCTACAGCCGCGCAGCGGACGAAATGTCGCTCACGCAACCTGCCGTGAGCCTGCAGATTCGTCAACTTGAGGAGCTGATTGGTCAGCCACTGTTCGATTACGTCGGCAAAAAACTCTACATGACGGAGGCCGCCGAAGCCCTTCAACGTGCCAGCCGGGACATTTTCGGGCGCCTGGAAAACCTCGACATGCAGCTCTCGGACATGCAGGGATCATTGCAGGGCCAGTTGAAACTGGCGGTGGAATCCAGCGCCAAGTATTTCGTGCCGCACCTGTTTGCCGCGTTCAAACGCCAGCATCCCGAGGTAAACCTGCAACTGACCGTGGTTAACCGTGGGCAGGTGATTCGGCGCCTTTCCGACAACCGTGACGACCTGGTCATCATGTCCATGGTCCCGCAGGACATGGGGCTGGAGTTTCTGCCATTCCTCAACAACCCGATCGTGGCCGTGGCGCCACCGGATCATCCGCTGTGCCACATGGGGCCGCTGCGCTTGCAGGATCTCGAACCCTACACGCTGTTGCTGCGCGAACCCGGTTCGGGAACACGACTGGCGTGCGAAGAGTATTTCAAGGAAAAACGTGTGCACTTCAACCAGACCCAGGAGGTCGCATCGGCCGAAGCGCAGCGTGAATGTGTGTTGGCGGGTCTGGGCGTTGCGCTGTTGACGCGCCACGCCCTGAACCTTGAATTGGCGACCGGTGGGTTGATCGAGCTACCGGTCGAAGAACTGCCGCTGTTTCGCAGCTGGTGCCTGGTGCAGGCCAAGGCCAAGCGGCTGTCGCCGGTGGCCCACGCATTCCTTGCGTTTATTCGCAGCGAACGGGTGCAGATCAGCGCCCTGGTTGAGCGTTTCGACGGGAAGTTGCGGGCGCTGCCTGCCAGTAATTGAGTTCCAGGTCGGGAAAATCTCCGATCTCGGCCAGCAGCTGGCGGCGTTCGCAGCGATCTTCGATGGCGCGGCGAAATTCCATGCGGCGCTGGTCTTCTTGCTGACGACGGGTTTTGACGGCGCTGTTGCGTTCTTCGTAGGGCTGGGCCATTTCGAGTCTCCCAAGGCGAGTACGGGAGTTACAGGATGGGCGCGAGGGATGACGGTTTGGCGGCGAGCGGGTTACAAAATGATGAAGCTCACAGACTGGCGGCGAACGCTGTGGCGAGGGAGCTTGCTCCCGCTGGGCTGCGAAGCGGCCCCAAAATCATTCACAGCAACGTTCGACCCGTCGCACTGGCTCATTTACGACTGCTGCGCAGCCGAGCGGGAGCAAGCACCCTCGCCACAGGGTCCGTGTCATCTTCAATCAATCGTCGAGCGCTTTCACCGACTTGGGTGACAGCCGCAAGCTGCGCAGGCTGCGCTTGACGCTCTTGAGGTGGTTGACCAGGCTCGGCCCGCGGGCCATGGCCACGCCCATCGCCAACACGTCGATCACCACCAGGTGGGCGATGCGCGAGGTCAGGGGCGTATAGATTTCAGTGTCTTCGTGCACATCGATCGCGAGGTTGACAGTCGACAGCTCAGCCAACGGCGTCTGGCTCGGGCACAAGGTGATCAGCGACGCACCGCTTTCGCGCACCAGGTTGGCCGTGATCAACAAGTCCTTGGAACGCCCGGACTGCGAAATGCAGATCGCCACGTCGGTTGGCTTCAGCGTTACCGCCGACATCGCCTGCATGTGGGGATCGGAATACGCCGCGGCCGTCAGCAGCAAGCGGAAGAATTTGTGCTGGGCATCCGCCGCCACGGCACCCGAGGCGCCAAAGCCATAAAACTCGACACGCTGAGCCTGGGACATCAGCGACACCGCCCGCTGCAATTCCACCGGATCGAGCTTCTCGCGAACCTCCATCAGGGTGTGCAGGGTGGTGTCGAAGATTTTCAGGCTGTAGTCGGCGACCGAATCGTCTTCATGGATCGCAAACTGGCCAAAGCTCGCACCCGCCGCGAGGCTCTGTGCCAGTTTCAATTTCAGATCCTGAAACCCGGAACAACCGATGGCGCGGCAGAACCGCACGATGGTCGGTTCGCTGATGCCCACGCTATGGGCCAGGTCGGCCATGGAGCTGTGCATCACCGCCGCTGGATCAAGCAGCACGTGGTCGGCGACCTTCAGCTCCGACTTGCGTAACAGGTGGCGTGACTGGGCGATGTGTTGCAGCAGATTCAAGGGGCTGGACTCTTTGTTATTGGCAGGCGCCGGGGATGTAGCAAGCTTGTAGTTATACTACATGAATTGGCTTTTTGCCTGCTCAATGCGTAACCGAATCCCTCGTTTTCAGGCGTGCGCGCTTCATGTAGCACCCATTTTCAGCGCTCCAGCGCAAACCGCAGTACACCCTTGAGACTGACAAGCCCCCCTGATCGGCCTCCTCGAAACCTTCGGAACTTAGTTACCCAAACAACAAATTTATTAAACACTCAAACTTACAAATACAACTAAGAACCTTCTTCCAAAAACAACTCCACCTAGTTACTTTGATCGTGCAGGACGCAATCAAACTTAATTACAGGAGTTACACACTATGACCATTAAAACCAAAAACTGGACCGCACAGATCGACCGCATGCCTGGCGCAGCTTCTTTCCGCGCCTCCGGTACCGTAACCGTTGCACACACGGGCATTACCCCTAAACTGGTGATGACTGCGATGCAGGATAAGTCCTTTGACTTGCGATTGGAGTTGCTTCTTGAAAACTCCAGCGAAGTGTCGCTGCAAGTTGAAACAGACAAAGTTGTCGAATATAAATCGCTGGGCAATTCCAATGTTTCAGGTGTGAGCATCTTCTATAAAGGTGAAAAAATTCACCACATCGACGACGTTCTGATTACAAACTAAGTCTATAAATACCTTCCCGTCACTTTGCGTGGCGGGAAGGTTGGATTGAGCGGCGTATTTTCAGTCGACGGATTGCGCGCGCAGCAGGTCCGCCAACCCACCCGCTTCTATCGGGCGACTGATCAGATACCCCTGCACTTCATCACAACGCTCAGCCTTCAAGAATTCAAGCTGCTCCGGCCGCTCCACACCTTCGGCGACTACCTTCAACGACAACCCGTGAGCCATCGCAATGATCGCCCGGGTGATCGCGGCATCCACACTGCCCTCCCCCAGACCGCGGATAAACGCCTGATCGATCTTCACGTAATCCACCGGAATACGCTTGAGGTAGCTCAGGGATGAATACCCGGTGCCAAAATCGTCGATGGCCAGTTTCACCCCAAGATCACGCAACTGCTGGAAGGTAGCGATGATATGTTCGACGCTGTCCAGCAACTGGCTTTCCGTGAGTTCCAGTTCGAGGTAGTGCGGCGCCAGGCCGGTTTCCTCCAAGACCTGACGCACCAGGCTGACCAGCTTGCCCTGCCGCAACTGATGCACCGACAAATTGACCGACACTCGAATCGGCTCCAGCCCCTGACGCTGCCATTCGCAGGCCTGCCAGCATGCCTGGCGCAACACAAACTCGCCGATCGGGCCGATCAGCCCGGTCTCCTCGGCCAGGCCGATAAAATCTCCTGGCGGCACGCTGCCCATGGTCGGATGATCCCAGCGCACCAAGGCCTCGGCCGCATTCAGCCGGCCCGTGGCGAGGCAAAGCTTGGGTTGATAAAACACCTTCAGCTGTTTCTCTTCGATGGCTTTACGCAACTGGTTTTCCAGCTGCAAGCGCTCGAGCGTGCTGGCTTGCAGGCTATCGGTGTAGAACTGGAAATTGTTGCCGCCCAGGTGTTTGGCATGTTGCATGGCCATGTTCGACTGGCTCACCAGCGCAGAGATTTCCCGGGCGTTGTCCGGCAACATGCTGATGCCCATGGAGGCACTGACGACCAACTCATGCCCTTCAACGGTCACCGGCACACGCAATTTGGACGACAGTCGCGTCGCCACTCGCGCCAGACTTGAGAGGCTGCCGTAAGCATCGAACAGGACCGCGAACTCATCGCCGGACAATCGCGCAATGGTGTCTGCTTCCGGCAAAGCATTGACCAGCCGTCGAGCCATCTTCTGCAACAACTGGTCGGCAATTTCATGACCCAGGCTGTCGTTGAGTAACTTGAAACGGTCCAGGTTGATGTGCAACAACGCCAGACTCCGCCCGCCCTGGCGCACGCGCTGATGGGCTTCACGCAACCGTTCGCGGAACAACGAACGATTGGCCAGGCCGGTCAGTTCGTCGTAGTGGGTCAGGTAGCGCATGCGCTCCTCGGATTCGCGCCGCGCCGATAGATCGGCGAAGAAGCCGACGATATGGCTGACATTTCCCCGCATATCGCGCACGGCGTTCAATTGCAGCCATTGCGGATAGAGCTCGCCGTTCTTGCGGGTTTCCACCAGTTCGCCCTGCCAACTGCCGTGCTGCTCCAGGGCCTGATGAATCGCCCCGTAGTGGCGGCGGGCGTCGCGACTGCACGGTAACTCCACCACATTGCGCCCGAGCATGTCGTCGATGTCATAACCCGTTAAGCGGCTGAACGCTTGATTGACCGCGATGAGTGCGTAATTCGGATCGAAAATCATGATGCCTTCACTGGCCGCCTCGAACACCGTCGCCGCCAATTGCTGTTGCGCTTCCTGGCTCTTGCTGGCACTGATGTCGCGCCGGGTGCCGACCATGCGGAGCACCCGGCCGCTTTCGCTGCGCTCAACCGCTCGACCGCGGTCCTCGATCCAGACCCAATGACCATCGCCATGGCGCACGCGGTACTCAATCTGATAGTCCTCGCTACGCCCCTTCAGATGCTCGACCAGCGCGCGCTTCAGCGACGGTAAATCCTCGGGATGCAGGCGCGGCTTGAGGTGCCGCAGCATGGCCGTCACGAATTCCGGCTCCAGGCCGAACAATTCCTGAATATGGGTGTGATGGACTTCGTCGGTCTGCAGGTTCCAGTCCCATAGCCCCAGCTCACTGGCCTTCAACGCCAGTGCCAGGCGCGCCTCGCTTTTGCTCAAGGCCTGATTGGCCGCATCCAGCTCCAGGCTGCGCTGGGCGACGCGGCTTTCCAGCCCGATCTGAATTTCTCGCAACTCGTCTTCGGCACGACGGCGCTGATCGATTTCTTTAGCCAGATCGTGGTTCAGCTGGTCGCTACGGCTCTGAGCCTGCTGCAAGTGTTCGATCAGTGCCTGATTCTGGAAGCGGCGCAACAACCCGCGGTCAATCAGCCGATTGACCTGCCAGGCGACCACGCTCAACGCCCCCAGCAAAATCAGCCCGAACCAGCCCCAGCCCTGCTCTTGCGTGTCGCCGCCCCAGAACAGATAGGCGATGGCGGGCAACAGACAGGGCAAGGTAAAGGATAGAAACGCCGGCAGACTGACCGCGTAGGCCACGCTGGCCGAGAGGGCTGCCGCGCCGATCAGGCCGAACACCCAGGCTTGCTGGATGAAGTTGTCGGCCGGCACCAGCGCAATGCCGGCGCCGGCCAGGGTCAGGCCGGTCATGGCCGAACCCAGCAAAAACATGCGACGCCAGACCGGATGCGCCTGGCGATTGGGGATGGCGGAATCGAAGGCCGCGACCTGGATCACCCGCAATGCTACCAGCGACAACAGCCATATCAGCCAGATGCTGACCAGAAAGTAGCGCCGCGGACTCCAGAGTAATCCCGCGCACACCAGGCCATTGATCAGCATGAACAGCGTCGGCAGCAGCGAGCCCTGGTAAAGCAGGCGCGTGCGCTCGACCGCCATTTCCATGGCGTACTGTTTGCGGATAACCCGGGGCTCCACGGAAGGGCCCGACAGGTCGGAGCTGAGGGTCATAGGCAATGTTCTTGTTCTTATAATGATGAGCATGAGCCCGAAACGTGAACGGAGCATACACAAGCCAATGCCCTTACCAAACTGCTCCAGATCATAATTTTTACGAAAGCCCGGACCCCTTTTGCCCCCTGAAAACGCTGGAAGCGAGCCCCGCCAGCGCTTGCAGCCAGTGACCGACCGGTCGTCTTGCGCGTATCTTTCATCGGCTAAAGCAAAGCGGGGTTTGCCCGGTGTGACCTGGCCCCCTAGAATGCCCCGATGCGCGATGATCTCTCCCTTCTGCTGAACTCCCTCAACGATGCCCAACGCCAGGCCGTAGCTGCCTCCGTGGGTCGTCAGTTGGTCCTGGCCGGTGCTGGTTCCGGTAAAACCCGAGTGCTGGTGCACCGTATCGCCTGGTTGATCCAGGTCGAGAACGCCTCGCCCCACTCAATCCTGTCGGTGACCTTTACCAACAAGGCCGCTGCCGAGATGCGTCATCGCATCGAGCAACTGATGGGTATCAACCCGGCCGGCATGTGGGTTGGCACCTTCCACGGCCTGGCGCACCGCTTGCTGCGGGCGCACTGGCAGGAGGCCGGCCTGAGCCAGACCTTCCAGATTCTCGACAGCGACGACCAGCAACGACTGGTCAAGCGGGTGATCCGCGAGCTGGGCCTGGACGAGCAACGCTGGCCGGCCCGTCAGGCCCAGTGGTTCATCAACGGGCAGAAAGACGAAGGCCTGCGCCCGCAACACATTCAAGCCAGCGGCGATCTGTTCCTGGCGACCATGCGCAGCATTTATGAAGCCTATGAAGCCGCCTGCCTGCGCGCCGGTGTCATCGACTTCTCCGAACTGCTGCTGCGTGCCCTTGATCTGTGGCGCGATCACCCTGGCCTGCTGGCGCACTATCAGAAGCGCTTCCGGCACATTCTGGTGGACGAGTTCCAGGACACCAACGCCGTGCAGTACGCCTGGTTGCGTCTACTGGCCAAGGGCGGCGACAGCCTGATGGTGGTCGGCGACGACGATCAGTCGATCTACGGCTGGCGCGGCGCGAAAATCGAGAACATCTACCAGTACTCCGACGACTTCCCGGACGCCGAGACCATCCGCCTGGAGCAGAACTACCGCTCCACTGCCGGCATCCTCAAAGCCGCCAACGCCCTGATCGCCAACAACACCGGGCGCATGGGCAAAGAGCTGTGGACCGATGGCGGCGAAGGCGAAGCCATTAACCTGTACGCCGCGTTCAACGAACACGACGAGGCACGCTACGTGGTGGAAACCATCGAAAGCGCGCTGAAAACCGGCCTGGCTCGCAGCGATATCGCGATTTTGTACCGCTCCAACGCCCAATCGCGCGTTTTGGAAGAAGCCTTGCTGCGCGAGCGCATTCCGTACCGCATCTATGGCGGTCAGCGCTTCTTCGAGCGGGCAGAAATCAAAAACGCCATGGCTTACCTGCGTTTGCTGGAAGGCCGTGGCAACGATGCAGCGCTGGAGCGGGTGATCAACGTTCCGGCCCGTGGCATCGGTGAGAAAACCGTTGAAGCGATTCGGGACCATGCGCGCCACAGCGATGTGTCGATGTGGGAAGCGATGCGCCTGCTGGTCGCGAATAAAGGACTGACCGGCCGTGCCGCCGGTGCACTTGGCGCGTTTATCGAGCTGATCGAGAACCTCGCCGCCAAGTGCACGGAAATGCCACTGCACCTGATGACCCAGACCGTCATCGAGCAGTCCGGACTGATTGCCTATCACGAAGCGGAAAAAGGCGAGAAAGGACAAGCCCGGGTAGAAAACCTTGAGGAATTGGTCAGCGCTGCGCGCAACTTCGAAAACTCGGAAGAAGATGAAGACCTGACGCCACTGGCGGCATTCCTCGGTCACGCGTCGCTGGAAGCTGGCGATACTCAGGCCGACGAGCACGAAGACAGCATTCAGTTGATGACCCTGCACAGCGCCAAAGGCCTTGAGTTTCCCTACGTGTTCCTGGTGGGCATGGAAGAGGGTCTGTTCCCGCACAAGATGAGCCTGGAAGAGCCTGGCCGTCTTGAAGAGGAACGGCGCCTGGCTTATGTCGGTATCACCCGCGCCATGCAGAACCTGGTGATGACCTACGCGGAAACCCGACGCCTGTATGGTAGTGAGACCTACAACAAGGTGTCGCGTTTCGTACGTGAAGTGCCGAAAGGCCTGATCCAGGAAGTACGGCTTTCCAACAGTGTCAGCCGTCCGTTTGGCGGTGGTCAGCAGCAGAGTTCCAGCAGCCTGTTTGGCGGCAGCGAGATTCCCGACACCGGGTTCAGTCTCGGCCAGGCTGTCCGGCATTCGGTGTTTGGCGATGGCGTGATCCTGAACTTCGAAGGCGCCGGGGCTCAGGCGCGGGTGCAGGTGAACTTCAGCGAAGGCAGCAAGTGGCTGATGCTCGGTTACGCCAAGCTGGAAGCGATCTGACGCTCCTGTACGGCTTTCTGTAGGCGCGAGCTCGCGCCTACAGAGGCCATTGCTACCGAACTAAATCCCGAATCCTACAGACCAAAGTTAACTGGCCTTATTGCGCTGACTGAAGCTGAACGCAACCTGTCAGGCAAAAGCCCGAAACACTCTGCCGCTAGCCAGTAACACTTCAGCTGTGCAACATGGCGCGCGTGCCTTCCACAAATGGGAATTCCCTTTATGAAACGTTTTCTTAGCATCGCCATGGCGTTGTGCATCGGCCTGACGATGAGCCTCGACGCCAACGCCAAGCGCTTTGGTGGCGGCAAGAGCTCCGGCGCTGCGCCGACTCACCAGACCAGCCAAATGGCTCCTTCTTCAGCTGCAGGTGGCGCTGCAGCCACTGCGGGCGCGGCGGGTGCCGCTGGCGCTGCCGCCAAGGCCGGCGGTGCTTCGCGCTGGCTCGGCCCTCTGGCCGGCATCGCTGCCGGTGGCCTGCTGGCCTCCATGTTCATGGGCGGCGGCTTCCAGGGCATGCAGATCTTCGACATCCTGATCATGGCGGTCATCGCCTTCCTGGTCTTCCGTTTCATCGCCGCTCGTCGTCGCAAGCAGCAGGAGCACCTGGCGCCAGCCGGCGCGCCGATGCAACGTGAAGTGTTCGAGCAGAAGCCTGCTGGCATGGGATCGATCTTCGGTGGTTCGGCCGCTCCGGTTGCCGCTCGTCCGGTCATCAATGCGCCAGCCTGGTTCAATGAAAAGAACTTCATTGAAGCGGCCCGCAACCACTTCCAGTCCCTGCAGCAACACTGGGACGCCAATGAAATGGACAAGATCGCCGAGTTCGTGACCCCGCAACTGCTCGAGTTCCTCAAGCGCGAACGTGCCGACCTGGGTGAAGGTTTCCAGTCCACCTACATTGATAACCTCAATGTACAACTGGACGGCGTCGATGATCGTGCCGACAAGACCATCGCCACCCTGACCTTCAGCGGTGTGTCGAAGACCTCGCGTTTCGACCAGGGCGAAGTGTTCAGCGAAAGCTGGAACATGGAACGTCCGCAGGGCGAAAACCAGCCTTGGCTGGTCGCCGGTATCCGCCAGAACGGTTGAACCGACCCGCGTTAAATGTGTCGCAACAAAACCCCGGCCTCGGCCGGGGTTTTCTATTTCGCGGTTGCATCTATAGCGAGCTACTGTATAAACCGCCCCAACTGAACCGCGCCATCAAGCAAGAGGATCCCGGACGTGGAAGAAATCATCGAACAACTGCGTGAAGCCAACGAACCGGTACCGGTCCCCTTGGAGTTGCCCGACGAAGATCTGCTGGTCGAAATCGAAGAACAACTGTTCATCGACATCCCGTTTGTCTTCAGAGAATTTCTGCTGACCGTCAGCGACGTGGTCTACGGCAGCCTGGAGCCGGTGACCGTCACCGACCCGCAATCCCACACCTACCTGCCGGACGTTGCCGCCAACGCCTGGGATGCCGGCGTTGATCGCAGCATGATTCCGATCTGCCAGGACGGCGACAACTACTACCTGGTCGAAGAAGACGGCACCGTAGTGTTGTGGCTGGCCGAGGAAGAACTGATCGCCGAAGAGACCTGGGAATCGGTGTGGCACTGGGCGCGGGACGTCTGGCTGGAAAGCTGAGCCGCCTGACGCACCGCGTGGTCAATGCCCGGACGATTCCTTGTGGTTGTCCAGGGTTTCCAGCAAGGCCACCTGCATCCGCGTGTGCACGCGGATGAACCAGCGCCAGAGCAGCGCTGCCACGGCGGCCGCGACCACGACAATCAGTACCAGCAACTTGTTGGTCGGCAGAATACTGGCCGACAAGGCTGCCAACAGCAGGAAGATCACCAGCAGCGAGAGGATCGGGATCACTTCGGCGATCACCCGACGCACTCGCTGCGTGTGGCGGCCGGCCATCTCCGGTTTCACGCCCATCTCCGCCAACAGCATCGACAGCGCCTTGAGCTTGCGATAGGCGGCGATCAGGAACGGCAGCGACAACAGCAACGCCCCGCCCCAGATCAATGCTTTCTGCCAACTGGGGTCGCTGATCCAGTCTTGCAGGTAAGCCGACATTCGCTCGGCGAAATAAGCACCCGAGAAGAAGATCGCAATCACCAGCGCCAGATTGACGCCCACCTGTAACAGAATCCGCCTAATCATCGACGCCAGTAGCGCGCCCTCGCCCTGTGGCTGGATGCTGCGCAGCCATTCGCCGTACATCCCCAGCACGCGACCCAGCCGCTGCGGCATCACGCCAGCCAGTTTGATCGACAGCGGATCAGCGGCACGGATCAGATAAGGCGTCAGCAGCGTCGTAATCACCGACACCGCCACGGCGACCGGATAGAGGAAGTTGCTGGTGACCTGCAGGGTCATGCCCAACGCCGCAATGATGAAAGAAAATTCGCCAATCTGTGAAAGCCCCATTCCCACGCGCAGTGAGGTGCGTCCGTCATTGCCGGCGATAAAGGCGCCGAGACCGCAGGACAACATCTTGCCGAGTACGACGGCCACGGTTATTACCGCAATCGGCCACGCGTACTGCAGCAATATCATCGGATCGAGCATCAGCCCGATGGCCACAAAGAAGATCGCACTGAACAGATCACGAACCGGCTCGATCAAGCGTTCAATCTTCAGCAACTGCCGGGATTCAGCCATGATCGCGCCGATCAGGAACGCGCCGAGCACCATGCTGTATTCGAGCTTGACCACCAGCAGACAGAAGCCGAAACACAGGCCCAGCACGGTGATCAACAGCATCTCGTTGCTTTCGAATTTGGCCACGTAGGCCAGCAGCCGCGGCACCAGCAAAATCCCGATGACCAGCGCGACGATCATGAACAACGACAGCTTGCCGACCGTGGAAAACACTTCGCCGGAACTGACCGTGCCGCTGACCGCGATGCTCGACAGCAAGGCAATGATGCCGATGCCAAGAATGTCCTCGACGATCAACACACCGAAGATCAACTGCGCGAAGCGCTCGTTCTTCATCTTCAGGTCATTGAGTGCCTTGACGATGATGGTGGTCGAGGAGATCGCCAGGATCGCGCCGAGGAACAGCGAGTCCATGGTGTTCCAGTCGAACCAGCGACCGATTTCGTAGCCGATCCAGATCATCAGCACGATTTCCAGGAACGCCGCGATAAACGCCGTGGCACCGACCTTGAACAGTTTGCGCAGGCTGAACTCCAGGCCCAGGCAGAACATCAGGAAGATCACCCCGAGTTCGGCGAGGGTCTTGATCGTTTCTTCGTCGTGGATCAAACCGAACGGTGGCGTGTGCGGGCCGATGATGAAGCCGGCGACGATATAGCCAAGCACCACCGGTTGCTTGAAGCGATGGAACAGCACGGTCACCACACCCGCGACCAACATGATCACTGCCAGATCCTGAATAAAACTGATGGCATGCATGGTGTGGGGCTCCTTGAGTGACATTGCTCACGCGCCAGACGCGGGAAAGGTCTGATCGAGCAGAGTAAAAATCCGCTTTCCGCGTAGGAATTGCCCTTGGGGTGGGCTTTTTGAAGGGTAACACCGCGACTTCCGGCAGAAAGGCGGTGCAATATATGGAAACAGATCGATCCGGCGTGACGACGACCACCCGCCCGGCGTCCCGATAACTGTGGTTTGAAAAAACCGACCAGGCACCCACAGAGGTGCATTCCTCCGAAACCTGCCTTGAACCGTGAGAACGCTATGGAACCCGGAAACGCCCAGCTGTCGATGACGGTATTGATGACCCCCGACATGGCCAACTTCTCTGGCAATGTCCACGGCGGCACGTTGCTCAAGTACCTCGACGAAGTCGCCTACGCCTGCGCCAGCCGTTATGCCGGCCGCTACGTGGTGACCCTGTCGGTGGATCAGGTGATTTTTCGCGAGCCGATTCATGTCGGCGAACTGGTGACCTTTCTGGCTTCGGTCAATTACACCGGCAACACCTCCATGGAGGTGGGCATCAAGGTGGTGACCGAAAACATCCGCGAACGCTCGGTGCGTCACACCAACAGCTGTTTCTTCACCATGGTGGCGGTGGACGACGATCGCAAACCGGCTGCCGTCCCGCCGTTGCAACCGCAGAACAGCGAGGACAAACGCCGTTTCATGCAGGCCCAGCAGCGTCGTCAGATTCGTCAGGAACTGGAAAAGCGCTATCAGGAGATCAAGGGCGACGCCTGAGCTGGCCAGACAGTTTCAGGGTGTTCTTCAGACAGCTTTCGCGAGCAAGCCCGCTCCACGCACTCATTCTTCATTGAACACAAAGTTTGTGTCCGACAAAGATCCGATGTGGGGGCGGGCTTGCTCGCGAATGGGTTCAACGTCAAACTCAGAGACTGATCGCCGTCGCTTCAAACCGCACCCGCGGATGCGCAATCCGGTCCTGAGCCCGCACCAACTCCAGTTCATAGCTGGCGCACGCCTGGGTTTCCAGCAGCACCTCATGCACCGCCGATGCTGCAAACTCGAACGCCGCCACCAGGCTATCGCCCAGCAGCACACGCGCCAGAAACAGCCCGGAAGTCAGGTCGCCAACGCCTACCGGCTGACGCGGAAACGCCAGCATCGGACGTCGCAGGTGCCAGCTTCCTTCGCTCGTCACCAGCAACATTTCAAACGCATCCTCCGGTTTGCCGGGATAGGCCAGATGCTTGACCAGCACCGCTTTCGGGCCGCGCGCCAGCAACGCGTGCGCCATGGCCAGGCAATCGAACAGCGACTGCGGCTTGCGCCCTGAGAAGCTGTCCAGCTCCAGCTGGTTCGGGCACATGAAGTCCGCCACGGCAGCGGCTTCTTCCAGCAGGAAATCGCTGACTTCTGCCGGCACGCTGCAGCCTTTCTCCGGATGGCCCATTACCGGGTCACACAGATACAGCGCCTTTGGATTCATCGATTTGATCCGCGCCACGCCCGTCAGAATCGCCCGGCCCTGGGCCGCACTGCCGAGGTAACCGGACAATACGGCATCGCAATTGCCCAACTCTCCGATCGCCGCAATGCCTTCGACCAATTCGGGAATCTGGTGTGGCGACAGCACCTCGCCCGCCCACTGCCCGTACTGAGTGTGGTTGGAGAACTGCACGGTGTTGAGCGGCCAGACATTCACCCCGACCCGCTGCATCGGGAAAACCGCGGCGCTGTTGCCAGCGTGGCCGAACACCACGTGGGACTGGATGGCGAGCAGATGGGGCGTACGTTTCATGCGGTGAGTTCCGTAAAACGATTGAAATTCGAGCCGCGCAGTATGCGACTAAACGCAGCCTGTACGACAGACCGGCGACGCAGTTAAGCTGGCACTATCTTGTTGGAGCACCCTGTTGATGCTGACCCTCGGAAATATCTTCGTGCTGATGCTGCTCGCCACCGCTGGCGCGTGGCTATGGCACAACCATGGCTTGCGCGAGCGCGCGCTGGAGCGGGTCAAGCAGCATTGCAGCAATCTCGGGATCGAGTTGCTGGATGGCAACGTGGCGCTGAAAAAAATTGCATTCATCAAGGATGCCAATGGTCGGCGACGTCTGGCCCGTGTGTATAACTTCGAATTCACGGTGACCGGCGAAACCCGCCATAACGGCACCATCACCCAGTTCGGCGCCCACAGCGCGCAGATCGAACTGGCCCCCTACCCGATGCCCTTCGACGACACGCCTCCGGTGGTCGACGTGGTGAAGCCGCGGGCAGAAGTGATTGAGCTTAGTCAGTGGCGGCAAGAACACACCAAATGGCGTCCATAAATCAAAAGATCGCAGCCTGCGATCTTTTGATCGTTAATTCGAACGACAGCCTGCCAAATCTTTTTGCAGCCACTCAACATTCTGCGGCTCGCTGAATATCAGCTCAATCCGTGAATCGCGGCGCCATTCGCTGG
Organism: Pseudomonas sp. IT-P171; assembly: GCF_949767765.1. Classification (NCBI taxonomy): domain Bacteria; kingdom Pseudomonadati; phylum Pseudomonadota; class Gammaproteobacteria; order Pseudomonadales; family Pseudomonadaceae; genus Pseudomonas; species Pseudomonas sp. IT-P171. The sequence goes on from NZ_CATKQN010000055.1 coordinate 266,800, forward strand.
GCTGCCACTCCAATGCCGAGTTATCCAGTGCATTCGCCGAAACCCACCCGTCGGCGCTGTGGATAACCAGCTTCGCTCGCCGCCAGCCAAGGCTTTCCAGCCACCGGCCAATTCGCGCTGAATCGAACCTCTGGCTCGGATGCCAGCGCCAGCCGATGCTCCAGCCGCCGTCCTGTTCCTGACTCAGGCAAATCGGTAACGCGGGATCTGTCCAGACGGCCGGCAACTGCGCGACTCCATTGGGTGCGATGAAGTTATCCACACCCGCCACAGCCTGCACCTCAAGGCCGGGTAACGCTTTCAAAGGAAGGATGGCCTGCTGCGTCCAGTACAAGGGACGTGATGGCAAGTGCGCGACAACCTGCTGCCGATCAGCCTCCCCGAGATATTCAGACTTGTTCAACAGCAACAACCCTGCGCTACTCAACGCCTCCTGCTGCGTCACAGGAAGCGGGTGGCCAGCGGCGAGCGCTTGGGCATCCAGCACCATCACGCAGGGCTGAACCGCCAGCACGCCGGCCCAAGGCGCCTCATTCAACTGCCTGAGCAACTGCGCAGGATGGCCGAGCCCTGACGGCTCGATAAACAACCGATCCGGCCGCGCCTTGCGCAGTAAACGCCCGAGGCCGATCTGAAACGGCGCACCATTGACGCAACACAAACAGCCCCCGGCCACCTCACCCAGTGCGATACCATCGGCGTCCCGGGTCAGCAACGCAGCATCGATGCCAATCTGGCCGAACTCGTTGATTAGCACCGCCCAACGCTCGTTCGCCGGCCGCTGGGCCAGCAGGTGCTTGATCAAACTGGTCTTGCCTGCGCCCAATGGCCCGGCAATGACGTGGGTGGGAATGTTCTGCAACATGGTCGGTGTTTTCTGAGGAGGTAAACGATGCGGTTGATCGGCTGGACGTTGCTCTTGGCCCTGGTTTCCGGCGAAGCACTGGCCCAGGCTTGTGTGGTACATAGCACGGCTGAGCGACTGGACGTGAAAGTCTGTCAGCAGAACCGAAACATCCCGGAAAAACTCTTCGCCGATGGCTTCTGTCAGCCGAACCTTCCTGGCCAGAAAGTCGAGGTTCAATACGTCGACCAATGCCCCGGCGGCGCATTCGGCGTGTGCAGCAACGCTCAAGTCGCCAATATGCCTTACCGGCAGGATATTCACTATTACGGCGTGGCCACCGACGCGGCGTACCTGAAGCCGTTTTGCGAAGGCCAGAGCCAGGGCAACTGGCTCAAGCCATGAGCCGCTAACCCAGCCAATCGAGGGTCAGGATCAAACGACGCTCGCCCGGCGCGAGCTGCGGCGAGCGGTGAATCAGGCCAAAGCCTTCGTTGCCGTGCCATTTCTCGCCCTTGAGCAAGGCGACGGCACCGCTGCCGATTTGCTGGATCAGCGAGTTGTCCGTAGGTTCGGCTTCGGGTTGGCTCAACTGGCGACGATCCATCCCCCCTTCTTTCAGCCACTGACTGCCAACACCCGCATACGTGGTAATCAAGCGCACCGGCACATGATCGACGTGAAAGCGCGGGCACATGGCTTTGTCCAGAACCCGCAGACGTACGCCGATACGCTGGGCCCCCAACAGACAGGCGAATGCACTGACCAGCCAGGAAACGTCGGCGATAAAGCCTTCATAGCCCTCGAGATCGCGCAAGCCCGAGGCCAATCCGCGGAGGTTGGGTTCAGTGTCTTCGTTGGCGATTTCCAGCGACAACGACTCGGCCAATGGCTCGTTCAAGGACAGCAGCAGGCTGCCAAAATCGGCGATGTGTACCGGGAGTTGGCGCTGCCATACGGCGAGGTTTACGCCATCATCGAGAATCCCGGCGAGCGCTTGCGGCGTCTCGCCCTGAACCTGAGACATGGCCGGCCGAGGCTTCAAGGTCGGTGCCAACATCACGCCGCTTCCTCTTCATGCCAGGGTCCGAACGGATCAGGCAGCAATCGCCAACCCTCGACGCCGGAGACCATTTCATCATCGGTCAGCAGGCAATCGTCCAGCTCTGCGGTGAGTCGAGTGAAATCGATGTTCTGGCCGATGAACACCAGTTCCTGGCGGCAATCACCGGTGGCGGCGGTCCAGTTTTCCATGATTGCGGCGGTGCTTTCTTCGTCCTGCGGCCATTGGTCTTTCGGCACGAAACGCCACCAGCGTCCGGCAAAACCATGGCGCATCAAACCGCCCGCCTGGGACCAGCTGCCCGCGTCCATCGGCTTGCTCGCCAGCCAGAAAAACCCTTTGGAGCGCAGCAGTTTTCCGTTCACCCATGGCCGGTCGATGAAGCTGAAAAAGCGTTGCGGGTGAAAGGGTCTGCGTGCTCGATAGGCCGTGGAAGCGATGCCGTACTCCTCGGTTTCCGGCACGTGCTCGCCGCGCAGCTCCTGCAACCAGCCCGGTGCCTGCGCCGCTTTTTCGAAGTCGAAACGACCGGTATTGAGGATTTTCTGCAGGGGGATCTCACCCATGACCATCGGGATGATCTCGGCTTGCGCATTCAATCGTTCGAGGATCGCGATCAGCTCCTGACGCTCGCGACTGCTGATCAGGTCGATCTTGCTGATCAGGATCACGTCGGCGAATTCGATCTGCTCGATCAACAGATCAGTGATCGAGCGTTCGTCTTCCTCGCCGAGGGTTTCGCCACGAGAAGCGAGGCTTTCGGCGGCCTGATAGTCGAGCAGGAAGTTCATGCCGTCGACCACGGTGACCATGGTGTCAAGCCGTGCGATGTCGGCCAGGCTTTGCCCTTCTTCGTCACGGAAAGTGAAGGTTTCCGCCACGGGCAGCGGCTCGGAGATGCCGGTGGATTCGATCAGCAAGTAATCGAAGCGGCCATCCCTGGCGAGTTTGCCGACCTCTTCAAGCAGGTCTTCACGCAAGGTGCAGCAGATGCAGCCGTTGCTCATTTCCACGAGTTTTTCTTCGGCGCGGTTCAGGGTGACGTCACGCTGAACTTCGCTGCCATCAATGTTGATCTCGCTCATATCGTTGACGATCACCGCGACTCGCAGGCCTTCGCGGTTACGCAGCACATAGTTGAGCAGCGTGCTTTTTCCGGCGCCGAGAAAGCCCGACAGGACAGTCACGGGGAGACGATTGGGCATCAGGTAGTCCTCACATTAGATGCCCGGTCGCAGCGTCGGGCTTAGCTAAATGTTACAGTATAACAATACAATTAAACCACTCCCCTCTTGCCGACCGTGACAAAGGACAGGATGCTGGAGCCCGTTCGTCCTGTGAGAAATCCCATGCGCATTGCCCTGAAATTAACGCTGATGAGCTTTTCGCTGCTGCTCGCCGTAGACACCTGGGCGCAAGTCCCGAGTCTTGCGACATGCACTCGCAGCGCCAACCTGCTGGCCTGCGTGGATGCCGACGGTAACGCTTACAGCGTCAACACTGTCGGCAGCACGATCTACTTGCGCGGCTTCGAACGGGCCAGCAAGCGCTATTGGGCGCAAACCAACAGTCGCTACGGGCAACTGACATTCTTCACCGGGATCGCTTCCGACGGCGAAGCCTGGGTGGGCTATAACCGTCGGGTCGGCTGGACCACCATCAATCGGTTTTCCAGCTCCGGCGGCAGCAGCGCCAGGTTCACCTGCAGCCGGATTACTGGCTGCTAGGCCTGCGCTTTTTGCTGTGCCTGTTGCCAGGCGACGTAGCTGTTGACCGGCGGATTCTTCTGAAAGTAACGCTGTAATCCTTCGAACAAGCCGTCAGCCACGGCCTGCTGATGCCGCGCCGTGACCAGCCGCTGACTGTCGCGAGCGTTGGAAATGAAGCCTGTTTCCACCAGGATCGACGGCACGTCCGGTGACTTCAGCACAGCAAATCCCGCCTGCTCCACACGCTTTTGATGCAGCGTGGTAATGCCCGCCAGACTGCCGAGCACGGTGTTGCCCAACTGCAAACTCGCGGCGAGGGTGGCGTTCATCGACATGTCGAGAATCACCCCGGCAAGCATCGGGTCCTTGTCCTTGAGATTGAGCAGACGGGTGGCACCCAACAGGTCCGCGCCGTTCTCTCGCTGCGCCATGAAGCGCGCCGTGGCCGACGTCGCTCCACCCTCGGACAAGCAATACACCGAGGCGCCAGAAGCAGTAAGACGCGGTGCTGCATCGGCATGCACCGAGATGAACATGTCGGCGTTGTGCTTGCGGGCAATCTCCACGCGCTTGCGCAGCGGGACGAAGACGTCGTCATTGCGCACCAGCTTTACGTCGAAGCCTTTCTCGCGCTTCAGCCGTTTGGCCAACAGTTGTGCGATGGCCAGCACCACGTCTTTCTCGCGCTCACCCTTGGCACCGACGGCGCCGGGGTCTTTGCCGCCATGGCCGGGGTCGACCACCACGATGATGTCCCGCTTGGGGTGAGCTTTGTCGACGGCTACCTCGGGCGCAGCTGCGATGTGTAGCGGCGCGGCTGACTTCAGATCGAGCACCAGTCGATGGCCTTGTCCATCCTGCGGCGGCAACAGGAAGCTGTTGAGCTGCACCGGAGCATTGAGATCGAGGACGATCCGCGTATCGCCCTGACCAAAATGCCCGGAGCGGATCGAACGAATGACCGTATTGCCGAGGGCCAATTGACTGAAGTCACCACTGAGGTTGGCCCCGCTCAGATCGATGATCAACCGCTCGGGTGCACTCAGGGAAAAGGTCTTGTAGCGAACCGGCCCGCTCAGATCGAACACCAGGCGCAATTTGTCATCCGAACGCCAAAGCCGCGCGTTGCGAATTTGCGTGGCGCCAACACTGAAGGGCAATAAGGCCGCGCTGGCCAGGATCAGGTTGAGCAATTGACGTCTGTGCATGGTGAAAGCCGCTCGTGAAAAAAGGCATAGTCGATTTTAATGTAATAACATAACATGTCGATCCGACTTCCACGATGGACCTGCTCATGAATGCGTTGACTCTGCCGGATATCGCCGCGCAGGCCTCACGCCAAGCCCTGCCACTTGAATGGGTGGGCATGTGCGGCATTGCTCTTCCCGTTTTGTTCGATGGCCAACGATTGAGTGCAAAGGCCGACGCGGGCGTCAGCCTCGACGATGGAGAAGCCCGGGGCATTCATATGTCGCGACTGTACCTGGCGCTGGAAATGCTCGAGCAGGAAAGCCTGACGCCAGCCCTGTTGCGGTGTGTCTTGCAGCGATTTTTAGACTCGCACGAAGGTCTATCCAATAGCGCTTACCTGAACATTCACGCTGATTTACTGCTCAAACGGCCGGCGCTTATCAGTCCGTTGTCCGGGTGGAAGAACTATCCGGTTAGCATCGAAGCGCGTTTGAAAAACGCGATGTTCCACGTGGAACTAAAAATCGACATCCCTTATTCCTCAACCTGTCCCTGTTCAGCCGCGCTGTCACGGCAGTTGATTCAACAGCAATTCATCGATGACTTCGCCAACAAGTCACTGCAACACGCCGATGTTTTAGCCTGGATTGGCTCCACAAAAGGCATCGTTGCGACGCCTCATAGCCAACGCAGCAACGCGCAGCTAAAGCTTCGTCTTGACGACTATCTGGATGACCTGCCACTGATCGCATTGATCAACGATGCCGAAGCCGCCCTCGGCACCGCCGTGCAAACCGCCGTGAAGCGCGCCGACGAACAAGCCTTCGCCCTGGCCAATGGGCAGAACCTGATGTTCTGCGAAGATGCTGTTCGACGCTTGAATCTGGCGTTGAAACGCTCTCCCGGCATCAACGCCTTCCACCTGAAAGTCGTCCACGCAGAAAGCCTTCACGCCCACGACGCCGTCGCCGAAAGTCGATGGAACTGGGAGGCCGCATGATTCGCTGCGAGGCTTTGAGCTGGGGAGCACCCGGACAACCGCTCACACCTACGCTGGATTTCGAATTGGCCAAGGGCAGCCTGACAGCGGTCATCGGTGCCAACGGTTCGGGAAAAAGCAGTTTGCTGAAAGTCATCGCCGGCCTGCAAAAACCACTGACAGGCAAAGTGACCCTTGATGTTCCACGCAAAGGCTCACTCTCATTCCTCCCTCAGCAACAACACCTCGACCGGCAATTTCCGATCAGCTTGCAAGAGTTGGTGGCCGCCGGTTTCTGGGGCAGCAGACAAACACCCGAAGTCCGGAGCCAACGTCTCAAGGCCGCGCTGGAAAAATGGTGCCTGACCGGTCTGGAACAGCGCCCGTTGATGGCCCTCTCCGGCGGCGAATTGCAGCGTGCCCTGCTCGCTCGTTTAAGCCTCGCAGAAGCCCCCTTGCTGTTACTCGACGAACCCCACGCCGCCCTCGATGAACTCGGTCAGTCACTGCTGTGGAAACACCTCCACGCCTGGCACGCTGAAGGCCGAACCCTGGTGGTCGTGTGTCACGACCTGGCCGCTGTTCGCCAACACATTCCTCAAACGCTGCTGATCAAAAGTAGCGGTTGCGTCCTCGGCCCAAGCGTCGACCTGATCCGCCAACAACCCCAAACGCAGGTGGCCTGATGCTCGCTGCCACTCAACTTTGGCAACCCTTCCACGAGTTCGTGTTCATGCGCCGGGCGCTGCTCGGTGGATTGGTGCTGGCATGCAGCACGGCACCGCTCGGGGTATTTCTGATCCTGCGGCGCATGAGCCTGATCGGCGATGCCGTCGCCCACGGCATCCTGCCCGGCGCTGCGCTTGGCTTCTGGTTTGCCGGCCTGAGTCTGCCAGCGCTGACACTCGGCGGTCTCGGCGCCGGCCTGAGCATGGCCGGTCTCGCCGCGTGGATCACTCGCCGCACCGGGCTGCGAGAAGACGCGAGCCTCGCGGCGATCTACCCGATTTCCCTCGCCAGCGGTGTGCTGATCCTCGGCATCGCGGGCAAACGTCTGGACCTGCTGCACCTGTTGTTTGGCTCGGCGCTGGCGGTCGACGGGCCCACGTTGACCGGCATGTTATGGGTCTCAGGATTCAGCCTGATCGCCATGGTGCTTATCTACAAACCGTTGTTGCTGGACACCCTCGACCCACTCTTCCTGCAAACCGTCAGCCGGCTCGGTCCGTTGGCCCATGGCGTGTTTCTGACGCTGGTGGTGCTGAACCTGGTGATTGGTTTTCAGGCCATCGGCGCGCTGATGGTCGTCGGCCTGATGATGCTGCCCGCCGCCGCTTCACGCTTCTGGAGCCGTCGCTTGCCCATGTTGATGGGCATCTCCGCCCTGCTCGGCTGCCTCTCGGTCTGGCTCGGATTGTTGCTGTCGTTCTACTACTCACTGCCCAGCGGCCCGGCCATCGTCCTGGTGGCTGGCGGTCTGTATCTGCTGTCCGTGGTGTTCGGACCGGTGCACGGTTTGCTGCGCCGCCCGCCTTTGCTCACATCCCAATGAGGTGTTGCCCGATGCGCGCTTTACTCATGCTGTTCAGCTTGATGCTGTCGATGTCACTGTCCGCTGCGGAAAAACTGCAGGTGGTCACCAGCTTCAGCATCCTCGCCGACATGACTCATCAAGTCGGCGGCGAGCATATCCAGATCACCAACATGGTTGGCCCCGATACCGATGCCCACACGTACGAGCCGACACCGGACGACGCCAAGGCGCTACTGAAAGCCAGCCTGATCATCAAAAACGGCCTGGGTTTCGAGCCATGGCTGGACCGCCTGGTCAGCAGCACCGAGACCAAAGCTTCCGTCATCAGCGCGAGCCACGGTGTCATTCCACGCTCGCTGGATGAAGACGGCGAAACCGTTCCCGACCCTCACGCCTGGCACAATCTGGCGAACACCGAGCTGTATATCAGCAACATTACCAAGGCGTTGATCGCCGCCGACCCAGCGAACAAAGCCGACTATAAACGCAACAGCCAGGCCTACCTGAAACAGATCTACGCGCTACTCGCCGAAGCCAAAGCCAAGCTCGGTTCGCTGCCACCGGGCAACCGCAAGATCGTGACATCCCATGATGCTTTCGGTTATCTCGGTCAGGCCTATGGCATCGACTTCATGGCGCCACAAGGTCTGTCCACCGAGCGCGAGCCGTCGGCCGCCGAAGTCGCTGCGTTGATCACCCAGATTCGTCAGGCCAACGTCAAAGCGGTGTTCATGGAAAACATCAAGGACGCACGGCTGCTCAAGCAGATCGCCGATGAAAGCGGTGCGCACATTGGCGGCACCTTGTACTCCGATGCGCTCTCGGCAAGCGGTCCCGCCAGCACTTTCGCCGGGCTGTTCGAGTACAACCTCAACACCCTGTACGAGGCGTTGAGCAAACCATGATCCGCAAGAACCCTTCAGGCGATTTACCGCTGATTGCCGAATCTGCGTATGTGGATAAAACCGCGATCATCTGCGGCAAAGTGGTGATCGGCGAGAACGTTTTCGTCGGCCCCTACGCCGTGATCCGCGCCGATGAAGTAGACGATTCCGGCACGATGGAGCCGATCACCATTGGCGCCAATTCGAACATCCAGGATGGCGTGGTGATTCACTCCAAGTCTGGAGCAGCGGTCACCATCGGCGAGTTCAGTTCGATTGCTCACCGTTCGATCGTTCATGGTCCGTGCACGGTGGGCGACCGGGTGTTTATCGGCTTCAACAGCGTGCTGTTCAATTGCTCGGTGGGTGATGGCTGCGTGGTGCGGCACAACTCGGTGGTCGACGGCCGCGACTTGCCCACGGATTTCTATGTGCCCTCCACTACTCGCATCGGCCCCAACACCGACCTGTCGCAGTTCCCGCCTGTCAGCGTCAGCGCCTCGGAGTTTTCCGAGGATGTGGCGCGCACCAATGTCGATCTGGTGCGTGGCTACAAAGCCCTGCAAAACGAGTTCTGACCTATGAGCAGCGTGCTGATTCGCAATGCCCGACTGGTGAATGAAGGTCGTGAATCTGACGGTGATCTGCTGGTCAGCCATGGCCGCATCGTCAAGATCGCCGCTAGCATCGACGGTGAAAATGCGACTGTGGAAATCGACGCTGACGGCCAGTGGCTGTTGCCCGGAATGATCGATGACCAGGTGCACTTCCGCGATCCAGGATCGCCTGACAAAGGCAGTTTCTACACCGAATCCCGAGCTGCGGTGGCCGGGGGTATCACCAGTTTCATGGACATGCCCAACACCAATCCACCGACATTGAGTCTGGGAGCACTTGCCGACAAGAAGCGTCGAGCAGCTATCAATTCGGTGGCCAACTACGGCTTTCACTTCGGCGTGAGCAACGACAACCTCGACACCGTCGCCGCACTCAATCCTTGCGAAGTGGCCGGGGTAAAAGTGTTCATGGGTGCGTCCACCGGCAACATGCTGGTGGACGATCCGAGGGTTCTCGAGCGGCTGTTCGCCGAGGTGCCGACGATTCTGTTGGCCCATTGCGAACACACGCCCAGCATCGACGCCAACGCTGCAAATCTGCGAACGCTGTTTGGCGAACACATTCCCGCCGCCGCGCACCCGGTAATCCGCAACGCCGAGGCCTGCTTTCGCTCGTCCTCAATGGCGGTGGATCTGGCCAGGCGCCACGGCACGCGACTTCACGTTCTGCACCTGACCACTGCACGCGAACTGGCGTTGTTCGAAGACAAACCGCTGTCGCAGAAACACATCAGCGCCGAAGTCTGCCTGCACCACTTGCTCTTCGATGATCGCGATTACGCAGACCTTGGCAACCAGATCAAATGCAACCCGGCGATCAAGACTCAGGCTGACCGCGATGCCTTGCGCAACGCCTTGCTGAGCCATCGACTGGACGTCATCGGCAGCGATCATGCGCCGCACACCTGGGCCGAAAAGCAACGCGCCTACGGTCAGTCGCCCTCCGGTCTACCGCTGGTGCAGCACGCCCTCCCCGCGTTGCTGGAGTTGGTGGCGGACAAGGTGTTGCCGATCACTGTGCTCGTGGCCAAGACCAGTCACCGTGTTGCTGATCTGTTTGCTATTCCCGACCGAGGCTATTTGCGCGAAGGTTATTGGGCAGACCTGGTGCTGATCAAACCCGAGCCTGACGGCATTGCCGTCTCCCAGCAGCCAATTCTGTCTCAATGCGGCTGGACGCCCTTTGCCCGACGACGCTTTCGCCACAGCGTCAGCACCACGCTGGTGTCCGGACAAATCGCATGGCGAGACAAATGTCTTAATGACAACTGTCAGGGTTTACCACTACGGTTTATGCGCTAGCACTCGAGAGCACCGACATGATTCAAATCACCCTGAGCGATGGTTCATTGCGTGAATACGACCAACCGTTGTCGGTGTACGAATTCGCCGCGAGCATCGGTCCCGGGCTGGCCAAGGCAGCTGTCGCCGGGCGGGTTGACGGTGTTCTGGTCGATTGTGAATTCATGATCGGAGCGGATGCCCGGGTCAACATCGTCACGCCGCAAGAGCCAGACGGGCTGGAGATCCTTCGCCGGTCCTGCGCCTTGGTGTTGGGGATGGCCGTGAAACAGCTTTATCCAAAAGCGCATTTGCAGACGGGAGCGGCGTTGGGTGACGGCTTCTTTCATGAGTTCGAGTTAGAGCAGCATTTGAACCTGGTCGACCTTGCCAGCATCGAAGCGCGCATGAAGACACTGGCGGCTACCAATCATTCGATCCGTCGCCGCGCGACGCGTACCAAACAGTTATCGTCCTACCTTCTGGGAGACTTCGAGTGTGTGTCGACGGGTCCGCATGTTCCCGCAACCCGAGTGTTGCAGGCCTTCGCCCTTGATCACATCAGCGGTACATCACCACAGCGGGTCTATGGCACCTGTTGGTCCTGCCAGGAGGAACTGGACAACTGGCGGGCACCGCCGCACGTGATGATCATCAGCATGGATGATCGTCAGGCGGAATACGCACAATCGGTGACTGAAGCGTTGCGTCGGAGTGGCGTGCGGGCTCGTGCCGATTTGCGCAACGAGAAAGTCCGCCACAAGATTCGCGAGCATAGTCAGCAAGTGCCGTATCTGGTCGTGATCGGGGAGAAAGAAAAAGAAGGCGGGTTTGTCAGTGTGCGCAGTCACACCGGGGAGGATTTTGGCAGGATGGCGGTTGATGCGGTGTGCAGTTGGCTGCGATCAACAGGGATTGCGGGTGTGTGAATAGACGCCTCGCGAGCAGGCTCGCTCCCACAGTGTGTGCATCATTCTTGTGGGAGCGACGTGTTTAAGCTCTCGGCTTAACAGTCCCGCAATCCTGCCCCAACCAGACCGCGCGAGTATCAAGGCTACCCTTTTGCTGAATGCCGGTAGCGTTGAAAGTGCCATTCACCTTGGTGGTGAACTCACGATCGCTCAAGAAAGTCGCCACACCCGCCCCTTGCGCTTTCGGGCAGCTGAAGCGGAATTTCCACTGGTTGCCGGTGCGCTCGGTGATTTCCTGTTTGCAGCCCGATTGCGGGTCCGTCAGCGGGATGTTGTCGCTCTTCACTTGCTCCGGCGTCAGGCAAGCGCGAATCCCCTTGCCGCCCATCGTGATGCCCTGTTTCTCCAGCTGCGCCCGCTGTTCAGGGGTGATCTGGCTCTGTATCTGGCCAAGGATCAATTGCAGGTCCGGCAGGTTCTGGTCATCGACCTTCATGTTACTCGAGGTCAATTCCCACAAGCCCGGCTGAAGCATCTGCGCCTGAGCAGCCACAGGAAGAGCCAAACCAAAAGCGACGGCCAAACCCAGCAGACGAACGTTCATCGTGTAACTCCTGATCAGTAGTGGCCGTTAGACGTCAGCCACAGGCTTCGGTTCATGGGCCAATTAAATAGCGACATTCTGCACGGAACATGGTCTGTTAAGCATTGAATCTTCAGGAGCAAGGCTGCCCCATGGATTATTTTGGACCGCATGTTTTCGGTTATCTGATCGCCCTGTTGCACTCGTTAGGGCTGATTGCCGCCATCCATGCCGTATTGACCGTTCGAACCGCCCAGGGCTCGATCGCCTGGGCCCTGTCGTTGCTGTTCATTCCCTACCTCACGCTTATCCCGTACCTGGTCTTCGGCCGCAGCACCTTCGATGGTTACATCAAGGCGCGGCGACAGGCCAACGAGGAAATGCGCAAGGCCATCTCTGAGTTGAACTGGCGACCGTGGGTAGAAGAAGCCCTGACGGCACGCGCCTCCAACGCTTACGCTTCATTAAGGGCAATGCCGAAGCTGGGGCGCATGCCGTGTCTGGCGAATAATGAGGTCCGCCTGCTGATCAATGGTCCGGCCACTTTCGAGGCGATCTTCGAAGCCATCAGCCATGCCAGGGAAGCCGTGCTGATCCAGTTTTTCATCCTCCACGACGACCGCCTCGGCCAGCGCCTGCAAACCCTGCTGTTGAAAAAAGCGGCGGAAGGCGTTGCCGTTTATCTGCTGTACGACCGCATCGGCAGCCACTCCCTGCCCCACAGTTACGTGCAGCCGTTGCGCGATGCGGGTGTCGAGGTCAAAGCGTTCGCGACGCGTAGCGGCTGGCTCAATCGCTTCCAGGTCAACTTTCGTAACCACCGCAAGATCGTCGTGGTCGACGGTGTGCTCGGCTTCGTCGGCGGACACAACGTCGGCGACGAGTACATGGGCGAAAAACCACCTCTGGCACCCTGGCGCGACACCCACGTCCGCGTGCGCGGGCCGGTGGTGGCCTGCATGCAGGAGTCTTTCGCCGAAGACTGGTTCTGGGCGGCGCGGTCGTTACCGCCGCTGATACTGCCGGACGTTTATCCGGACGACGGCGTGCTCTGCCAATTGCTCGCCAGCGGCCCGGCAGATTCCTACGAAACCTGTTCGCTATTCTTCGTCGAAGCCATCCATGCGGCGACAGAACGAGTGTGGATCACCAGCCCTTATTTCATCCCCGACGAAGCGGTGTTCGCGGCGTTGCGACTGGCGGTGCTGCGGGGTGTCGATGTGCGCATTCTGCTGCCGTCGCGGCCCGACCACCGGATCGTCTACGCCGCCTCCAGCCTGTACGCCTTCGAAGCGGTACGCGCCGGCGTGCGGGTGTTCCGCTACGAACCCGGTTTCCTGCATCAGAAAGTGGTATTGATCGACAGCGAAATCAGCGCCATCGGCAGCGCCAATCTGGACAACCGTTCGTTCCGCCTGAATTTCGAAGTGATGTTGCTGACGGTCGACAGCGTGTTTGCCGGCGAAGTGGAACAGATGCTCAACGACGATTTCGCGCAGGCCCATGAAGTCGCCAAAGAAGAAAGCCGGGAGACCCACCGCCTGCAACAGGTCGGCATGCGGATCGCCCGGCTCATTTCCCCGATACTTTAAGGGGTGTAGATGTCGTCGCGGGTCCATGGCAGTTCATGGCTGCCATCGGGGTGTGCTTTCACCGCGAGGATCTGGTGCAGGTTGATCCAGCCCTTGGCGAATGCATAAGCGCATCCCGCCAGGTACAGCCGCCAGATGCGCAACGCCTGCTCAGGGACGAGCTTGCCAGCGGCTTCCAGATTGTCTTCCAGACGCTCACTCCAGTGGTCCAGGGTGCGTGCGTAGTGCAGGCGCAGACTCTCGACATCAACGATCTCCAGCCCCGCTTCGCTGATCTCGGCAGAAATCATCGACAGGTGCGGCAGCTCGCCGTTGGGGAACACGTACTTCTCGATGAAATCCCCGGCACCGCGCCCCACCGGACGGCCATCGGTGTGCTTGGCGGTGATGCCGTGGTTCATCACCAGACCGCCCTCTTTCACCGCGCCGAACAACGTCTTGCAGTACTCGGCCAGATTCGCATGGCCGACGTGTTCGAACATGCCGACACTGACCACCTTGTCGAAGCGCCCGTCCTGAGGCAAATCGCGGTAGTCGAGCAGTTGCAGTTCGATCTGATCGTCCAGGCCTTCAGCGGTCACTCGCTCACGGGCCAGCGCCAGTTGCTCTTTGCTGAGCGTGATCCCGAACACTTTCGCGCCAAACTCCCGCGCCGCATAACGCGCCAGCCCGCCCCAACCGCAACCGACATCCAGCAGATATTCGCCGGGTTGCAGGCGCAACTTGCGACACAGATGACGGAATTTGGCTTGCTGGGCCTGTTCCAGGGTTTCACTGCCGGTCTCGAAATAGGCGCAGGAATACGCCATGTCACTGTCGAGCCACAGCTGATAAAACGCGTTGGAAAGGTCGTAGTGATAGGAAATCGCCTTGGCGTCGGTTTCCTTGTCGTGGACGGTGCGCACAGGCTGGCTGTCGTCGTCCTCGCTCATCAATGCCTGGCTCCATTCATCGCAGACGCGGATCACGTCGCTGATGGAACCTTCAAGCTCGAGTTTACCCTCGACAAACGCCGCTCCGAGCGCGTCCAGGCTTGGATGAGTGAACTGGGTAACCATTTGTGGGTCCTTGACCACAATCGTGACGCTGGGCGTCGGCCCCAGATTGAATTCATGGCCGTCCCAGAGTCGCAGGCGTAACGGTAGCTGCAGATTCTGTAAGGCCGGTGGAAGTTGCGCGAGCATGGAATATCCCCCCTTGTTTCAGACGTCTGCTGTGAGGTTAGACCATCCTTGAAAAATAGCAGGCTATCGATTTCATAGCCCTTTTCTATGACCCGCACCGTTCAAACCAACACGTCGCAAAACTCACAGAAGTGATTGCCCTTACCTTAGATGACTACAAATCAGGCGACCAGTTCTGAAAAGTTGAAACCCCTCAAATTTCGTCCTTCAGCTTGAGCAATGGCTCCTGAAAGCGCAGCAACCGTCCGGCGTTACCCAGCACCAGCAAGGTACTCAGGTTATGCAGCAACGCCGCGATCATCGCCCCTGCCGCGCCAAGCCAGCCGAATGCGGCGAAGGCCACTATTGCCAGCGTCCAGCCCAGACCGATGATCACGTTGACCTGCAACGTGTTCCGGCACTGGCGACTCAAACGCACGCAGGTGCCAAGCCGTCGCAGGTCACTGCCGATCAGCACGATGTCAGCGGACGCCAAGGCAATGTCGGCCCCGCCAGCCCCCATGGCAACGCCGACCACGCCCGCCTTGAGTGCCAGCGAATCATTGATGCCGTCACCGACGACCATCGGCCGGAAGCCGCTGTCGATCTCCTTGAGCACGCGATTGAGTTTGTCCTCGGGCAACGCCTGGGCCTCGACATCGACGATCCCGACGTCCCCAGCCAAGCTATCTGCGACACTTTGGCGATCACCCGTGAGCAATAGCTGCCGGCCCAGTCCGAGCTCACGCAACTCGTTCAAGGCAAACCGCGCTTCAGGTTTGACGCTGTCCGCCAGCAAGAGCCAGGCGAGAAATTCACCATCGAGGGCCAGCCCGGCAATCGGGCCATCGTGTTCGGGGACTGCTGAAACGGGAATGTCTAATTGAGCAAACAACTCTGGACGGCCAAGCGCCGCTTCGCCCCGCTCCGTCATCGCCACCACGCCCAACCCTTGCCGTTCGTGAATGTTCGAGAGCAGCAGAAAATGTTCCTGAGTGACCAACCCGGCGAGTGCGCGACTGACCGGGTGACTGCTGGCAGAGCCGAGGCTGGCGGCAAGTTTCAATACGTGGCTGCGATCTTCCAGCGGACTGTCGATGGATTGCAGGCGCAAGGTGCCGAAGGTCAGCGTCCCGGTCTTGTCCACCACCAGCGATGTCAGGTCTGCCAGCTCTTCGAGAAACGCCGAACTGCGAATCAGAATCCCATGGCGAGCGGCAACCGCCACCCCTGCAATCGCCGTGGCCGGTGCCGACAACACCAACGCACATGGACAGGCCGCCACCAACACCGCAAGCATTGCCTGCGCATCGTTGGTGATGAACCAGGTGACGGCGGCCAGCAGCAACACCAACACCATGTAGCTGCCAGCGTAGCGTTCGAGCAATCGGGTGATCGGCGGTTTGGATCGTTCGGCACTTTGCATCAGCGCAATGACTTTGCCGAGTGTCGATTCGCTGCCCGTGCGCGTCACTTCGATACGCAGCAGGCCGTCGAGGTTGATCGCCCCACCGAACACGGACATGCCGACACCCGCCTCAACCGGCACCGACTCACCGGTGATCGACGCCGTGTCGAGACTTGCCTGACCGCCGAGCACGCGGCCATCGGCCGGGACTCGGTCGCCGGCGCGAACTTCCACCCGGTCACCGGCCTTGAGTGTGCCGTTGTCGACTTCGACGATGGAGCCGTCTGCCTGAACCTTGCGCGCATGGCTGCGCGTCAATTTGCCCAGCGCGTGAATCGCTTCCTGAGAACCGATTACGCTGCGCTCTTCCAGCACGTGGCCGAAGATCATGATGATCGGCAGCAACGCAGCGGTCAGCAGATCGCCGGTCGCCCAGGCACCGAGCATGGCCAACGCGATCAGTTGATCGGTGATCCCGTGCAAGCTCGGATAACGCAAGCTGTACCAGGCCGAGCGCATCACCGGCACCGCCACCAGCAATGAGGCAAACCCCAACAGCAATTGACTGACACCGGTTTGCTCCGGCGACCACCAGCGCCAGATCAAACCCAGCGCCAACAAACCCAATGCGAGCATGGCCAGGGTCAACTGGCGAGCGGCGCTGCGTTGTTCGGCCGAGGACAACAGGCTCGGTGCGGCGGCGGTTTGTGCGCTCATTGTGTAGCTCCCTGAATGATCAGGCGGGAATCGTCTTTCGGATTGACCGTGGTCACCGAGCCGGCCTGACCGAGAATTTTCGGCATGCGCTCGCGGTAGAGGCGCAGCAGCATTTGCGGGTCGGTGCCCTGTTGTTGCGCCTTGGCCAGACTCAACACGGTAGCCGTGTCGGCGGACGCTTTGGCCAGCCGTTCACTCGCTTGAGCGTGGGCAACCTGCAACGTACGGTCGGCTTGTTCGTTGGCGGTTTGGGTGAGTTTCTCGGCCTCGGTGCGTGCGTTTGCCACGGCTTTATCGGCTTGCTGACTCGCGGTCAGCACTGCGTTGAAGGCGTTGACCGCCGGCCCCGGCAGACTCGATTGCACATCGACGCGCGCCACTTCGATACCCAGTCCCTGGCCGGTGGCCGTGAGATCCGCCAGTCGCTGATTGATGCCTTGCACCAGATCGCCGCGCAGGCGTTCCCGTCTTTCGGCCGCCTGGCTACCCGCGCCGATCAGCTCCGGTCGCGCCACCAGAATGGTGTCCAGGTCACGGGCAGCCGTCAGCGCCACGGCGCTGCGAGTCACAAGGCGATCCAGTGCCGGCAGCACATGTTCACCTTGAAGCACGTACGCATAGGGTTCGGTGACTTTGTAAAAAACCCGCACATCCAGTTGCACCACGCCGGCGTCACCGGTCAGCAAATAACCGGACCCGGCGAGGGCATCACTGAGCGGCGTGGCGAATGTGGCGACTCGGTCGGCCTGCAACGCGGCATCGCTGCGCAACAGATTGTCGACCCGACGCTCGATCACCCGATCGGCCGCCGGTAACAGGATGACCTGCTCGAACGGTCGCGGCCACGCCAACAGCAGGCCGGCATTCTGAATGCGATCCAGCGCGCCAAAGTGCAACACCACCGCACGATTCTGCGGATCGATTTGCCGAACATTGGAAAATGCCCACGCCAACGCGGCCAGCACCGTCACCGCATACAGCGCGAGAAACGCCAATCGCCCGGCCTGAATCCAGGGGCTGCTCAACTCATTTGTTCCACGTGGAACCAAACTCATGGCTGCGACCCGGACTTGATATCGAGCGTCGGCGGACCGTCAACCAGCACTCGAAACGGCGCAGCATCGGTGCGCAGAATCAGTTTGGTTCCCGGCGTAACGATGGTGCCCAAGGTGTCGAGAGAGCGCAGCAAGTTATACAGCTGCGGCGATCCGGCGTAGGCACGTCCGTAAATCTGCGCAGCTTCGACGCGGGACTGGGCTTCAATGTCGGCAGATTTAACGGTGGCATCGGCCTGAACGATTCGCGCATCCCGCTCGGCGGCGGAGCGGATTTGCGCCGCTTCGCGTTTTCCGATCGCCGTGCGTTCGGTGGCAATTGTTTCACGCTCGGCGCGCATGCGATCGACAGTGGCAGTCAGGGTTACCGACGGCAAGGTCAAACGCTCGATGCCAACTTGCAGCACGCGAACGCCATACGTGGTCAGCAATTGCTGATCGATTTGCTGGCGCAGCTGCGCTTCAAAGTCAGCAATGTGCACCTGGTTGGCATCGGTGTTCACCAGATTGGCCAGATCGAAACTGCTGGCCGTGGTTTCCAGCGCCGAGCCGACAAAGGTGCGAATCTGCCGCGCCGCTTCGTCCGGCTGATTCTGCACCGCGCGCATGAAGCGCTGCACATTGTCCGGATCACCTTGCACCTGCCACGCCACGTAAGCCTGAACGATGATGCGCAAACCGTCGCGCGTGCCCACATCCTGCAAACCACTCGACGTGGTACGCAGACGCAAATCAACAGGAATCGCCGCTTCAAAAGGTGCGGGCCAACGCCAGCCCAGCCCCGGCTCCAGCAACACCCGCGACGGATTGCCAAAGCGCGTGATGACCGTGGCTTCTCCGGAACGCACTTGCACCAGGCTCGCCGCCGCGATGGCAAACGCTACCAGCAACGCAGCCCAACCCATGCGCCGCCACGGGAAGGGACCGGCTTCTTGTGGGTCTCCGTGGTGATGATGGTGATGCCCGTGGTGATGCCCGCCGTGGCCGTGATCGTGCCCGGCGTGGTCAGCATGATCGTGAGTGTGCGACTGGCTCATTTGGCAGCTCCTGGCTGAGCAGTTGGACGCGACGGCGCGGGATCAGCCGGCAGCGTGAACGTTCGGAGGTCGATGGTCGGCGCGTTGTTGCTGCCGCCCAAGCGATGGTCGAGAACCAGCAACCGGGTATTGGCCAGTCCTTGGGAAAGCTGGCTGAAATACTGCTCCAGCACGAAAGCCTGGCCGGCGCTGGCATAGGCTTTTCGCTCGGCGCTGAATTTCAGATCGGCTGCTTGCGCAGCTGCATTGATTTCACGAGCGTTGGCCGTCGCCTGATCACGAGCGATGCTGGCCTGTAATTGCGCCTGATTGGTCGCCTCTGCCGCTGCACCGCGTTCGCGTGAGATCAGCGTCTGTGCGCCAATCTGTGCCGCTTGCACGCCGTGATAAGCGTTGGCGGCGCCGGCCGGTGGATGAATCGCTTCGACCACGGTCGCGAGAATCTCCACGCCACTGCCAAGTGTTTGCAAGTCCGCCTGCACGGCGCGGCCTATCTCTTCGGCAAGCCCTACCCGGTCCTCACCGAGCAAACCGTCGAGGGTTCGCGAGGCGAAATCATGAACCAGAATCCGGCTGGCAGTGCTGCGGATCAGCGCCGGGACATCGGCATTGTTGTAGGTTGCGGCCAACGCGGCTTGATCCGACAGGCCGATGCGGTAAACGAACCGCACGTCCATGTTGACGATCTGGAAGCTCTGCTTGTCGGCACGGCTGCTGGCGATGACCTGGGATTTGTCATTCACATGGCTGGCGTCCCACAAGCGATTGGCAACTGCGGGCGCCGGACCTTCAGCGGGTGCCGGCGCAATGGGGGCCGCCGCTTCGCCGACACTCGTGGCCAACTCATGGACCACGCCATTCTCGACACTCAGCACTCGGCCCAGCGGCCACGGCAGGCCCGCGTGCAAGCCGGGACCGAACACCTCCACCGGTTTGCCGAAGCGCTCATAGATGCCCCGCCCTTGCAGGGGTATTTCGTGAATGCCGGTCAGCGACCAACCAACAAGGGTGACCACCGCCAGCACCGGCACAAACGCGCGACGCATGTAGGTGAACGCCCAGATTTGCCGCAGATCGATGCCGAAGCGGTTATGCAATTCATGCTGCAACGCCAACAGCGGTTGTGGTGGCCAGCGCAGCATGTCGGCGACGAAGCTTCGGGCGAGCAAGGCAGGTTCCAGTTGTTCGCGCCGGGGACTGAACAATGACAACGCGGCTCGCAGCAACAGTTCCACCGCGACAAGCCCCGGCAGTAGCCCGACCAGCACCGCCAGCCGCACCGGCCAGACGGAAACCTCGCTGCTGAACAACAGGCACAACGCGCTCAACACCAGACTGATGATTGCCACGCGAGTCAGCTGGGCCAACTGCCCTGCTTCAGGCCACTGGGCCACGTTTTCCTGGGCAAACTGCCGCTCCAGTACCAGCAAACCGAAGGCCAGCAGCAATGACAGCGCAGCACCGACGTTGGCCGAAAAGCCTGGCGCGGCAGAGGGTAGCGCAAGATTCCAGACCTGGTTGATGCTGAACAGCGCCAACAACGCCCAGCCGCCGAGCCACAGCGTCGGGGCGCCGATCTGCGCCAGCATCCGTGTCCATCGTTGGCTGATACGCTCCAGCAGCTGTTCATACCAGCCCACCGGAGCGTCAACGACTTCGATCTCCACCGGCAGCGCTGGGGGATTCATCGCCCGTGCGCGCCATTGCGTCACCCACCACGCCGATTGCAGCCCGGCAATCAGCACCAGCAGACCGGCGCTCTGATTGACCAGCAACGCTGGCCAAAGCGACTGTGGCGCAAACAGCCCTGCAAAAACCGCGAGCACCAGCCCTGTCGCCACGAGTGCGCCGAGACCGATTGCCAACTGCCGCAATCGTCGCCCTTGAAAGACTGCCTGCTGAAAGCGCGGCAGCCCGGCTACCGCTGTTCCCTCAATATCGAGATCGACTTGCATACCACCCCAGTGTTTTCTTTGCCCAAGTCGCAATTCGTTACGATATAACGAAAGTCGTGAAATTTTTGTACTAATCGCTCTATCTGAAGATGCTCAACCTGTCGCTTGGCTGAAGCCTTGACCGAAACACCGAGGAGCGCACATATTACGCTCGTAATTTTATCTGCGGACTACGTTTATCCAGCCCGATTCCCATTTAATCCAGGAGCAAATCCATGAGCAGCTATGACATCGTGATTCTGGGCGGAGGCCCCGGCGGTTACAACGCAGCAATCCGCGCCGGCCAGCTGGGCCTGAAAGCCGCTTGCGTCGAAGGCCGCGCGACCCTCGGCGGCACCTGCCTGAACGTCGGATGCATGCCGTCCAAGGCGCTGTTGCATGCTTCCGAACTGTACGACGCAGCCATGGGTGCGGAATTCGCCAACCTGGGGATCGAGGTCAAACCCACGCTCAACCTTGCGCAAATGATGAAGCAGAAGGATGAAAGCGTGACCGGGCTGACCAAGGGCATCGAGTTCCTGTTTCGTAAAAACAAGGTCGACTGGATCAAGGGATGGGGGCATATCGACGGCCCGGGGAAAGTCACGGTAACGGATAGCCAGGGTGGCAAGACCGAATTGAGCGCCAAGGACATCATCATTGCCACCGGGTCCGAGCCCACTCCCCTGCCCGGCGTAGAGATCGACAACCAACGCATCCTTGATTCCACAGGTGCGCTGTCTTTATCCGAAGTGCCAAAACATCTGGTGGTGATTGGCGCTGGGGTCATCGGCCTGGAGTTGGGTTCGGTGTGGCGGCGCTTGGGCGCACAAGTGACGGTGGTCGAATTTCTCGACCGGATCTGCCCCGGCGTGGACGGTGAAGCGGGTAAAACGCTGCAGCGTTCGTTGAGCAAGCAAGGCATCAACTTCAAGTTGAGTTCGAAAGTCACCAGCGCCACTACCTCGGCAAATGGCGTGCAACTCAGCGTTGAACCGGCGGCCGGTGGCACTGCCGAAGGGCTTGAAGCCGATTACGTGCTGGTGGCCATCGGGCGTCGGCCTTACACCCAGGGCTTGGGGCTGGAGAACGTCGGACTCACTACGGATAAGCGCGGCATGCTTGCCAACAAGGGCCACCGGACTGAAGCGGCCGGCGTGTGGGTAATTGGCGATGTCACCTCCGGGCCGATGCTTGCGCACAAGGCTGAAGATGAAGCCATGGCCTGCGTCGAGCAGATCGTCGGCAAAGCCGGCGAGGTCAATTACAACCTGATTCCCAACGTCATTTACACCCGACCGGAGCTGGCCAGCGTCGGCAAGACCGAAGAGCAACTCAAGGCTGAAGGCCGGGCCTACAAGGTCGGTAAATTCCCGTTCACCGCCAACAGCCGGGCGAAGATCAACCACGAGACCGAAGGCTTCGCCAAAGTGCTGGCCGACGAGCGCACCGACGAAATTCTCGGTGTGCACCTGGTCGGCCCGAGTGTCAGTGAAATGATTGGCGAATACTGCGTGGCCATGGAGTTCAGCGCCTCGGCGGAAGACATCGCACTGACGTGTCATCCACACCCGACGCGTTCCGAGGCGTTGCGTCAGGCGGCGATGAATGTGGAGGGGATGGCGACTCAGATGTAGCAAATATCAAAAAAGATCGCAGCCTTCGGCAGCTCCTACAGGATATGAGTACGACAGTAGGAGCTGCCGAAGGCTGCGATCTTTGCTTTCAAGTTGGCAAATGCTCCAGCGGCAACGCCCCCGGTGTTTTCACCGTGTGAATCGCAAAGTTGCTGCGGATATCGCTCACGCCCGGCAATTTCAGCAATCGTCCGGTGAGAAAGCGGTCGTACGCACGCAGATCCGGCACCACCACCTGCAGCAAAAAATCCGATTCCCCTGATACCAGAAACGCAGAAATCACCTCGGGCAACGCTGTCACGGCCAGACGGAAAGACTCGGCCTGTTCGTCGTTGTGACGCTCAACCTTGACCCCGACAAACACCGTCAGCCCAAGCCCGACTTCATCGCGATCCAGATTGGCCTGATAGCCGCGAATCACCCCGGCCTCTTCAAGCATTCGTACCCGACGCAAGCAAGGCGACGCGGACAGACCGATCTCGTCAGCCAGTTGCACGTTGCTCAGCCGACCATCCCGTTGCAGGGCTGCGAGAATCTTGCGGTCGTAGGCGTCCAGTTTCATTTTTGGCAGATCCTGATGGCTGAGTGATCATTCAATGGCAGGTTATGCCAACCCAAGACGATTGAGAAGCAAACTACGCAACCACCTGCCCTGACTTTCCACCCTAGACTGACCTACCGAATCAACAACGAATGGGGTGCATCGTGGCAGGACTCTGGCTGTTTTTCATGGCGCTGGCGGTGGTTTACCTGTTGCCGGGCCCGGACATGATTCTGCTGCTGCAGACAGGCGCACGCCAAGGCAGAGGGGCGGCGCTGGCGACAGCAGTGGGCTTGGGCATCGCACGGGGTTGCCACGTGTTACTGGCGGCATTGGGGCTGGCGGCACTGTTCAAGGCTGCGCCCTGGACCTTCGACGTCGTGCGCCTGGCGGGGGCCGCGTACCTGTTATGGATCGGCATTCAGTGCTTGCGAACCACGATGCTGCCCAACTTGGACGACGCGGGTGCAGCCTGTGGAAAACCACGTTGGCGCGAAGCGATCCAGCGCGGTCTACTGACTAACCTGCTTAACCCCAAGGCGCTGTTGTTCTGCTCGGTGCTGTTGCCGCAGTTCATCAATCCGCACGCAGGGTCGGTGCTCGCACAATTCGCGACCCTGGGTGTTGTGCTGGTCGGCGTCGGTTTGTTGTTCGACAGCGCCTACGCCTTGGCTGGCGCCGCGCTTGGCCGCTGGCTGCAACGCAGTCCTTCGGCCCAGCGCTTCCAGCAATGGCTGTTTGGCAGCCTGTTGATCGGTTTTGCGGTGCGACTGACTTTTGTTCAACAGGCCTGATTACTGGCGCGCCTTACGCTTGTGACGATTGACCAGCAACAGCGCGAGCGCGGTAAACACCAATACACCGCCCACTTCCAGCCACTTTTTGTACGGCCGTAGCGTCGCCCGGATCGGACTCAACGCCTGGGTGACGTAACGTTTGTCTGCGTTCTGGAAGTCCGGATAAGGGCATCGCTCGCCGAAGAATAGTGCCCAATCCACGTAGGGGCCTTCTTTGACGTAGCGTTGATAGAAGGCACTTTTCTGCTCCTGATCAGTGTTCCACCCTGTCGCCGCACACAACACCGCCGCAAAGGCCTGACTGGTATGAGGCAGGTGATCGGCAGCGCGGCTGGCCAAAGCATTGGCGACATAACGGTAGTGGTAACGCTGATCGGGCTGAGCAGCGCTGGCGTGCTGACGCTTGACCTCCTCTTCAGCCACCAGGGGACCGACCTTGAGTTCGGTGCTTTCAAGGCTGTAGTTACCACCGAACGTGGCATAGTCCGGCGCCATTTCGTATCCCAGGATATCCATCCCCCACTCGCGAGCGATCTTCGCAGCGTTGAACAAAGCCTCGGCACGACGGGTTGGCCACCAAGCGGACTCGGCTTCCTGGCGCAATTGACCATAAGCCTTTGCCTTGTTTTGCAGTTCAGCATCGCCGAAGTACGCCGGCGCTTCATCGTAACGCTCTTCACGCAGCAATCGCCGCCCCAGCAAGTTGCGCAACTTCGCTGCCACCGGCAACGGCACATAGTTGTCGCGATCCTGCTGAGTCAGCGCCGGTGGTGCGGGCACCTGAGTGTCGACGTAATGCTTGAGCTCATCGACAGTCAACACACGCTCGGCGACGGTCGCGGCGTCGAACCAGTAAATGTCGTTGCTGCGATAAAGCTGATCGAACGCTTGCAGATAATCCCCGCGTTGCAACGCCAGGATTGCGCTTTCGCCTTCGACCCGGCACTTGGGCTGAAGCGTTTCAAAGTCCCAGTCAGGCGTTCGCCGCTCACCCCAGGATTCATTCTGCGCAAAGGCCTGGGCCGCTTTGGCGTATGCCGCGGCGGCGGCGGTTTTATCGCCCTCGCGCATCGCCAGTTTCGCCCGCAGCCACCACGCCAGGCCACCGTCGCCGGCGTGTTCCAGAAAAGCTTTGGCGCTGGCGTAGTCGCCCTGTTGATAATTCACCGCCGCCAGTCGATCGGCGTTATCCAGGCTGCCGCGGGTGCTGGCTTGCAGCAGCTTGATCAGTTTTTGTTCGTTCGGCGGTTGATCACCAAATGACCAACCCAACCGGCTGATCAGAGACGCCGTGATCAGTTGCTGTACCGGTTTGCCTTCAAGCAATGCGGCCAGTTGCTCGTCAGGCATCGCCGCCAGATCCGCCACCAACAGTTTCAGCGAGGTGTAACCCACCGCCGAACCGTGGAGGTTTTGCGTGGCATAGAGCTCAATGGCTCGGTTCCAGTCACCCGCCGTGCGCGCCACGCGTGCTTCTTCGCCGAGGCTGGCAACGCCCAGTTCCAACGGGTCGCTGAAACCATCAATGCTCAGTTGCCGAGCCTGCTCGAACGCTTTGCGCGATGGCGTCAGCAGGTCGGGCTTCGCGTCCGCTTCGGCGCTCATGGCAAACAGCGCGCGGCCCAGCGAATACGCGGCCCAGGTGCTGCGTAACGCGCGCTGATCCGCAGGTAGCGCCAGCACTTTCTGGAAGTACTCGGCGGCCAATCCAGGGTCACCCGCGTTGAACGCCACGGCGCCCGCGAGATAGAGCACGAGTTCAGTCGGCAGACTCGCGCCCTGTGCTTCTACCTGATGAGCATCGGTCAAACTGCGCAACTGTTTGACCTGCGCTTGCTGTTCCACGGTCAGACCAGCCTGCTCGGCCTTGTCCCGCTGCTCGGCATAGTCGGTTGCGTCCATGCTGTTGTAGACGACTTCGGTGACGTTCTTCAGACCCGCAATCGCATGCCCGAGACGATTGATCTCGAACCGGAAGTTGCCTTCCGGCAACTCCGCCAGCGACTGGCCCCGGTTGTCGAGCAGACGCATGGGGAAATCCGGCCCGCAGGCCAATGCCGAACCCAGCGGCAAGCTGAGGCTCAGGCAGAGCAAATGGCGGGGCCAGTTACGGGTGAACATTTGAACCTCCTTGATCAATGTGGGTGCAACGCGCCCAACCGATGGCGCGCTCCCCGCCGGCAGGTATTCGCCCGTCGCGCAGGCGGGTGAAGGTAAGCAGATCCGGGCTCTGTTGCAACGCATAACCGGCCAGGGCGTCGGCGCCCTCACAACCTCGCACCGCGAGCGTCAGACGCTCGGGCCAGACACCGTCGAGGTTGCCTTGATTGCTGATGCTGACGTCATAGAGGCCATCCTGCGCCGAGAGTTTCAGCATCAGGCGACTGTCGAGGATGTCGCCGCGGGCCACGGCGCCCAAGGTGGTCAGGCTCCAGGCCCGACGATCCTGGGCCAGGGGCAAGCGAAACCAGATCAGGCCGGCCAGATGCACCGGCGGATCGTTGCGTAATTCAGTGGCCAGTGTGCGCAGTTGCTGTGGATCGGCCAGCAATTCCCGACGCTCGCCGCCACGTTCCACCGGCACTTCACTCTCCACCAGCGGTGCGCCGTCGGTCTGCGGTAACAACGCCACGCCATAAGCCGGCAGCGCCAGGTAAAAAGGTTTCGAAGTGATGTGGCCCCACGCCTTCGCCCATGTTTGCGCCTGTTCCGGGTCAAACAAGCCCCTGCGCGGATCGCTCACTGCATGCACCTGCAACACGCTGCTATCGACTGTGGATAACAATGCCGGCAGTTCGCGGCTGCCGAGCCAGGCGGGTAATGCCGTAATACTAAGCGGCATGGAGGCCGGAAGACTTCCGCGCAACGCTGTGAGAAATTTCCGATACGCCGGTAGCCGGGCGTTGCCAGCATCGTGGTCGATTTCCACACCGGTGACGATCAGCCCTTGCGCTTGCCAATCATCAAGCACCTGGCCGATCTGTGCGGTCACTTCGTCCTGGTCCAGCGACTTGAGCTGGCCATCGAGGCGAATCACCGCAATCAGCGGCCGGCCATCCTGTTTGAGCAGCGCCGCATCGATTCGCGCCCGACTCCAACCCGCCCGGGGGAAGGCCTGCAACGCCAACACTCGCAGCGTGGAAAAGTCCGCACGACTGTCTTTGAGTGCAGCTTCGTGGGCGGGCGTCCATTGCCGTTGCCAAACGTAGAGTTGTTGATCAAGCGGCGGCGCGTCCTGTCGTTCGCAACCGGCAAGCAACGCCACCATCACCAGCAAGCCCGACAGGCGAGCGAGAAAAACCATAAAGCATCCTTTGTATCTGCTGAAGGCAGCGTCCGTGAGATGCTACAGGTCGAGCACCAAAGGCTGCGAGCCCTGCGCCGGAATCGCACAACAAATCAGGACGCTTCCTTCATCCGGCACTTCCGCTGGCGGCTGTGGATAATTCACCTGGCCGCTGATCAGGCGGGTCTTGCAGGTCCCACAGGAGCCGCCGCGGCAACTGAATTCCGGACGCAAGCCACGGCTTTCCGCCAACTCCAGCAAACTGCCGCCATCGGGTTGCCAGCGGGCTTCTTTGGCCGAGCGCTGGAACACCACCGGCACCGAGGTGGTTGCGGCGGGCGGTTGCTCGATGACCACCGCGTCGGGGTCCGGCTGGCGACGCAAGGTCGACGGGCCGAAGGTTTCGGCGTGAATCCTGCTGTCACGGATGTCTAGTCCCCGAAGGCTGTCGTACAGCCCTTGGGTAAAACTGCCCGGGCCGCAGAGGACAAAGTCCAGCTGATCGTAGTCCTCCTCTTCAAGGATGGACTGGAGCAAAGCCGTGTCGATCCGTCCGGTCAAATCAAAGTCTTCGCCCTCGTGAGCATCGGCCTCCGGCTGACTGAGCAGACGCAACACCCGCACCGCGCCACCCGCACTCTCGAGCAGGCGATCGAGCTCGGGTCGAAACGGTTGATCGGCCAACGTGCGCGAACTCTGGAAAAACCATGTCGGACGAATGTGCCGGGTGCGCAGGCCTTGATACACCACCTCCCGCACCATCGACAGCAGCGGCGTAATGCCTACCCCGGCAGCCAACAACACCAGCGGCCGACGTTCATGGGCTGCCACGCTGAAATGCCCCTGCGGTGCACGGGCTTCCAGCAGATCACCAACTCGAACCTGCTCATGCAGGTACGACGACACCAGCCCTTCACGTTTTACGCTGATACGGAAAAAGTCATCGGACGGCGCGCTCGACAAGCTGTAAGTGCGAATATGCACCTCATCGCCAATGTTGAACCGCAGTGGCAAATGCTGCCCCGCCTGAAATACCGGCAACCCTGCGTCATCGGCGGGCTCCAGATAGATTGAGCGGATGTTGTGGCTTTCCGCTTCGATCCGCGCCACTCGCAGCGGCCGCCAACGATCACCCAGGGCCTGGGCTTGCAGACGGGCGCTGGCCTGTTCCCAGGTGCCGGTCAGCAGACTGGTGGGTGAAACGCCATCGAAGCGCCAACGCAAAGCCAACGCGGCCGGCCGGCGCACCACCTGCTCCACCTCGAATGTCCACAGGCGCTCGGCGCCTTGAAAGGCTTCGACCTGCGGGCCTTCAAGGATGACTTCGGTACGACCACTGAGGTGCAGCAAGTCGCCCGAGTTGAAATCGATAAACAGCAAACCTGCCCGGGGATTGATCAGCAGATTGCCCAAGGTATTGAAGAACAGGTTGCCGGCGAAGTCCGGGATGGTGAGGCGATTACCTTCCACCCGTACGAAACCGGATTGGCCGCCGCGGTGGGAAACGTCCACTGAGCGCTGGCCATCAATATCCACATAACTCGCGACGAACAACGTGTCGGCGTCGGCGATCATGGCTTTGGCCGCGTCATCCAGGCCATTCAGGTGTTGCGCAATGCGCGTCGCCGGATCCGCCAGCGGCACCGAGCGAAACTGGCGCAATTGAATGTATTGCGGACAGTTGCCGAAGGACTGTTCGACCGTGACAGCAAAACCCTCCGCCGTTACGGCGCCGACGCGACCATTGAGGCGGTTGCGCCGCCGTGTATGCAATTCGATTCCCAGCAATCCGATCGCCGCGCCATCGCGCAATTGCGCAGGGTCATCCGCCCCCGGCAGGCTGTTGAACTGCAACGCATCCGGCTCGGGCGAGTGGGCGAAACCCGGTGGCCCTTCGAGAATGCTGGCCCAAGGATTACCGTCGGCGTCCACCGCGCCGTACAGCATGAACGGCAGTTGCTCATAGAATGTACGGTGCTGGTCCGGCATCTCGGTGCGAACCACCCTACGCCCCAACGTCTCCATTCGCTCGGCAACACCGACGTGTGCCTGCATCTGTTTCTCGCCAGCGTGCCAAGGTGAACGGTCCATAACGGCTTCTCCCCGCGCATGAGCGCAGTGTGGACGGCCCGACAAGGTCGGGCCGCAGCATCAGGCAGTTTTTTGCAGGCCGACGACGGTGCGTGGCATAGCGACAAAACCAGGCAAGGCTTCGATACGCGCGAGCCAGGCTCGTACATTGGCGTAGTTTTCGAGCGACACATTGCCTTCGGGCGCATGGGCGATGTAGCTGTAGGCCGCGACGTCGGCAATGGTCGGTTCGGTGCCAACCAGATAAGGCGAAGCCGCCAGTTCCTGATCGATCTGTTTGAGCCAGATGTGAGAGTAGGCAATCACCTCTTCAGCGTTATATGCCGCACCAAACACAGTGATCAGCCTTGCTCTGGCCGGACCAAAGGCAATCGGGCCGGCCGCCACAGACAACCAGCGTTGCACCTTCGCCGCGCCAACCGGGTCGGCCGGCAACCAGCGACCGTTGCCATATTTTTGCGCCAGATAAACCAGGATTGCGTTGGAGTCGGCCAGCACCACGCCTTGATCATCAATGGCCGGAACCTGCCCGAAAGGATTAATCGCCAGGTAATCCGGCTGTTTGTGCGCGCCTTTGGCCAGATCAACCAGGATAAGCTCGGTCGGCAGTTGCAGCAGGGACAGCATCAGTTCCACACGGTGAGCATGGCCGGAGCGCGGGAAGTTATAGAGTTTGATCGCTTGCATGGTCGACTCCACTGGGGTGATGGTGCCGTCCAGGACAGATCAGCACCGATGGCCGCTATCTTCCACCCGCAACCAAAACAACAGAATAGTCAGCAAGTGCAATCCATTATTTCACCCAGTGAAATAAACCATCAGCCCTGCAAGTCCGGGTGTTCCCGCAAGGCCTTCACGGTGAAGTCCACAAAACTGCGAATCCGCGCGGGAGCGTTACGCCCGCCCTGGTAAACGACATGGATGGGCAGCGGCGGCAGTTCGAAGTCAGCCAAAACGATTTCCAGCTCTGCGGACGCGACTTTGCTGGCGACCTGATAAGACAGGACGCGGGTGAATCCCAACCCCAGGCACGCGGCCGTAATGGCGGCCTGATTCGCCGTCACCACCAGGCGTGGTTCCGGTCGAACATTCAGTGGCGCTCCGGCTTCAAGAAAGGGCCAGCTTTTCATTTGACCGATAGCGGACGTCGCAATAACCGCTGCGCGGGTCAGATCCTGAGGATGGGTCGGCCTGCCATGCGCCTCAAGAAATTGCGGAGAAGCACAAATCACCCGGCGCACTTCACCGACGCGAATCGCATGCTGATTACTGTCGGGCAGCTCACCGATACGCACCGCCACATCGATCCCCTCTTCGACCATGCTCACCACTCGATCGACCAGCAACCCATTGATGCAGACCTCAGGAAACTGTGTCAGATAACTCACCATCACCGGCGTGACAAACAAATCGCCAAACAATACTGGCGCCGTAATCGTCAGTTGCCCGCGAGGCTCTGCGTGACTGCCCGCCGCCGAGTCCTCCGCTTCCTGCACCTCAGCGAGAATTCTCCGACAGTCTTCCAGATACCGCTGACCTGCCTCGCTCAAATGCACACTGCGGGTGGTGCGCGTCAGCAGCAACGTGCCAATGCGTTTTTCCAGCGCGGCCACTGCACGAGTCACACTGGCCGCCGACATACCCAAACGCCGCGCCGCCGCCGAGAAACCTTGGTCCTGGGCTACAGCGGCGAAAACCTGCATTTCCTGGAATCGGTCCACTGGGCATGTCCTCCATTCAGATAAAAATCGCAACCGTCAGGCTGCGATTTTGAGCGCGACGTCGAAAACGACCTAGTCTGACATCACCGGGAAAAGAGTGAGGGCTTGGTCATGGCGAAGAACAAGAAGCGGGCACAAAAGCAGCCAATGGCTGACAGCTCGAAAATGAACAACAAAGACTACCTGAAAGCACTGCGCGAACTGCACGTCGAAACCGTCAAGCTGCAGGAGTGGGTGCGACACAAAGGCATCAAGGTGTGCATCGTTTTTGAGGGGCGCGACGGGGCTGGCAAGGGCGGCACCATCAAGGCGTTGACCGAGCGGGTGAGCCCGCGTGTCTTCCGGGTGATAGCGCTAACCGCACCTACCGAACGCGAGAAAAGTCAGATGTATGTGCAGCGCTACCTGCCGCATCTGCCGGCGGCTGGCGAAGTGGTGATCTTTGATCGCAGTTGGTACAACCGCGCCGGCGTGGAGCGGGTGATGGGGTTCTGCACCCAGGAACAAGTGGATAGCTTCCTGAAGGCCATCCCTCTAGTCGAGCGCGCGATCGTCGATTCAGGTGTCATTCTGATCAAGTACTGGCTGGAAGTGAGTCCGGAGGAGCAGACACGACGGCTTCAGGCTCGCATCAAGGACGGACGCAAAATCTGGAAACTCACCGGCATGGACCTCAAGTCCTACAGCCGCTGGTATGACTATTCACGGGCACGTGACGACATGTTCAAGATGACCGACACCGACCATGCACCGTGGTTGGTGGCCAACTCGAACGACAAGCGACGGGCGCGCCTGAACATCATCACCGACCTGCTCAGTCGCATTCCCTATGAGGATGTTCCGAGGGAAACCGTGAAGTTGCCCAAACGCCAGAAGCCGGGCGGCTATCGAGAACCGGATTACCCACTGCGGTTGATTGCGGAAAAATTCTGAGCTGAATGTAAAAGGGGCAAGATCCTGTCAATGACAGCGACCTCGCCCCTTGTTTCAGCTGTGGATAACTTATTCCACCGTCACCGATTTCGCCAGGTTACGCGGCTGGTCAACGTCCGTGCCTTTCAATACCGCGACGTAGTACGACAGCAACTGCAGCGGAATGGTGTAGAGGATTGGCGACAGGATGTCGTGGATGTGCGGCATGTGCACAACATGGGTGCCTTCGCCGTTGGTCATGCCGGCCTGCTCGTCGGCGAAAACGATCAGTTGGCCGCCACGGGCGCGGACTTCCTGGAGGTTGGACTTCAACTTCTCCAGCAGTTCGTTGTTCGGCGCCACGGTCACCACAGGCATGTCGTTATCCACAAGCGCCAACGGGCCGTGTTTCAGCTCGCCGGCGGGATAGGCTTCGGCGTGGATGTAGGAGATTTCCTTGAGTTTCAAGGCACCTTCCATCGCCACCGGGAACTGCGCGCCACGACCGAGGAACAGCGTGTGATGCTTCTCGGCGAACAACTCGGCGATTTTTTCCACGGTGCTGTTCATCGCCAGAGCTTCGCCAAGACGTGTTGGCAGGCGACGCAGTTCTTCAACCAGGGTGGCTTCGACGCCTTTAGCCAATGTGCCGCGAACCTGACCCAGGGACAGGGTCAACAACAGCAGGCCGACCAGTTGAGTGGTAAACGCTTTGGTCGATGCGACACCGATTTCGCGACCGGCATGCGTCAGCAGAGTCAGGTCGGATTCACGCACCAGCGAGCTGATGCCGACGTTGCAGATAGCCAGGCTGGCGAGGAAACCCAGTTCCTTGGCGTTGCGCAGCGCAGCCAGCGTGTCGGCGGTTTCGCCGGACTGGGAAATGGTCACGAACAGGGTGTCGGGCTGCACCACCACTTTGCGGTAGCGGAATTCACTGGCGACTTCGACCTGGCACGGAATACCGGCCAGTTCTTCGAGCCAGTAACGGGCAACCATGCCGGCGTGATAACTGGTGCCGCAAGCGACGATCTGCACGTTACGCACTTTGGCGAACAACTCGGCGGCCTGTGGGCCGAACGCCTGCACCAGCACGCCGTTCGGGCTCAGACGACCTTCGAGGGTGTGTTGCACAACAGCCGGTTGTTCGTGGATTTCCTTGAGCATGAAGTGACGGAATTCGCCTTTGTCAGCCGCTTCGGCGCCGTCACGGTACTGTACGGTTTCACGGGTGACGGCATTGCCGCTGACGTCCCAGATCTGCACGTTGTCTCGACGAATTTCGGCGATATCGCCTTCTTCCAGGTACATGAAACGGTCAGTGACCTGACGCAGGGCCAACTGGTCGGAGGCGAGAAAGTTTTCCCCCAGACCCAGTCCGATCACCAACGGGCTGCCACTGCGGGCAGCGACCAGGCGATCCGGTTGATCGGCACTGATCACGGCCAGACCGTAAGCACCGTGCAGCTCTTTCACGGTGGCCTTGAGCGCCACGGTCAGATCCTTCAGATCCTTGAGTTTGTGATTCAGCAGATGGGCGATGACTTCGGTGTCGGTGTCCGAGGTGAACACGTAACCCAGCGCCTTGAGTTGTTCGCGCAGGGCTTCATGGTTCTCGATGATGCCGTTGTGCACCACTGCCAGATCGCCGGAGAAATGCGGGTGCGCATTACGCTCGCACGGCGCACCGTGTGTGGCCCAGCGAGTGTGAGCGATACCGAGGCGACCGATCAGCGGTTCGGCTTCAAGTGCCAGTTCCAGCTCGCTGACTTTGCCTGGACGACGCATGCGCTCAAGCTTTGCATCGTTGGTGAAGATCGCCACACCGGCGCTGTCATAGCCACGGTATTCGAGGCGTTTGAGGCCTTCGAGCAGGATGGCGGTGATGTTACGTTCTGCGACTGCGCCGACAATTCCACACATGCTATTTCTCCTGACTGACAGCCGCGCAAATCAAAGTGATGCCGCGGGCCTGAATCTGATCCCGTGCCTCAAGCGGCAGGCGATCATCGGTAATAAGGGTATGGACACTGCTCCAGGGCAGTTCCAGGTTGGGAATCTTGCGGCCGATCTTATCGGCCTCGACCATCACGATCACTTCGCGGGCGACATCGGCCATGACCCGGCTCAGTCCCAGCAATTCATTGAAGGTGGTGGTTCCACGTACCAGGTCGATGCCATCGGCGCCGATGAACAACTGGTCGAAATCGTACGAGCGCAGAACCTGCTCGGCGACCTGCCCCTGGAAGGATTCGGAGTGCGGATCCCAAGTGCCGCCCGTCATCAACAGCACCGGTTCGTGTTCGAGTTCGCTCAGGGCGTTGGCGACGTGCAGGGAATTGGTCATCACCACCAGGCCAGGTTGCTGCCCCAGTTCGGGGATCATCGCAGCGGTCGTGCTGCCGCTGTCGATGATGATCCGTGCATGCTCGCGAATTCGCGTGACGGCAGCGCGGGCGATGGCCTGCTTGTATTTGGAGACTGGCTGACCGATGTCGGCCACCAATTCCTGAGGCATGGTGACGGCACCGCCGTAACGGCGTAGCAACAAGCCATTGCTTTCGAGCGCCGCCAGATCCTTGCGAATCGTAACTTCCGAAGTTTCGAAACGCTTGGCCAGCTCATCCACACTGACTTCGCCCTGCTCATTGAGCAAGGCGAGGATATTGTGACGACGTTGGGGAGTATTGCGTTTCGACATGGCTTAGTAAGTTTCGATTCGAAAGATAACGGAAGCAATCAAAACCTATCGGCGAAACTTCGTCAAGCGAGACGCGACAAAAAGATCTGTGGATAACTCAGCTCTTCTTGATTTTCTCCGGCCGCTTCCAGCCGTCAATGTTCTTCTGGCGTGCACGGCCCACAGCCAATTGTGCGTTATCCACATTCTGCGTAATGGTCGAGCCGGCGGCGGTGGTCGCACCGCTGGAGATATCCACAGGCGCCACCAGCGAGTTGTTGGAACCGATGAACACATCCTCACCCAGGACGGTTTTCCACTTGTTGGCGCCGTCATAGTTGCAGGTGATGGTGCCCGCGCCGATGTTGGTGCGCGCGCCGATTTCGGCATCGCCCAGGTAGGTCAGGTGACCGGCCTTGGCGCCTTCGCCCATATGCGCGTTTTTCAGCTCGACAAAGTTACCCACATGGGCGCGAGCCTCCAGGACTGTGCCGGGACGCAGGCGAGCGAACGGTCCGGCATCGCTGCCTTCTCCAAGAATGGCGCCTTCGATATGACTGTTGGCCTTGATCACCACGCCTTTACGCAGAGTGCTGTCCTTGATCACGCAATTCGGACCGATCACCACGTCGTCTTCGATGACGACTTTGCCTTCGAGGATCACGTTGATGTCGATCAGCACATCGCGGCCGACGGTGACTTCACCACGCACGTCGAAACGCGCCGGGTCACGCAGGGTCACGCCTTGAGCCATCAAACGACGACCCGCGCGCAATTGATAGTGACGCTCAAGTTCAGAGAGCTGCTTGCGATCGTTGGCGCCCTGCACTTCCATGGCGTCGTGAGGCTGTTCGGTCGCCACGACCAAACCGTCGCTGACCGCCATGGCAATCACGTCAGTCAGGTAATACTCGCCTTGGGCGTTGTTGTTGGAGAGACGACTCATCCAGCCACCCAACTGCGCGAACGGCAGCGCCAGGATGCCGGTATTGCCTTCAGTGATCGAGCGCTCGGCTTCGCTGGCGTCTTTTTGCTCGACGATCGCCGTGACCTTGCCGGCGCCATCGCGGACGATGCGGCC
The DNA here is from genome assembly GCF_949767765.1 of Pseudomonas sp. IT-P171. Lineage (NCBI taxonomy): Bacteria > Pseudomonadati > Pseudomonadota > Gammaproteobacteria > Pseudomonadales > Pseudomonadaceae > Pseudomonas > Pseudomonas sp. IT-P171. The sequence goes on from NZ_CATKQN010000055.1 coordinate 302,048, forward strand.
ATAGCCGGTCGGGTCGTCCAGTTCGACGGTCAGCAAACCCAATTGCTGCGGTGCAACGTGCTTGAGCAGGCGCTGAAGGGTTTCGACTTCGATCAACGGCACGTCGCCGTAAAGAATCAAAACGGTGTCGGACTCAATGAATGGCACGGCTTGAGCTACCGCATGACCAGTACCCAGCTGTTTGTCCTGCAGGACAAAATTCAGATCATCCGCCGCCAGACGCTCACGAACGGCATCGGCACCGTGGCCAATCACCACGTGGATGCGCTGTGGATCAAGTTGTCGAGCGCTGTGGATAACGTGGCCAAGCATCGAGTTGCCGGCAATCGGGTGCAGCACTTTCGGCAATGCCGAACGCATGCGAGTGCCCTGACCAGCAGCGAGGATAACGATTTCAAGAGACATGACTGGCTACCAATCCTGGGGTGGTCAGCGGCTGTGACCAGGTTTATTAAATTCGGAAAAGAAAAAAGGGTAGCCGAGGCTACCCTTTTTAATCAATCGCGCAACAAGTGATGGCCTGTTAGTGGCCGAACTTCTTGCGGATCTGCTGGACGGTGCGCAGCTGAGCTGCAGCCTCGGCCAGACGTGCGGCAGCAGAACCGTAATCGAATTCCGCGCCCCGCTCATGCAAGGCCTTCTCGGCAGCCTTAACGGCTTCCTGAGCGGAGGCTTCGTCCAGGTCGGCAGCTCGTTGCACGGTGTCGGCAAGAACCTTGACCATGTTCGGCTGAACCTCGAGGAAACCACCGGAGATGTAATACACCTCCTCTTCCCCGCCCTGCTTGACCAGGCGGATCGGGCCAGGCTTGAGATTAGTGATCAGTGGCGCGTGGCCCAGGGCGATACCAAGATCACCCAGTGCACCGTGCGCAATCACCATCTCGACCAGGCCGGAAAAGATTTCTCCTTCCGCACTGACGATATCGCAATGGACTGTCATAGCCATCTGATTGCCTCAAACTAAATTAGCGCCCGTTGCCGGGCGCCGGGATTACAGTTTCTTGGCTTTCTCGATCGCTTCTTCGATGCCGCCGACCATGTAGAACGCTTGTTCTGGCAGGTGGTCGTAGTCACCGTTGAGGATGCCTTTGAAGCCAGCAATGGTGTCTTTCAGGGAAACGTATTTACCCGAAGCACCGGTGAAGACTTCAGCCACGAAGAACGGCTGCGACAAGAAACGCTGGATCTTACGAGCACGGTTTACCAACTGCTTGTCGGCTTCCGACAGCTCGTCCATACCCAGGATCGCAATGATGTCCTTCAGTTCTTTGTAACGCTGCAGAACATACTGTACACCGCGAGCGGTGTCGTAGTGGTCCTGGCCGATCACGTTCGGGTCCAGCTGACGCGAAGTCGAGTCGAGTGGATCGACCGCCGGGTAGATACCCAGGGAAGCGATGTCACGGGACAGAACGACGGTGGCGTCCAAGTGGGCGAAGGTGGTCGCTGGCGACGGGTCAGTCAAGTCATCCGCAGGTACGTATACCGCCTGGATCGAGGTGATCGAACCGTTCTTGGTCGAAGTGATACGCTCTTGCAGAGTACCCATCTCTTCGGCCAGGGTCGGCTGGTAACCTACTGCGGAAGGCATACGGCCCAGCAGTGCGGATACTTCAGTACCGGCCAGGGTGTAACGATAGATGTTGTCGACGAACAGCAGAACGTCGTTACCTTCGTCACGGAACTTCTCGGCCATGGTCAGGCCGGTCAATGCTACGCGCAGACGGTTACCCGGCGGCTCGTTCATCTGACCGTAAACCAGTGCCACTTTGTCCAGAACGTTGGAATCCTTCATCTCGTGGTAGAAGTCGTTACCCTCACGAGTACGCTCACCCACACCGGCGAACACGGAATAACCGCTGTGCTCGATGGCGATGTTACGGATCAGTTCCATCATGTTTACGGTTTTGCCTACACCGGCACCACCGAACAGACCGACTTTACCGCCCTTGGCGAACGGGCAAACCAGGTCGATAACCTTGATGCCGGTTTCCAGCAGGTCGTTGCCGCCCGCTTGTTCAGCGAAGGTTGGCGCAGGACGGTGAATGCCCCAACGCTCTTCGGTGTCGATCGGGCCTGCTTCGTCGATCGGGTTGCCCAGTACGTCCATGATCCGGCCCAGCGTCGCTTTACCGACCGGTACGGAGATGGCTGCGCCAGAGTCGGTGACTTCCAGACCGCGCTTCAAGCCCTCGGTGGAACCCATCGCAATGGTACGAACCACGCCGTCGCCCAGCTGCTGCTGAACTTCCAGGGTGGTTTCGGCCGCGCTCACTACTTTCAGCGCGTTGTAGATGCTCGGTACGCTGTCGCGTGGAAATTCCACGTCGATAACGGCGCCGATGATTTGAACGATACGTCCGCTACTCATAGCTGGATCCTCTGAATATTTGAACCGTTAAACCGCGGCAGCGCCGCCGACGATTTCCGAGATCTCTTGGGTGATCGCAGCCTGACGCGCCTTGTTGTAGACCAGCTGCAAATCGCTGATCAAATCACCGGCGTTGTCGGTAGCGTTCTTCATCGCGATCATCCGCGCAGCTTGTTCAGCCGCGTTGTTCTCGACCACCGCCTGGTAGACCTGCGACTCCACGTAACGGACCATCAAGCCGTCAAGCAGCTCTTTGGCGTCCGGTTCGTACAGATAATCCCAGTGGTGCTTGAGTTCTTGATCCGGGGTTGCCACCAGTGGAATCAACTGCTCCACGGTAGGATGTTGCGTCATGGTGTTGATGAACTTGTTGGACACCACGGACAGGCGATCAATACGGCCGTCCAGATAGGCATCCAGCATCACCTTGACGCTGCCGATCAGGTCATTGATCGACGGCTCTTCACCCAGGTGGCTGATAGCTGCTACGACGTTACCGCCGAAGTTGCGGAAGAAAGCCGCACCCTTGCTACCAACAACACACAGATCAATCTCGACGCCGTTTTCGCGGTTTACCGCCATGTCCTTGACCAGAGCCTTGAACAGGTTGGTGTTCAAGCCACCACACAGACCACGGTCACTGCTCACCACGACGTAACCGACGCGCTTTACTTCACGGTCGATCATGAACGGGTGGCGATATTCCGGGTTGGCGTTGGCCAAATGACCAATAACCTGGCGGATGCGCTCCGCGTAAGGACGGCTAGCAGCCATGCGCATTTGTGCCTTGCGCATTTTACTGACCGCCACTTTTTCCATGGCGCTGGTAATCTTTTGCGTGCTTTTGATGCTCGCAATCTTACTGCGAATCTCTTTTGCGCCTGCCATGTAACACCTATCAGGTTAGCAAGCGGGAGCCTTGCGGCCCCCGCTGCGGCTTACCAGGTTTGGGTGGCCTTGAACTTCTCGATACCGGCTTTCATGCCAGCGTCGATTTCGTCATTGAAGTCACCCTTCACGTTGATCTTCGCCATCAAATCGGCGTGATCGCGGTTGAAGAAAGCAATCAGCGCTTGTTCGAAGCTGCCGATCTTGGCGATTTCAACGTCAGTCAGGAACCCACGCTCAGCGGCATACAGCGACAGCGCCATGTCAGCGATCGACATTGGTGCGTATTGCTTCTGCTTCATCAGCTCGGTAACGCGCTGACCATGCTCAAGTTGCTTACGGGTCGCTTCGTCCAGGTCAGAAGCGAACTGGGCGAATGCCGCCAGTTCACGGTACTGAGCCAGAGCGGTACGGATACCACCGGAGAGCTTCTTGATGATCTTGGTCTGAGCGGCACCACCCACACGGGATACCGAAACACCGGCGTTCACAGCAGGACGGATCCCGGAGTTGAACATGGCCGATTCCAGGAAGATCTGACCGTCGGTGATGGAAATCACGTTGGTCGGAACGAACGCGGAAACGTCGCCAGCCTGGGTTTCGATGATCGGCAGTGCGGTCAGGGAACCGGTTTTGCCGGTCACTGCGCCGTTGGTGAACTTCTCTACGTATTCTTCCGAAACGCGGGATGCGCGCTCGAGCAGACGGGAGTGGAGATAGAACACGTCGCCTGGGTAAGCTTCACGGCCTGGTGGACGGCGCAGCAGCAGGGAAATCTGGCGGTAAGCCACTGCTTGCTTGGACAGATCGTCATAAACGATCAGCGCGTCTTCACCGCGGTCGCGGAAGAATTCACCCATGGTGCAACCGGAGTACGGTGCCAGGAATTGCAGTGCTGCAGATTCCGAAGCGCTCGCTGCCACGACGATGGTGTTAGCCAGTGCGCCGTTTTCTTCCAGCTTGCGAACCACGTTGGCGATGGTCGATTGTTTCTGACCGATTGCTACGTAGACGCAGAAAATGCCGCTGTTTTTCTGGTTGATGATCGCGTCGATCGCCAGAGCGGTTTTACCGATCTGACGGTCACCGATGATCAGCTCACGCTGGCCACGGCCGACAGGGATCATGGCATCGACAGCCTTGTAGCCAGTCTGTACAGGCTGGTCTACCGACTTACGCCAGATCACGCCTGGAGCAACTTTCTCGACCGCATCGGTCTCGGTGTTGTTCAGCGGACCTTTGCCGTCAACTGGGTTACCCAGTGCGTCGACTACGCGACCCAGCAGTTCCTTACCAACCGGAACTTCGAGGATGCGGCCGGTGCACTTGGCGCTCATGCCTTCAGCCAGGGACTGGTAGGCGCCCAAAACTACGGCACCAACGGAGTCCTGCTCCAGGTTGAGAGCCATACCGAAGACGCCGCCCGGAAACTCGATCATCTCGCCGTACATTACGTCGGCCAGACCGTGAATCCGCACGATACCGTCAGATACGCTGACGACAGTGCCTTCGTTACGGGCTTGGGAGGTCACATCGAGCTTGTCGATGCGGCCCTTGATAATTTCACTTATTTCGGAAGGATTGAGTTGCTGCATTGCTCTGCTGCCCCTTCAAACTCAAGATTTCAATGCTTCGGCAAGGTTCGCGAGTTTGCCGCGAACCGAGCCATCGATAACCAGGTCGCCGGCGCGGATGACAATGCCCCCAATAAGGGATTTGTCTTCCTCGACTTGCAGGCGCACTTCCCGGTTGAGTCGTGCACTGAGAACCTTGGCGAGTTTGTCTTGCTGTTCTTGGTTCAATGCAAAAGCACTGGTCACTTCAACGTCTACCGACTTCTCTTGTTCGGCCTTGTACAGGTCGAACAGAGCGGATATCTCCGGCAACAGCGGGAGACGGTCGTTTTCGGCAACGACGTTGATGAAGTTCTGTGCCTTCACATCAAACTTGTCGCCGCACACGTCAATAAACGTGGCGGCCTTGTCTGCGCTCGTCAGTCGCGGGGCCTTGAGCACGCGCTGCATGGTGTCGTCTTGCGACACTGCTGCAGCCAGGCCGAGCATGGCTGACCAAGAGGCCAGTTGCTGGTGGGCCTGGGCGTGCTCGAAGGCTGCCTTAGCGTAAGGTCGGGCCAACGTGGTCAATTCTGCCATGATCGCCCTCGCTTAAATTTCAGCAGCCAGTTTGTTAACCAGCTCCGCGTGCGCGTTTTGATCGATTGTGGCACCCAGGATCTTCTCGGCGCCGCCGACGGCCAGTGCACCCAGTTGGGCACGCAGCGCGTCTTTGACACTGTTCAGTTCCTGCTCGATCTCGGCCTGAGCCTGAACCTTCACACGGTCAGCGTCGATACGGGCTTTTTCAACAGCCTCTTCAACGATCTGGTTACCGCGTTTCTTGGCTTGCTCAATGATTTCAGCTGCCTGAGCCTTAGCTTCGCGCAGTTGTTGACCCGCTTTATCTTGGGCCAACTCCAGGTCGCGAGCTGCTCGGGCGGCAGCGTCCAGTCCATCCGCGATCTTCTTCTGACGTTCGTGCAAAGCCGCGATGACCGGAGGCCACACGAACTTCATGCAAAACAGTACAAAAATGAAGAACGCAACGGACTGGCCAATCAGGGTTGCATTAATGTTCACGCCAACACCTCGCTCGTTCGTTGCACATCAAACCAATCACTCGAAGGTTCGAGTGATTAGCCAGCGAGTTGACCAACGAATGGGTTCGCGAAGGTGAAGAACAGAGCGATACCAACACCGATCATGGTTACGGCGTCGAGCAGACCGGCAACGATGAACATTTTAACTTGGAGCATTGGAACCATTTCTGGCTGACGCGCTGCGCCTTCCAGGAACTTGCCGCCCAACAGGCCGAAACCAATTGCGGTACCCAGTGCGCCCAGGCCGATCAACAGTGCAACAGCGATAGCGGTTAGACCAACTACAGTTTCCATCTTTCCTCCCGACTTTTACGTCGTATGGTTTAGGTTTTTTAGATTTTAAAGCGGTAAAACAAATCGTTTCATAGCCCTGTTCGGGCACCCACCCGTTTGACCGGGTGGGACATCAGACTAGTCGAGACTGGTCTTAATGGTTCTCTTCGTGCGCCATCGACAGGTAAACGATGGTCAGCATCATGAAGATAAACGCCTGCAGGGTGATGATCAGGATGTGGAACACAGCCCACGCCCACTGCAGAACTATGCCCAGGCCGCTAAGCCAGAGCAGACCGCTGCCGAACATCACAGCAATCAGAATGAAGACCAGTTCGCCGGCGTACATGTTGCCGAACAGACGCAGTGCCAGCGAGATTGGCTTGGCCACCAGCGTCACGAACTCCAGCAGGAAGTTCACCGGAATCAGCAGGGCCTGAACGAAGATGTTCTTGCTGCCGAACGGGTGCAGGGTCAGTTCGCCGATGAAGCCGCCGATACCCTTGACCTTGATGCTGTAGAAAATGATCAACGCGAACACCGACAGGGCCATGCCCAGGGTAGCGTTCGGGTCAGTGGTCGATACGGCACGGAATGGAATGTGCGCATCACCAGTGATCAGGATGGCCAGCTGAGGAATCCAGTCGACCGGGATCAGGTCGACGGCGTTCATCAGGAAGACCCAGACGAAGATGGTCAGTGCCAGCGGTGCAATCACCGGGCTACGGCCATGGAAGCTGTCTTTCACGCTGCCATCGACGAATTCGACCAATACTTCAACGAAGTTCTGCAAAGCACCAGGCTGACCGGAAGTCGCCTTCTTCGCCGCCATGCGGAAAAGAAGAACGAAGATCAGACCCAAAGCGACCGACCAGCCGAGAGTATCGACGTGGAAAGCCCAGAAGCCCATTTCTTTGGCTTCTGCTGCGGTGTGGGCAAAACCCCACCCGCCGGTTGGGTGCTGACCGAAGGTCAGGTTCTGCAAGTGGTGCTGGATATAGCCCGAAGCGGTTGTTTCTGCCATGGTTGCCTCAAACGCCCTAAGGTCTCGAAAGTCTTGTTCTCATCAGCAGGGGCGCGAACCAGCTGACCAGTTGGGTCAACACGAAGACGCCGAATACTGCTAGCGGCGCCAATGGCTTCACACCTGCGAACGTCAATGCAAAGAGCACTGCCGTCAAAATCAGTTTGCCCGCCTCACCGGCATAAAAAGACCGGACGATGGCTTGAGCTGCTCGGGCGCCGGAAAACCGAAATGCCCTGTGAGCGAAATAAACATTGGGTAGCAAGGCTATCAGGCCTCCGCAGAGTCCCGAGTACCCGGCAACGACTCCGTGCCATTGCCAGAGCGCCAAAGCGGCGATCAGCAAAACGACAAACTGAGCCATCAACACCGGGAAAACTGCCAGGCGATGGAACGGCAAGCGGTTTGGCGTGCGGCTTTCCATCACAATTACTCCCCAATGGTCGGCTGCCAGAATTCAATAACTTGGCATAATTTGTGCCGACAAAATGCGCGCAGAGTATAGGGGCGGTTCTGCCCCTATTCAACTGTCAGGTAGTGATTTCCGACTGCACGCTACATGAGGAAATGTTTCAGCGAATGTGCGCAAGCACACCCTGAAGCTCATCGAGGGAGTTGTAACCGATCACCAACTGCCCCTTCCCCTTCTTTCCGTGTCGGATCTGCACCGCAGAGCCTAGCCGCTCGGCCAGACGCTGCTCGAGTCGGGCGATATCCGGGTCCGGTTTTACCGGTTCGGCAGGCTCCTGTTTGCCACTCAACCACTGGCGAACCAGTGCCTCAGTCTGGCGCACAGTCAGCCCCCGTGCGACAACATGTCGCGCCCCTTCAACCTGTTGATTTTCCGGCAAACCAAGCAAAGCACGCGCATGACCCATTTCCAGGTCGCCGTGGGACAGCATGGTTTTGATAACTTCCGGCAACGCGATCAAGCGTAGCAGGTTGGCCACGGTCACGCGGGATTTGCCCACCGCTTCGGCCACTTGTTGCTGAGTCAGCTGGAATTCCTGCTGCAAACGCTGCAGGGCGACCGCTTCCTCGATCGGATTGAGGTCTTCGCGCTGGATGTTCTCGATCAGTGCCATGGCGATGGCGGTTTCATCCGGCACATCGCGAACCATCGCCGGGATGGTTTCCTGGCCAGCCTGCTGGCTGGCGCGCCAGCGGCGTTCGCCGGCAATGATTTCGAAGCGACCGCTGCCGATCGGACGAACCACGATCGGCTGCATCACCCCCTGGGCCTTGATCGACTGCGCCAGTTCTTCCAGCGCTTGCGGGTCCATGTCCCGACGTGGCTGGTACTTGCCGCGCTGGATCAGGTCCAGGGGCAAATGCTGCAGCTCACGCTGATCGGCTTGTACGGCCTGCTCTTCCAGCGAGCTGACAGTCGGACCGCTCAGCAGTGCATCCAGTCCACGTCCGAGACCTCGTTTCTTGACGGCCATGGGGATTCCTTAAGTTGGCTGAGCAGCGGCGGTGCGTGAGTTTTTGCGCTGACGGCGAACCATCTCGCCCGCCAATGCCAGATAGGCAATGGCGCCCCGTGATGTTTTGTCGTACGCCAGCGCCGGCATGCCATAGCTTGGCGCTTCGGCCAGGCGGATGTTGCGCGGAATGACGGTGTCGTAGAGCTGCTCGCCGAAGTGTTCCTTGAGCTGAGCCGACACGTCGTTCATCAGGCTCAGGCGCGGGTCGTACATCGTGCGCAACAAGCCTTCGACTTTCAGGTTCGGGTTCAGTAGTTCAGCGATGCGCTTGATGTTATCCACAAGGTCGCTCAAGCCTTCGAGCGCAAAGTACTCGCACTGCATGGGGATAATGACCCCGTCAGCCGCGACCAGAGCGTTCAGTGTCAGCATCGACAGCGACGGCGGGCAGTCGATCAAAATGTAATCGTAGTTTTCACGGATCGGCGCCAACGCGCTGCGCAAGCGGCTTTCCTTCATCTGCATTTCCAGCAGGACCACTTCGGCCGCGGTCAGGTCACGGTTGGCCGGCAACAGCTGGTAACCACCATGCTCGGAGTAGTGCATGGCCTGGGCCAGATCACACTCGCCGATCAGCAGGTCGTAAACCGAATTTTCCAGGCCGTGTTTATCCACACCGCTGCCCATGGTGGCGTTGCCCTGTGGATCAAGATCGATCAACAGCACCCGGCGCTTGGTAGCGACCAGGGAAGCTGCGAGGTTGATGCAGGTGGTGGTTTTACCCACACCACCCTTTTGGTTCGCTATCGCGAATACCTTAGCCATTCTTGCTTGTGTTCCCAATCATGCCGTGCGGCGCAGTATCAGCAGATGGCGTTGGCCTTGGCAACCAGGTACGGCCAGGGCGTGTTCGCTATCGAGGTGGAAGTCTGCCGGCAATGCTACCAGCTCATCGGCTGGATGAACGCCCTTCATTGCCAGCCAGCGTGTATCGGCGTCGCCGAGGTGCCGCGTCCAGTTGCTGAAGTTCTCCATGCTGCTGAACGCCCGGGAGATGATCCCGCTGAATGGCTGCGCAGGCTGGAAGGCTTCGACGCGACTGTGGATAACTTGCAGGTTATCCAGTTTGAGTTCGAGTTTGACCTGGGTCAGGAAGCGGGTTTTCTTGCCGTTGCTGTCCAGGCAGGTCACTTGCGACGCTGGAAACAGGATGGCAAGCGGTATACCCGGCATGCCGCCACCACTGCCAACGTCCAGCCAGCGGCCGTTTTCGATGAACGCCATCACGCTCAAACTATCGAGCAGGTGACGCGAGACCATTTCGTCCGGATCGCGAACGGCGGTCAGGTTGTAAGCCTTGTTCCATTTGATCAACAGGGCCAGATAGCCCAGCAGTTGCGCGTGCTGGGTTTCGGTCAGTGTGACACCGAGCTGGCGAGCACCTGTGGATAACTCTTCTGCGTGTTGCGAGGTGACCAACGAACTCAAGCGCTTTGCTCCAACTGACGGCCCGCGCCGCGTTTTTTCAAATGAATCATCAACAGCGAAATCGCTGCCGGGGTAACGCCCGGAATACGCGACGCCTGGCCCAGGGTCTCTGGACGGGTCGCACCGAGCTTGCTCTGGATCTCTTTCGAGAGACCGGAAATGTTCGTGTAATCGATATCCACAGGCAGTTTTGTATCTTCGCTGGCCCGCAGACGGGCGATTTCATCCTGTTGGCGATCGATGTAGCCGGCGTATTTGGTCTTGATTTCAACCTGCTCGGCAACCTGTGGATCTTCTGCGCCACCGCCGGTGACGGCGATCAGACCAGCGTAGTCGATTTCCGGACGGCTCAGCAGGTTGAGCAAGTTGTATTCGTGGGTCAGTGGAGTGCCGAATTTTTCGGAAATCGCATCGCCCTGCTCGGTGCCCGGGCGAACCCAGGTGCTTTTCAGACGTTGTTCCTCCAGAGCGATGCTTTCGCGTTTGGTGCAGAAAGCCGCCCAGCGCGCATCATCGACCAGACCCAGTTCGCGACCTTTTTCGGTCAAGCGCAGGTCGGCGTTGTCTTCGCGCAGGATCAGGCGGTATTCGGCGCGGGACGTGAACATCCGGTACGGTTCCTGAGTGCCCAATGTAATCAGGTCATCGACCAAAACGCCGATGTACGCCTCGTCGCGACGCGGGCACCAGGCGTCTTTGCCCTGCGCGCGCAGTGCCGCGTTGGCCCCGGCCAGCAAACCTTGGGCCCCGGCCTCTTCATAACCGGTGGTGCCATTGATCTGTCCGGCGAAAAACAGGCCGCCAATCACTTTGGTTTCCAGGCTGTACTTCAGGTCGCGAGGATCGAAATAGTCGTATTCGATGGCGTAGCCCGGACGCACGATGTGCGCATTCTCCATGCCGCGGATCGATTGCACGATCTGCAATTGCACGTCGAACGGCAGGGAAGTGGATATCCCGTTCGGGTAGAGCTCGTGGGTGGTCAGCCCTTCCGGTTCGATGAAGACCTGGTGGCTTTCCTTGTCGGCAAAGCGGTGGATCTTGTCTTCGATCGACGGGCAATAACGCGGGCCAATGCCTTCGATCAACCCTGCATCGGAATACATCGGCGAACGGTCGAGGTTCGCTGCGATGATCTCGTGGGTCCGGGCGTTGGTGTGGGTAATCCAGCAGCTCACCTGTTTCGGGTGCTGCTCTTTGGAACCCATGAACGACATCACCGGGATCGGCGTATCGCCGGCTTGCTCGGTCATCACCGAGAAATCAACCGATCGACCGTCAATGCGCGGCGGTGTCCCTGTTTTCAAGCGGCCAACACGCAGCGGCAATTCACGCAGACGATGAGCCAGGGCAATCGATGGCGGATCACCGGCGCGACCACCGGAATAATTCTGCATGCCGATGTGGATAAGTCCACCGAGGAAGGTGCCAGTGGTCAACACCACGGAATCCGCGAAGAAACGCAGGCCCATTTGGGTGACAACACCGCGCACCTGTTCCTGCTCGACGATCAGGTCATCAGCGGCTTGTTGAAATATCCACAGGTTCGGCTGGTTCTCCAATGCTTCGCGGACAGCGGCCTTGTACAGAACCCGGTCTGCCTGAGCGCGAGTTGCACGCACGGCAGGGCCTTTGCGGCTGTTCAGAACGCGAAACTGGATGCCGCCTTTATCGGTCGCCATGGCCATCGCGCCGCCGAGGGCATCGATTTCTTTCACCAGATGGCTTTTGCCGATCCCGCCGATGGCAGGGTTGCAACTCATGGCACCGAGGGTTTCCACGTTATGCGTCAGCAACAGGGTTTTTGCACCCATGCGTGCTGAGGCCAGTGCTGCCTCGGTACCGGCATGACCGCCGCCGATGACGATCACTTCAAAACGGGAAGGGAAATCCACCACGCACCTCGTGCCTGCTTCAGTTAGGTAATCAGGAATAGTTTGAGCTCAGGTTTTTGGACCTGGGCGGCAAGTATAGGGACTTCGCCCTTCCTAAAGAACCCTTTGCACAAAATTTAACCAGCTGTGGAGAAGTCGGGGTTATAGAAATTAAAAAGAGAGAAATTTATTAAATCTTTGTTTTTATGTTTATTTCTACTGAGGCACATTTCTGTGGATAGATTTATACAGCCCTTTAAATTCAATATGTACAGAGATTCAAAACCCTGTGGTCATGTGCCAATGAGGGCCTTGGATAACCGGTGTAAGCCTGTGGATGAAAGGGGTGGTTATCCACAGAGGTGGTTATCTTCAGTTTTGAGGCCCTGTTATCAACTGACCTTAGTGGCAGTTATTCACAGGGCTTAATCCACAGAAAGACGGTGATTGGTCAAATTCCAGGCATGGAAAATCCACCCAAGCAGAAAGAATCTGCCCGGCACTGGAGACAATTCAAGAAAAGGAAGGAGAACAGACAGGCACGAACGGCCTGTCTGTGGATAACGGAAAGACTATTTACCGATACAGAAGCTGGAAAAGATTCGTCCCAGCAGATCATCGGAGCTGAATGCGCCGGTGATTTCACCCAAAGCGTGCTGTGCCTGGCGCAAATCCTCGGCCAGCAATTCACCGGCACCTGCCAGGGTCAGCTGTGCACGTCCATGCTCGAGGGAAGCACTGGCATGACGCAATGCTTCAAGGTGACGCCTGCGAGCACTGAAGCTGCTTTCCGAGGTCTGCTCATAGCCCATGCAGGCCTTGAGGTGGTCACGCAGCAATTCCAGGCCCTCGCCTGCAGACTTGGCGCTGAGGCTGATGGTGACGTGCCCATCCTCGCTGACTTCCAGGGCAATAGCTTCACCGGTCAGGTCTGCCTTGTTATGGATCAGTGTGACTTTGGCCGGATCCGGGCGGGTCTCGAGGAACTCCGGCCATAGCGCGAACGGATCGAGTGCTTCAGGAGCGGTGGCGTCGACGACCAGCAGCACGCGATCTGCCTCGCCGATGGCTTTCAATGCCCGTTCCACACCGATTTTCTCGACCTGATCCTCGGTGTCCCGCAGGCCTGCCGTATCGACCACATGCAACGGCATACCATCAATGTGGATATGTTCGCGAAGAATGTCCCGGGTGGTGCCGGCAATCTCGGTCACGATCGCCGCTTCTCGTCCGGCCAGGGCGTTCAGCAAGCTGGATTTACCAGCGTTCGGCCGACCGGCGATGACCACCGTCATGCCGTCACGCAACAACGCACCCTGCCCGGCTTCTCGCAGTACGGTGGATAACTCGTCGCGAACTTTGTCGAGCATGCTCAGCACGTGGCCATCGGCAAGGAAGTCGATTTCTTCTTCAGGAAAATCGATCGCCGCTTCGACATAGATACGCAGGCCAATCAGTTGCTCGGTGAGGTTATGCACACGGTCGGAAAAGGCGCCCTGCAAGGAACGCAGTGCATTTCGCGCTGCCTGTGCAGAACTTGCCTCGATCAAATCGGCGATGGCTTCAGCCTGGGCGAGGTCGAGTTTGTCGTTGAGGAACGCACGCTCACTGAATTCACCCGGACGGGCCAGACGGCAGCCCAGTTCCAGACAACGTTTGAGCAGCATATCGAGAACAATCGGGCCGCCATGGCCCTGGAGTTCCAGCACATCTTCACCGGTGAACGAGTTCGGCCCCGGGAAATAAAGCGCGATGCCTTGGTCCAGCACCTCATCGTTTTCACTCAGGAACGGACCATAGTGGGCAAATCGCGGCTTGAGTTCACGACCACTGAACGCTTTGGCCGCAACGCTCGCCAACGGCCCGGAAATACGGACGATGCCCACACCGCCGCGACCTTGAGCGGTGGCGACGGCAGCGATGGTTTCACGAGGAACGCTCATAAACCGGTATCCAGACAAAAGTGACAGATAGCAAAACGCCCCACTAGGGGGCGTTTTGAGTGGTTACCCACAGAGTAAGTTACGCCTCGGCTTTTTTGGTAGCCGCTTCGACCTTACGCGTGATGTACCACTGTTGGGCGATGGACAGGCAGTTGTTCACTACCCAGTACAGCACCAGACCAGCCGGGAACCACAGGAAGAAGAAGGTGAAGATGATAGGCATCAGCTTCATTACCTTGGCCTGCATCGGGTCCGGAGGAGTCGGGTTCAACTGCTGCTGGATAAACATGGTTGCACCCATGATGATCGGCAGAATGAAGAACGGATCCTTGATCGACAGGTCAGTAATCCACAGCATGAACGGCGCCTGGCGCATTTCAACGCTTTCAAGCAGAACCCAGTACAGCGAAAGGAATACCGGCATCTGCACAAGGATTGGCAAGCAACCACCCAGTGGATTGATCTTCTCTTTCTTGTACAGCTCCATCATGGCTTGCGACATTTTCTGCCGGTCATCGCCATGTTGCTCTTTCAGTGCCGCCAGTTTCGGGGCCACTGCACGCATACGAGCCATGGACTTGTAGCTGGCTGCCGACAACGGGAAGAAGATCCCTTTGATCAGCATGGTCAGGAAGATAATCGACCAGCCCCAGTTACCGACGATGGCGTGGATGTGTCCGAGCAGCCAGAAGATTGGCTGGGCAATGAACCACAGAATGCCGTAGTCGACGGTCAGTTCCAGACCTGGGGACAACTCTTTCAGCACGGCCTGGCTTTTCGGACCGGCGTACAGAATAGCGCTGGTTTCGGCTTTTGCACCTGGGGCAACGCTCATTGCCGGGCCGGTATAACCGATGATGTAGTTGCCTTTGCTGTCTTTGCGGGTCTGGACGACGTTGTTTTCGCCCTTCGCCGGAATCCATGCGGTCACGAAGTAGTGCTGCAACCAGGCAACCCAACCACCGCTGACGGTTTCCTTCAACTGCGCCTTGTCCATGTCCTTCATGGACACTTTCTTGTATGGCTCGTTACTTGTCCACAGGGCTGCGCCCAGGTAAGTGGCGGTGCCGGTGGCGGTAGTTGAAGAAGGATCGCCGCTGGCGTCACGCTTCAGTTGCGCGAACATCGCACCAGACCAGGGCTGTGCGCTCTGGTTGTCGATCAGGTAGGAAACGGTTACGTCATACAGGCCACGTTTCAGAGTGAAACGTTTGATGTAGTTGACGCCGTCCTTGCTGAACTTCAGGTCCACGACCAATTGGTCCTGACCGTCAGCCAGTTGATAAATCTTCTTCTCCGAGGTGTACACCGGACGACCCGCCGGGCTTGCGTCCGGGCCGTTGGTGCCAATCAACCCGCTTTGCGCCAGGTAAGTCAGTTCACCGCCGTTATCAAACAGCTGGAACGGAATTTCCGGATGGTCCTGGCGACGTGGGTACAGCGGCAATTTCAGCTGGGCGACATCGCCACCTTGTGGATCGATAGCCAGGTCGAGCACATCCGTTTTGATCTGGATGAGGTCTTTGCTTGCAGCTACTGGCGTTTCAGCAGGAGCAGTGGCACTGGTATCGCTTGCGGCGCGTGGAATGTCGTCACTGACAGAAGCATTATTGCCAGTCGCCGTGTCCGGTAGGCCCGGTGCGGTAGTACTGGAAGCAACATTCTGAGTCGGCAGGGCAGCCTGGCCATAGTCCTGGTTCCATTTAAGAACCATAACGTAGGACACGATTGCCAGGGCGACGATCAGGATCGTGCGTTTGATATCCATGATTACTCGGCCATCGAAGAAGAACGGGAGGTAGGGATAGGTGGAACCGGGTCATAACCACCGGGATTCCACGGATGACAGCGACCTAAACGACGAAAGGTCAGCCAGCCACCGCGCAGAAGGCCATGATTTTCTATGGCTTCTAACGCGTAGCAGGAACAACTGGGGTAGAAACGACAGTGACTGGCCATCAGAGGACTAATGGCATAGCGATAAAACTGGATCGGAACGAGTGCCAGTTTACGCATCGGGACTGTCTACCCCTACAGTTTCGGTTTTGACTGCTGGTACCGGCGTGCTGCGTGCCAGTCGCTTCCAGAGTTTGCCGAAATGCTGAATCAATTCGGGGTTTTCTACGTCACCCAAACCTTTGCGCGCGACGATAACGATGTCCCAACCGGCCAGTGAATCCTGGTTCAGACGGAACGATTCGCGCATCAGACGTTTGAGGCGATTGCGCTCGACGGAGAGCTTTACGCTCTTTTTCCCGATAACCAGCCCGAGACGGGGGTGATCAAGATCGTTGTTGCGCGCAAGGAGCAGGAGATTTTTCCCCGGAACCTTGCCGGTAGGGGAGTCAAAGACTGCCTTGAAATGCCGGGGAGTAAGCAGACGCTTTTCCCGACTGAAGTCCTGACTCACCTCCAGTGCCGGCTTATCAAACTGCCAGACGCGCACGACCTTTGGCGCGACGACGCGACAGAACGGCACGGCCGTTCTTGGTAGCCATGCGAGCACGGAAGCCGTGGGTACGAGCGCGTTTGATAGTGCTTGGTTGGAAAGTACGTTTCATTGTCGTGTTACCTGGTTCGTCCACAACGGGCCGGAATGGCCCCCGTTTTAAGAGACCGGGGATTCTAGAGAAAGCAAGCCTCTAGGTCAATTTCCAACCAGCGTTTCCTTATAAATAGATCTCCAGTGGTTTTACTCGCCTTCCGCCTTGGCCAAATATAAAAATAAAGAAGGAAAGTATTTAAAGCTTTTCTGTAAAGCTTATAAAAGCTAGGGCACCGATCATCTGTGGATAACTACATTTAGGCCTTATATCCCGTGGTGTACAGAGAATGACAACTACGGTGGAAAACGGTGGTCAGCCTGTGCTGCGCTGTCGGATAAGCTGTGTGTGAAACGCGTGGTTATCCACAGGCAGGTTATCCACCGAGTTTCGCCCCCACTTGTACAACGACCTCAGGGTCGGTTATCCACAGACCTTATGCACAGACCATTGGTCGCCTTTTTTGCGTATAAATCGTTGATTCTTCTTGGTCGGTGACCCACCTACGTGTGGATAAGTCGGCGTCTGGTCGCTACAATGGCCGCTTGTTTTTGCCTCACCGGCTTTCAACTTAGGGGATATCCGTGTCAGTGGAACTTTGGCAGCAGTGCGTAGAGCTTTTGCGCGATGAGCTGCCTGCCCAACAATTCAACACTTGGATCCGTCCACTACAGGTCGAAGCCGAAGGCGACGAGTTGCGTGTCTACGCGCCGAATCGTTTTGTTCTCGACTGGGTTAACGAAAAGTACCTGGGTCGCGTCCTTGAACTGCTTGATGAGCACGGCAATGGCATGGCGCCTGCGCTGTCCTTATTAATAGGCAGCAAACGCAGTTCGGCGCCGCGTGCCGCTCCGAATGCGCCATTGGCTGCTGCCGCGTCCCAGGCACAGGCGGCGCAAGCACCTGTCAGTGCTCCGGCACCTGCCCCGACGGCTACGCCGACCAAGCGTTCGACACAGAAAGTTGCCGACGTCAGTGAAGAGCCATCGCGTGACAGTTTCGACCCGATGGCCGGTGCGAGTTCTCAACAGGCCCCGGTGCGTTCCGAGCAGCGCATTGTGCAGGTGGAAGGTGCGCTCAAGCACACCAGTTACCTGAATCGCACGTTCACCTTCGAAAACTTCGTGGAAGGCAAGTCCAACCAACTGGCCCGCGCAGCGGCCTGGCAGGTGGCAGACAATCCCAAGCACGGTTACAACCCGCTCTTCCTTTATGGCGGTGTTGGTTTGGGTAAAACCCACTTGATGCACGCTGTGGGTAACCATCTATTAAAGAAGAACCCGAATGCCAAGGTTGTGTACCTGCATTCGGAGCGTTTTGTGGCCGACATGGTCAAGGCGCTGCAACTGAATGCAATCAACGAGTTCAAGCGCTTCTACCGTTCGGTGGATGCGTTGCTGATCGATGACATCCAGTTCTTTGCCCGCAAGGAACGCTCCCAGGAAGAGTTTTTCCACACCTTCAACGCCCTGCTCGAAGGTGGCCAGCAGGTCATTCTCACCAGTGACCGCTACCCTAAAGAGATTGAAGGCCTTGAAGAACGCCTGAAATCCCGCTTTGGCTGGGGGCTGACGGTTGCCGTCGAACCGCCGGAGCTGGAAACCCGTGTAGCGATCCTGATGAAAAAGGCCGACCAGGCCAAAGTCGATCTGCCCCACGATGCGGCGTTCTTTATTGCCCAGCGTATTCGTTCCAACGTCCGTGAGCTGGAAGGCGCGCTCAAGCGCGTGATCGCCCACTCGCACTTCATGGGCCGCGATATCACCATCGAGCTGATTCGCGAATCCTTGAAAGACCTGTTGGCGTTGCAGGACAAACTGGTCTCTGTGGATAACATTCAGCGCACTGTCGCCGAGTATTACAAGATCAAGATTTCCGACCTGCTGTCCAAGCGTCGTTCGCGCTCGGTCGCTCGTCCGCGTCAGGTTGCCATGGCGTTGTCCAAAGAGTTGACTAACCACAGCCTGCCGGAAATCGGCGATGTGTTTGGCGGCCGCGACCATACGACCGTTTTGCACGCCTGCCGCAAGATCAACGAACTTAAGGAATCCGACGCGGACATCCGCGAGGACTACAAGAACCTGCTGCGTACACTGACCACTTGATGCATACCAGCGCAGCTTATTAAGGCAAGGGACTAGACCATGCATTTCACCATTCAACGCGAAGCCCTGTTGAAACCCCTGCAACTGGTCGCAGGCGTCGTCGAGCGCCGACAGACCTTGCCGGTGCTCTCCAACGTGCTGCTGGTTGTCGAAGGCCAGCAACTGTCGCTGACCGGTACCGACCTGGAAGTCGAGCTGGTCGGTCGTGTGCAACTCGAAGAACCGGCGGACCCGGGTTCCATCACTGTGCCTGCGCGCAAGTTGATGGATATCTGCAAAAGCCTGCCGAACGACGCGCTGATCGACATCAAGGTCGACGAGCAGAAGCTGGTGGTGAAGGCTGGCCGTAGCCGCTTCACCCTGTCGACGCTGCCGGCCAACGATTTCCCGACTGTTGAAGAAGGCCCGGGTTCGCTGACCTGCAGCCTGGAGCAAAGCAAGCTGCGTCGTTTGATCGAACGCACCAGCTTCGCCATGGCCCAGCAGGACGTGCGTTATTACCTCAATGGCATGCTGCTGGAAGTCTCGGCCGGTATCATCCGCGCCGTGGCCACCGACGGTCACCGTCTGGCCATGTGCTCGATGCAGGCCGACATCGGTCAACCGGATCGCCACCAGGTCATCGTGCCGCGCAAGGGTATCCTTGAGCTGGCGCGCCTGCTGACCGAGCCGGACGGCATCGTCAGCATCGTCCTGGGTCAGCACCACATCCGCGCTACCACGGGCGAGTTCACCTTCACCTCGAAACTGGTTGACGGTAAATTCCCGGACTACGAGCGCGTTCTGCCGAAGGGCGGTGACAAGCTGGTACTCGGTGATCGCCAGGCGTTGCGTGAAGCGTTCAGCCGTACAGCGATCCTGTCGAACGAGAAGTACCGTGGCATCCGTCTGCAACTGGCCAATGGTCAATTGAAGATCCAGGCCAACAACCCTGAGCAGGAGGAAGCGGAAGAGGAAGTCGGCGTTGAATACAACGGCGGCAATCTGGAGATCGGCTTCAACGTGAGCTACTTGCTCGACGTTTTGGGCGTGATGACCACCGAGCAGGTCCGTCTGATCCTGTCCGACTCCAACAGCAGTGCGCTGGTGCAAGAGTCCGACAACGACGACTCGGCCTACGTCGTCATGCCGATGCGTCTGTAATCATGCTCAGCAGAAGCTAGATGTCCTTAAGTCGCGTCTCGGTCACCGCGGTGCGCAATCTGCACCCGGTGACCTTCTCCCCCTCCTCCCGAATCAACATTCTTTACGGCGCCAACGGCAGCGGCAAAACCAGTGTTCTGGAAGCCATTCACCTGCTGGGGCTTGCCCGCTCGTTTCGTAGCACCCGCCTGCTGCCGGTCATTCAGTACGAGCAAGTGGCGTGCACGGTGTTTGGCCAGGTCGAATTGGCTGAGGGCGGGCATAGCGCATTGGGGATATCTCGGGATCGCCAAGGTGAGTTCCAGATTCGCATTGACGGTCAAAATGCCCGTAGCGCCGCGCAACTGGCTGAAATCCTGCCTCTGCAACTCATCAACCCTGACAGTTTCCGCTTACTGGAAGGTGCACCGAAGATACGTCGACAGTTTCTCGACTGGGGCGTGTTCCACGTGGAACCGCGATTCATGTCCACTTGGCAACGCTTGCAGAAGGCCCTGCGCCAGAGAAACTCTTGGCTGCGGCATGGTACACTTGACGCCGTTTCGCAAGCGGTTTGGGACAGGGAACTGTGCCAGGCCAGTGCTGAAATCGATGAATACCGCCGTGCTTACATCAAAGCCTTGAAACCAGTCTTTGAACAGACCTTGAGCGAACTGGTTGAGCTTGAGGGTTTGACGCTCAGCTATTACCGAGGCTGGGACAAGGACCGCGAATTGAGCGCTGTACTCGCTGGGTCCGTTCAGCGGGATCAGCAAATGGGTCATACCCAGGCCGGACCACAACGCGCAGATTTGCGCCTCAGATTGGGCGCACATAATGCCGCGGACATCTTGTCTCGCGGTCAGCAAAAGCTGGTGGTCTGTGCATTGCGGATTGCTCAAGGGCACCTGGTCAGCCAGGCCCGACGCGGGCAGTGTATTTATCTGGTGGATGACCTGCCGTCCGAACTGGACGAGCACCACCGTCGCGCGCTTTGCCGCTTGCTGGAAGACTTACGCTGCCAGGTGTTCATCACCTGTGTAGATCACGAATTATTGAGGGAAGGCTGGCAGACGGAAACGCCAGTCGCTCTGTTCCACGTGGAACAGGGCCGTATCACCCAGACCCACGACCATCGGGAGTGAAGGCATTGAGCGAAGAAAATACGTACGACTCAACGAGCATTAAAGTGCTGAAAGGCCTGGATGCCGTACGCAAACGTCCCGGTATGTACATTGGTGACACCGACGATGGCAGCGGTCTGCACCACATGGTGTTCGAGGTGGTCGATAACTCGATCGACGAAGCTTTGGCCGGCCACTGCGACGACATCAGCATCATCATTCACCCGGATGAGTCCATCACCGTTCGCGACAACGGCCGTGGCATCCCGGTAGACGTGCACAAAGAAGAAGGTGTTTCGGCTGCAGAGGTCATCATGACCGTGTTGCACGCCGGCGGTAAGTTCGACGACAACTCCTACAAAGTATCCGGCGGTCTGCACGGTGTAGGTGTGTCGGTTGTTAACGCACTGTCCAAAGAACTGATCCTGACCGTTCGCCGCAGCGGCAAGATCTGGGAACAGACTTACGTCCACGGTGTTCCGCAAGAGCCGATGAAAATCGTTGGCGAGAGCGAAACCACGGGTACCCAGATTCACTTCAAGCCTTCGGCTGAAACCTTCAAGAACATCCACTTCAGCTGGGACATCCTGGCCAAGCGGATTCGTGAACTGTCCTTCCTCAACTCCGGTGTCGGCATCGTCCTCAAGGATGAGCGCAGCGGCAAGGAAGAGCTGTTCAAGTACGAAGGTGGCCTGCGTGCGTTCGTTGAATACCTGAACACCAACAAGACTCCGGTCAACCAGGTGTTCCACTTCAACATCCAGCGTGAAGACGGCATCGGCGTGGAAATCGCCCTGCAGTGGAACGACAGCTTCAACGAGAACCTGTTGTGCTTCACCAACAACATTCCACAGCGCGATGGCGGTACTCACCTGGTGGGTTTCCGTTCCGCACTGACGCGTAACCTGAACACCTACATCGAAGCTGAAGGTCTGGCGAAGAAGCACAAAGTCGCGACCACCGGTGACGATGCCCGTGAAGGCCTGACCGCGATCATCTCGGTAAAAGTACCGGATCCGAAGTTCAGCTCCCAGACCAAAGACAAGCTGGTTTCTTCCGAAGTGAAGACAGCGGTCGAACAGGAAATGGGCAAGTACTTCTCCGACTTCCTGCTGGAAAACCCGAACGAAGCCAAACTGGTCGTCGGCAAGATGATCGACGCGGCACGTGCGCGTGAAGCGGCGCGTAAAGCCCGTGAAATGACCCGTCGTAAAGGCGCGCTGGATATCGCCGGCCTGCCGGGCAAACTGGCTGACTGCCAGGAAAAAGACCCTGCTCTGTCCGAACTGTACCTCGTGGAAGGTGACTCTGCTGGCGGCTCCGCCAAGCAGGGACGTAACCGCCGCACCCAGGCCATCCTGCCGCTGAAGGGCAAGATCCTCAACGTCGAGAAGGCGCGTTTCGACAAGATGATCTCTTCGCAAGAAGTAGGCACCTTGATCACCGCGCTGGGCTGTGGCATTGGCCGCGACGAGTACAACATCGACAAGCTGCGTTATCACAACATCATCATCATGACCGATGCTGACGTCGACGGTTCGCACATCCGTACCCTGCTGCTGACCTTCTTCTTCCGTCAGTTGCCGGAGCTGATCGAGCGTGGCTACATCTATATCGCTCAGCCACCGCTGTACAAGGTCAAGAAAGGCAAGCAAGAGCAATACATCAAAGACGACGACGCCATGGAAGAGTACATGACGCAGTCGGCCCTGGAAGACGCGAGCCTGCACCTGAACGAAGAAGCCCCAGGGATCTCCGGTGAAGCGCTCGAGCGCCTGGTGAATGACTTCCGTCTGGTGATGAAGACCCTCAAGCGTCTGTCGCGCCTGTACCCACAGGAGCTGACCGAGCACTTCATTTACCTGCCAGCGGTGAGCATGGAGCAGCTGTCCGATCACGCTGCGATGCAGGATTGGCTGGCCAAGTACGAAGTTCGCCTGCGCACCGTCGAGAAGTCTGGCCTGGTTTACAAAGCCAGCCTGCGTGAAGACCGTGAACGTAACGTCTGGCTGCCAGAGGTCGAACTGATCTCCCACGGTCTGTCGAACTACGTCACGTTCAACCGCGACTTCTTCGGCAGCAATGATTACAAGACCGTTGTCTCTTTGGGCGCTCAGCTGAGCAGCTTGCTGGACGAAGGCGCGTACATCCAACGTGGCGAGCGCAAGAAGCCGGTTACCGAGTTCAAGGAAGCTCTTGAATGGCTGATGACTGAAAGTACCAAGCGTCACACCATCCAGCGATACAAAGGTCTGGGTGAGATGAACCCGGATCAGCTGTGGGAAACCACCATGGACCCGAGCCAGCGCCGGATGCTCAAAGTGACCATCGAAGACGCCATTGGCGCGGACCAGATCTTCAACACCCTGATGGGTGATGCGGTCGAACCTCGTCGTGACTTCATCGAAAGCAACGCCTTGGCGGTGTCCAACCTGGACTTCTGATCCAGCGGACTTGCCAGACAAAAAGGCCAGCGCATTGCGCTGGCCTTTTTTATTTCCTTGAATACTTTGTTCGCTTATTCACAGGAACTTAATCGTATAGAACGCGAGCTTTATGCCTCGGCACCTCACAGAAAAATCCTACATACGACATCCCTGGTGCTCTTTATCCTACAGCCTTCTCGTCAAGTGCATGACTGGCGGGGAGCTATCATTTTTGGGATATCGAACAGGGAATGCTGTTATGCCAACACCCGCGTATTTAGTTATAAATGGAAACCGGCAAGGAATGATTACTGCCGGAACATTTACTCCGGAGTCGGTTGGTAATGTCTACCAGGAGGGTCACGAAAACCAAATCCTGGTCCAGGCATTCAGTCACCAAATAATTATTCCGAGAGATCCCCAATCGGGTCAGCCAACGGGCCAGCGCGTGCATAAACCGCTGATGATCTCAAAAGTATTTGATAAATCGTCACCGTTGATCTTAACCGCGTTAACGAGCGGAGAAGTATTGGATAACTGCCATATCGCTTGGTATCGGACCTCGGCGGCCGGAAAACAAGAACATTACTTCAGCATAGAGCTGGAAGACGCAGTGATCGTAGATGTGCAGACAAGAATGCCAAGCTGCCAGGATCCGGCCATGGCCCACTTTACACATCTGGAGGACGTGTACTTCACCTACCGAAAAATAACCTGGACTCACGAAGTCTGCGGTACTTCCGGTTCAGATGACTGGCGTGCTCCGCTTATCAGCTAGGACTCCCGACCCAAATCGCAGGCATAAAAAAACCGGCTATATCAGCCGGTTTTTTTACGTCCGAAAAAAACTTATGCACCTTTTCCGACATTTTATGAGCTTAAGAAATATGTATATAAATCATAATCTTACGAATATATCACGTCGTTTTTGAGCAAAACGGTACACAGGTTATCCACAGAATCTCAGACAGCCACCTGATCATTTGCAACCGGAGCTTGCGGAGCAGGCGGAAGCGAGCCCATATCACGCTGCATCTGCTCATTCCAGGCCTGAACACGATCGTTTAGATCGGCAATGGCTCGCGGCCCGCTTCCTTCGGCATACATCGGCTCGCCGATGATCACAGTGATGACACCCTGCTTCTTCGCCCAACCGGTTTTCGGCCAGAACTTGCCGGCATTGTGAGCAATCGGCAGCACCGGAAGCGCGGCGTTGACCGCTAACGCGGTACCACCCCGAGAGAACTTGCCAATGGTGCCGTAAGGCACTCGCGTTCCTTCAGGGAAGATCAGCACCCAGACGCCATCTTTCAGCAGTTCATCGCCCTTCTTCGCCACATGCTTGAGCGCCGCTTTTGGGTTGTCGCGGTCGATGGCGATCGGTCGCAACATGGCCATGGCCCAGCCAAAGAACGGCACAAACAGCAATGAGCGTTTCAGTACCTGGCTCAACGGCTCGAAGTAGGCCGAGAGGAAGAACGTCTCCCAAGTGCTCTGGTGGTTCGATTGAATCACGCAGGGCTGGTCAGGTACGTTCTCGGCGCCCTTCACTTCGTAGCTGATGCCCAGAAAGACTTTGCTCAGCCACAAGGCGCAGCGGCACCAATACACATTGATAAATCGATAGCGCGCCTTGAACGGCAGAAAAGGCGCGATAAAAAAGCTCAGGCTGCACCAGAGCAACGAGCTGGTGCCCAGCAGCAGGTAAAAGAGAAAGGTTCTGATGGCCTGCAGTATCGACATGGCGACGTTTACCGTGCGGGCTCTGCCCGTCTATATAAAGCGCACTCCCGATCAATCCTTGGTCAGGAAATTCGAAAGCACTCTAATTGTGGATAAGTTCTGCGGCAATCGCCGCGAGATCGTCAAATATCAAGGTGCCTACCGGTAGGGACTTGCCCAACGTCTTTGCGCCTTTCCCGGTCTTTACCAAAACTGGCTGAGAATCGACGGCTTTGGCGGCTTCCAGGTCACCAAGACTGTCGCCGACGAACCATAGATCAGTCAGCGATACGTTGTAATGCGCGGCGATGGTTTTCAGCATCCCGGGTTTTGGCTTGCGACAAACACAGCCTTCGTCCGGCCCGTGCGGGCAATAGACGATCAGCCCGACCTCACCGCCCTGCTCCGCCACCAACGAACGCAAGCGCTCGTGCATGGCGTCCAGGGTGGCGATGTCGTAATAGCCGCGAGCGATGCCCGACTGGTTGGTAGCGACCGCTACCGTCCAGCCAGCCTTGCTCAACTGCGCGATGGCTTCGATCGAACCGGGGAGCGGTATCCACTCCTCCACCGACTTGATGTAAGCGTCGGAGTCGTAATTGATTACCCCGTCCCGATCGAGAATCAGCAGTTTCAAACAGTCTTACCCCAGCAGCGAAATGTCGGCGACGCCGAGGAACAACCCACGCAAACGCGACAGCAGTGCATAGCGGTTGGCGCGCACGTTGGCATCATCCGCGTTGACCATCACGGCTTCGAAGAAGGCATCCACCGGCTCGCGCAAGGCCGCCAGGCGCGCCAGAGATTCGCTGTACTGACGCGCAGCAGCCATTGGCTGAACAGCCTGGTCCGCCTGCTGAATCGCCGAGTACAGGGAAAACTCGTTGGCATTGTCGAAATACTTGGCTTCAACGACCGATGGAACAGAACCTTCAACCTTGCTCAGCAAGTTCGAAACGCGCTTGTTCACTGCGGCGAGGGCAGCAGCTTCCGGCAATTTACGGAACGCTTCCACCGCTTGTACACGCTGATCAAAGTCCAGCGCCGAACCCGGCTTCAATGCCCGTACCGACAGATAAGTCCCGACATCAACGCCTTCGTCTTCGTAGCGAGCACGCAGTCGGTCGAATACGAATTCGAGTACCGAGTCGGCCAGGCCAGCCGCCTTGACCTTGGCACCGAACGCGTTCACAGCGAACGCCACGGCGTCATTCAGATCAAGGTCGAGCTTCTTGTCGATCAGGATGCGCAACACGCCGAGTGCAGCACGACGCAGGGCATACGGGTCTTTGCTACCGGTCGGCAGCATGCCGATACCGAAGATGCCAACCAGTGTGTCGAGTTTGTCGGCGATGGCCACGGCCGCACCGGTCAGGGTGGTCGGCAGCTCTGCGCCGGCACCGCGCGGCATGTATTGCTCGTTCAGTGCCAGAGCGACTTCTTCCGGCTCGCCATCGTTGAGGGCGTAGTAGTAACCGGCGACGCCTTGCATCTCCGGGAACTCACCGACCATCTCGGTTGCCAGGTCGCACTTGGACAGCAGGCCGGCACGGGAAGCCCATGCCGCGTTGCCGCCGATGCGTTGTGCGATGAATGCAGCCAGTTTGGAAACGCGCTCGGCCTTGTCGTAGACGCTGCCGAGTTTTTCCTGGAACACCACGTTCTGCAGACGCAGGTTGAAATCTTCGAGTTTCTGCTTCTTGTCCTGCTTGAAGAAGAACTCGGCGTCGGTGAGGCGTGGGCGAACCACTTTCTCGTTACCGGCGATGATTTGCTGCGGGTCTTTGCTTTCGATGTTGGCCACGGTAATGAAACGTGGCAGCAACTTGCCGTCGGCGTCCAGCAGGCAGAAATACTTCTGGTTGTCCTGCATGGTAGTGATCAGCGCTTCTTGCGGCACGTCGAGGAAACGCTCCTCGAACGAGCACACCAGCGGCACTGGCCATTCAACCAGAGCGGTCACTTCGTCGAGCAGGGCTGGCGGAACGATTGCCGTGCCTTCCTGCATCGTCGCCAGCTCTTCGGTGCGCTTGCTGATGATCGCGCGACGCTCGTTGGAGTCGGCCAGCACGTAAGCGGCACGCAGATCGCTCAGGTAGTTGGCGGGCGAAGTGATACGCACGCTTTCCGGGTGATGGAAGCGGTGACCACGGGAATCGCGACCGGCCTTCTGAGCGAGGATCGTGCAATCGATGACCTGGTCACCGAGCAGCATCACCAGCCATTGGGTCGGACGAACGAACTCTTCCTTGCGAGCGCCCCAGCGCATGCGCTTCGGGATCGGCAGGTCGTTCAGAGAGTCTTCGACGATGGTCGGCAGCAGGCTTGCCGTCGGCTTGCCGGCGATGCTCTGGCTGTAACGCAGCTTCGGGCCGCTCTGATCGATTTCGCTTAGCTCTACACCGCACTTCTTGGCGAAGCCCAACGCCGCTTGAGTCGGGTTGCCGTCTGCATCGAACGCGGCCTGACGTGGTGGGCCATCGAGGTTGATGCTGCGATCCGGTTGCTGGGTGGACAGCGAGGTGATCAGCACCGCCAGACGACGTGGCGCGGCATAGACGGTTTTGGTCTCGTAGTTCAGGCCAGCGGCTTGCAGGCCCTTGTCGATACCGGCCAGGAAGGCCTCGGCCAAGGTGTTCAGGGCTTTGGGTGGCAGTTCTTCGGTGCCCAGTTCAACCAGAAAATCTTGAGCACTCATTGTGCAGCCTCCAGCTTGGCCAGTACTTCATCACGCAGGTCCGGGGTCGCCATCGGGAAGCCCAGCTTGGCGCGAGCCAGCAGGTAGGCTTGCGCAACGGAACGCGCCAGGGTGCGCACACGCAGAATGTATTGCTGACGCGCAGTCACCGAGATCGCCCGGCGCGCATCCAGCAGGTTGAAGGTGTGGGAGGCCTTCAACACCATTTCGTAGCTCGGCAACGGCAGCGGCTGGTCGAGTTCGATCAGGCGCTTGGCTTCGCTTTCGTAGAAGTCGAACAGTTCGAACAGCTTCTCGACGTTGGCGTGTTCGAAGTTGTAGGTCGATTGCTCCACTTCGTTCTGGTGGAACACGTCGCCGTAGGTCACCTTGCCGAACGGACCATCAGCCCAGACCAGGTCGTAGACCGAGTCCACGCCCTGCAGGTACATGGCCAGACGCTCGAGACCGTAGGTGATCTCGCCGGTTACCGGGTAGCACTCGATGCCGCCCGCTTGCTGGAAGTAAGTGAACTGTGTCACTTCCATGCCGTTCAGCCAGACTTCCCAGCCCAGACCCCAGGCGCCGAGCGTCGGCGATTCCCAGTTGTCTTCGACGAAGCGAATGTCGTGGACCAGCGGGTCCAGGCCGACATGCTTGAGGGAGCCCAGGTACAGTTCCTGGAAGTTGTCCGGGTTCGGCTTCAGGACTACCTGGAACTGGTAGTAGTGCTGCAGGCGGTTCGGGTTTTCGCCGTAGCGGCCGTCAGTTGGGCGACGACTGGGCTGCACATAAGCGGCGTTCCAGGTTTCCGGGCCGATGGCGCGCAGAAACGTGGCAGTGTGGAAAGTCCCGGCGCCTACTTCCATATCGTAGGGCTGAAGTACCACGCAACCTTGCTCGGCCCAGTATTGCTGGAGGGCGAGGATCAAGTCTTGGAAGGTACGCACGGCTGGCGTAGGCTGGCTCACGAAATTCACCTGTTTCTTGGGCTGCGATTTAAAGAGCGGGAGTATACCCGATTCATTGCTGCGCACGCCCCCTGGAGCCTTATGCCACGCTGCTTTTGGTGTTCCGAAGATCCGCTGTACATGGCTTATCACGACCAGGAGTGGGGCACGCCGCTACGCGATGCGCAGGGATTGTTCGAGTTGCTTTTGCTCGAAGGGTTCCAGGCCGGCCTCTCCTGGATCACCGTGTTGCGTAAACGTGAGCGATACCGCGAGGTGCTGTTCGGCTTTGACGTACAGCGCGTGGCGCAGATGAGCGACGCTGAAATCGATGAATTGATGCTCGATCCCGGCATTATTCGCAATCGCCTCAAACTCAATGCGGCCAGGCGCAATGCCCAGGCCTGGCTGGCGCTGGAGGACCCGGTGGCGTTTCTCTGGTCCTTCGTGGGTGGCCAACCGGTGATCAATCATTTCAAGGATCGCACTGAAGTGCCGGCGGTCACGCCGGTCGCTGTGGAGATGAGCAAAGGCCTGAAAAAAGCCGGCTTTACCTTCGTCGGCCCGACCATTTGCTACGCGTTGATGCAGGCCTCGGGCATGGTCATGGACCACACCCGGGATTGCGATCGCTACGCGACCTTGTCGATCGGCGGTTAGAATAGCCGCCTCGCGCACAGCACAAGATCAGGAGTGACCTGTGGATAAGTTGAAAGGCGCCTTGCTGGTAGGCGCTCTGCGGCTGTTTGCCTTGCTTCCTTGGCGAGCAGTGCAGGCGGTTGGCTCGGCCATCGGCTGGGTGATGTGGAAAACCCCTAACCGTTCCCGCGACGTGGTGCGGATCAATCTGGCCAAGTGCTTTCCCGAGATGGACCCTGCCGAGCGCGAGCGTCTGGTCGGCCAGAGCCTGAAAGACATCGGCAAATCGCTGACCGAAAGTGCGTGCGCGTGGATCTGGCCGGCGCAGCGTTCCATTGACCTGGTGCGTGAAGTCGAAGGGCTCGACGTCTTGAAAGACGCCCTCGCCTCTGGCAAAGGTGTCGTGGGCATCACCAGCCACTTGGGCAACTGGGAAGTGTTGAACCACTTCTATTGCAGTCAGTGCAAACCGATCATTTTTTATCGTCCGCCGAAGTTGAAGGCGGTGGATGAATTGCTGCGCAAGCAGCGGGTGCAACTGGGTAACAAGGTTGCAGCTTCCACCAAGGAAGGCATTCTCAGTGTCATCAAGGAAGTGCGCAAAGGTGGTGCAGTGGGCATCCCCGCTGACCCTGAACCGTCCGAATCCGCCGGGATCTTCGTGCCGTTCTTCGCCACCCAGGCCCTGACCAGCAAGTTTGTACCGAACATGCTCGCTGGCGGCAAAGCCGTCGGCGTATTCCTGCACGCCCTGCGCCTGCCGGACGGCTCAGGCTACAAAGTGATCCTCGAAGCCGCGCCAGAGGCCATGTACAGCACTGATACCGAAACGTCCTGCGCGGCCATGAGCAAGGTGGTCGAACGCTACGTGCGGGCTTATCCGAGCCAGTACATGTGGAGCATGAAACGCTTCAAGAAGCGTCCACCGGGTGAAGAACGCTGGTACTGAGTGGATTGGCACGATCTGTGGATAACCTCGCAATCAGGGTTATCCACAACTGTTCAGAAAAGGGCGCAGAAGATGTCCGAACACAGAAAATCATTTCGTATCAAAATCAGCCATGAAAGCTTTGGCGAATGCCTGGGCCAAACCCGCAACCTCTCGACCACGGGCGTCTACGTCAAGCATCCGGGTTTGTCTGCGTTGCCTAAAGGCGCCGTGGTGTATGGTCAGGTGCAGGATTTACCCACAGGGGCGCCGCGGGTGCGCATGGAAGTGGTGTTGGTGGACGCCGACGGTATTGGCCTGCGCTATCTCTAATCAGGGCGCCTGACGCTCCAGCTTCTTCAGAAACACCGTCATCTCCTTTTCCGCCTGCTTGTCGCCGTGAGCACGAGCAGCTTCCAGACCCTGCTCCCACGCCTGGCGTGCGGCCGGATAGTCGGCCAACGCCAAATGCGCCTTGCCCAACAGTTTCCACGCCGCTGAATACTTCGGATCGAACTCGACGCAACGCTGAAAATGTTCGGCGGCCTTGGCGTTTTCCCCAAGATCCAGGTAGCCCTTGCCCAGGCCGAAGCGCAGCAATGAGTTATCCACACCCTTGGCGAGCATTTTTTCCAGGGATTCAATCATGGGGGACACCTTGGGTTATTGGGTGAAGTTCGAAACCACCTTCGGATCAGAAGAAGCTAAGCCCCACATGGAACAACTTCTCCACATCGCGAATATGCTTCTTATCCACAAGGAACAGAATCACATGGTCACCCGCCTCGATCACCGTGTCGTCGTGGGCAATGATCACTTCTTCATCGCGAATGATCGCGCCAATCGTCGTACCCGGCGGCAGTCCAATGTTTTCGATAGCCTTGCCAATCACCTTGCTCGATTTCTCATCGCCATGGGCGATCGCCTCGATGGCCTCCGCCGCGCCGCGACGCAACGAGTGCACGCTGACGATATCGCCACGCCGTACGTGAGCCAGCAAGGTGCCGATGGTCGCCAGTTGCGGGCTGATGGCGATGTCGATGTCGCCGCCCTGAATCAGATCGACGTAGGCCGGGTTGTTGATGATCGTCATCACCTTCTTCGCGCCCAGGCGCTTTGCCAGTAGCGACGACATGATGTTGGCTTCGTCGTCGTTGGTCAGGGCGAGGAAGATGTCGGCGTCGGCGATGTTCTCCTCCATCAGCAAATCGCGGTCGGAGGCGCTGCCCTGCAGGACCACGGTGCTGTCGAGGGTGTCGGAGAGATGGCGGCAGCGGGCCGGGTTCATCTCGATGATCTTCACCTGATAACGGCTTTCGATGGCCTCGGCCAGACGCTCGCCGATCTGCCCGCCACCGGCGATCACGATGCGCTTGTAGCTTTCGTCGAGGCGGCGCATTTCGCTCATCACTGCGCGAATATTCGCCTTGGCGGCGATGAAAAAGACTTCGTCGTCGGCCTCGATCACCGTATCGCCCTGGGGCAGTATCGGCCGGTCACGCCGGAAAATCGCCGCAACGCGTGTTTCGACGTTCGGCATGTGCTCGCGCAACTGACGCAGTTGCTGACCCACCAGCGGTCCGCCGTAGTAAGCCTTCACTGCGACCAGCTGCGCTTTGCCTTCGGCGAAGTCGATCACTTGAAGCGCGCCCGGATGCTGGATCAGGCGCTTGATGTAGTTGGTGACCACTTGTTCCGGGCTGATCAGCACATCCACCGGAATCGCTTCGTTATCGAACAGCTCGGAGCGCGTCAGGTACGCTGCTTCGCGGACCCGGGCGATTTTTGTCGGGGTGTGGAACAGGGTATGGGCAACCTGACAGGCCACCATGTTGGTTTCGTCACTGTTGGTCACCGCGACCAGCATGTCGGCGTCGTCCGCGCCGGCCTGACGCAGCACCGTCGGTAGCGAGCCGCGGCCCTGCACGGTGCGGATGTCCAGCCGGTCGCCGAGATCGCGCAGGCGTTCGCCGTCGGTGTCGACCACGGTGATGTCGTTGGCCTCGCTGGCCAAGTGTTCCGCCAGCGAACCACCGACCTGCCCTGCTCCGAGGATGATGATTTTCATCCAGTCACTCCCTTAAAAACCGGTTAACCGCGCGCGGCGGCGATCTTGATCAGCTTGGCGTAGTAGAACCCGTCGTGGCCGCCTTCCTGGGCCAGCAACTGGCGACCATGGGGCTGCTTGATCCCGGCCGTTGTGGCGAGGTCCAGCTCACGGGCGCCCGGCGTGCGGGCGAGGAAGGCTTCGATGACTTCGGTGTTCTCGGTCGGCAACGTGGAGCAGGTGGCGTAAAGCAGAATCCCGCCGACCTCCAGAGTTATCCACATGGCATCGAGCAATTCGCCTTGCAGCACCGCCAGCGCGGCGATGTCATCCGGTTGGCGCGTCAGCTTGATGTCCGGGTGACGACGGATCACGCCGGTGGCCGAGCATGGCGCGTCAAGGAGGATGCGCTGGAAGGGTTTGCCGTCCCACCAGGTTGCGGTGTCGCGACCGTCGGCGGCGATCAGTTCGGCGTTCAGGCCCAGGCGTGCGAGGTTTTCACGTACGCGCACCAGACGTTTGGCTTCCAGGTCTACGGCGACGACGCCGGCCAATGCAGGCTCGGCTTCAAGGATGTGGCACGTTTTGCCGCCCGGTGCGCAGCACGCGTCGAGCACCCGTTGCCCCGGCGCCAGGTCCAGCAGATCAGCGGCCAGTTGCGCCGCTTCGTCCTGCACGCTGATCCAGCCTTCAGCGAAGCCCGGCAGGCTGCGCACATCGGCAGCGGCGTCGAGAATGATGCCGTCCTGGCTGTAGACACATGGCGTGGCGGCGATGCCCGCTTCGGTCAGCAACTGCAAGTAGGCATCGCGAGTGTGATGGCGACGGTTGACCCGCAGAATCATCGGCGGATGCGCGTTGTTCGCCGCGCAAATGGCTTCCCATTGCTCAGGCCAGAAGGCTTTCAGGGATTTTTGCAGCCAGCGCGGGTGCGCCGTGCGCACCACCGGGTCATGTTCCAGTTCGGCCAGCAGCGCTTCGCTTTCACGTTGGGCGCGGCGCAATACGGCGTTCAGCAATGCCTTGGCCCACGGTTTTTTCAGCTTGTCGGCACAGCCGACGGTTTCGCCGATGGCGGCATGGGCCGGGACGCGGGTGTAAAGCAGTTGGTAGAGGCCGACGAGCAGCAGCGCCTCGACATCGGCGTCCGCAGCCTTGAAGGGTTTCTGCAGCAGCTTGGCCGCCAGCGCCGACAAACGGGGTTGCCAGCGCGCCGTGCCGAACGCCAGGTCCTGGGTGAAGCCGCGATCACGGTCTTCAACCTTGTCCATTTGTGTCGGCAGCGAACTGTTGAGTGAGGCTTTTCCGTTAAGAACAGCAGCAAGTGCCTTGGCGGCAGCCAGACGTGGATTCATTGAGCGTCCGCCGTTTGACCGAGGACGGTGCCGACGGCAAATTTCTCACGACGGCTGTTGAACAAATCGCTGAAGTTCAGCGCCTTGCCGCCGGGCAATTGCAGGCGGGTCAGGCAAAGGGCCTGCGCACCGCACGCAACGATCAGACCGTCCTTGCTGGCGCTGAGGATTTCCCCTGGAGCGCCCTGCCCTTCAGCGAGATTCGCGGCCAGCACTTTCAGTGCTTCGCCGTTCAGTGTGCTGTGGGTGATCGGCCAGGGATTGAAGGCGCGAACCAGACGTTCGAGCTCAATGGCCGGCCGGTTCCAGTCAATGCGCGCTTCGTCCTTGTTCAATTTGTGAGCGTAAGTGGCGAGGGTGTCATCCTGCACTTCGCCTTCCAGGGTGCCGGCAGCGAGGCCGGCGATGGCTTGTAATACTGCCGGTGGACCGATTTTCGCCAGACGGTCATGAAGGCTGCCGCCAGTGTCTTCAGCACTGATCGGCGTGGTGACTTTCAGCAGCATCGGCCCGGTGTCGAGGCCCAGTTCCATGCGCATCACGGTCACGCCGCTTTCTCTGTCGCCGGCTTCGACGGCACGCTGGATCGGCGCCGCCCCGCGCCAGCGTGGCAGCAATGATGCGTGGCTGTTGATACAACCCAGGCGCGGGATATCCAGCACCACTTGCGGCAGGATCAGGCCATAAGCGACCACCACCAGCAAATCCGGCTTCAGCGCGGCCAGCTCGGCCTGAGCGTCTTCGTTGCGCAGGGTCGGCGGTTGCAGCACCGGGATGTTGTTTTCCAGTGCCAACTGCTTGACCGGGCTTGGCATCAACTTTTGCCCGCGGCCCGCCGGACGGTCCGGTTGGGTGTAGACCGCGGCGATCTCATAAGGGCTGTCGAGCAGGGCCTTGAGGTGTTCGGCGGCGAATTCCGGGGTGCCGGCAAAGACGATGCGCAGTGGCTCAGTCATGGGAACAATCTCTGAAAAGAAAAAGGCTTGCCGCAGCAAGCCTTTGAAAGGAGGGCATCAAGCGTTCTGGCGATGGAGCTTTTCCAGTTTCTTCTTGATTCGGTCGCGTTTGAGGTTCGACAGGTAGTCGACGAACAATTTGCCGTTGAGGTGGTCGCATTCGTGCTGGATGCACACTGCGAGCAGGCCTTCGGCGATCAGTTCGTAAGGCTGGCCGTCGCGGTCCAGGGCCTTGACCTTGACCTTCTGCGGGCGATCGACGTTTTCGTAGAAGCCCGGCACCGAGAGGCAGCCTTCCTGGTATTGCTCCATCTCGTCGGTCAGGGACTCGAACTCGGGGTTGATGAACACCCGCGGTTCGCTGCGGTCTTCGGAGAGGTCCATCACGACGATACGTTTGTGCACGTTGACCTGGGTCGCGGCGAGGCCGATGCCTGGCGCTTCATACATTGTTTCAAACATATCATCGACCAACTGGCGCACTT
The DNA here is from genome assembly GCF_949767765.1 of Pseudomonas sp. IT-P171. Lineage (NCBI taxonomy): Bacteria > Pseudomonadati > Pseudomonadota > Gammaproteobacteria > Pseudomonadales > Pseudomonadaceae > Pseudomonas > Pseudomonas sp. IT-P171. The sequence continues at coordinate 337,074 of NZ_CATKQN010000055.1, forward strand.
CGTCGTCCACTACGGCCACAGGTTTGGCGATAGTGCGCAGACGCGAGTCGGGAAATTCGAGGATGTCTAAAATGGCCATAAGCTTGATTGCTGCACGTCTGAGGTAAAGTCGGGGTCGATGGCCTGGCAGGTCCGGAGATGCAGGCTACCGTTGTGAAGCGTAGCTCCTTTTTCTTTTTGGCAAGAATCCGGAGCGAGCCACGAGGGCTCTGGCGTTTCACGCGAACGCACATAATAAAGGGATTCACCGCATGAGGAAATCACTACTCGCCTTGCTCCTTCTGGCCTCGGCCGGTTTGGCGCACGGGCAAGTGCAACTCAGGGAAGGTTTTCCACAGCAATACACCGTTGTCACGGGTGACACACTTTGGGACATCTCCGGAAAATACCTCCGTGAGCCGTGGAAATGGCCTGAGCTCTGGCAGGCCAATCCGCAGATCCAGAACCCCAATCTCATCTACCCCGGCGATGTACTGTCGCTGGTCTACGTCAATGGCCAGCCGCGTCTGACGCTCAATCGCGGGGAATCCAGGGGCACTATCAAGCTCTCTCCACGGGTGCGCAGCTCGCCGGTGGCGGATGCCATCCCGAGTATTCCGCTGCAAGCCATCAACAGCTTCCTGCTGAGTAACCGCATCGTCGACAAGGTGGAGGATTTCGACAAGGCGCCTTATATCGTCGCGGGCGATGCCGAACGGGTGCTCAGCGGTACCGGTGACCGGATCTTCGCCCGTGGCCAGTTCGACCCGAGCCAGCCGGTTTACGGCATCTTCCGCCAGGGCAAGGTCTACACCGACCCCGACAGTAAAGAGTTCCTGGGGATCAACGCGGACGACATCGGGGGCGGCGAAATCGTGGCCACTGAGGGCGATGTCGCTACCCTCGCCCTGCAGCGCACGACTCAGGAAGTGCGTCTTGGCGACCGTTTGTTCAGCACTGAAGAACGATCCATCAACTCGACCTTCATGCCCAGCGCGCCAACAACCGACATAAACGGGCTGATCATCGACGTGCCGCGCGGGGTTACTCAGATTGGCGCGATGGATGTTGTCACGCTGAACAAGGGGCAGCGTGATGGCCTGGCCGAAGGCAACGTGCTGGTGGTGATGAAAACCGGCGAAACCGTGCGTGACCGGATCACCGGCCAGCCGCTGAAGATTCCTGATGAACGCGCCGGTTTGCTGATGGTTTTCCGTACCTACGACAAGCTCAGCTACGGGCTGGTGCTCAACGCATCGCGCTCGTTGGCGGTGATGGACAAAGTGCGAAATCCGTAAGCAGGCTCCACAAGTTACCAACAGAGTTATCCACAGCTTATTCCCGTTTGAACGGGGCTCATAACGATCAAGGATGATCCATGTCGCTGTCTGCTTTAACACCGGTTTCACCTGCGGAACTGGAAGCTCGTTTACGCCTGCATCGTTTGCCGGAACTCGGCCCTGCGCGTTTCAAGAAATTGCTTGAAGCCTTTGGCTCGGCGTCCAAAGCCATCAGCGCGCCGGCCAGTGCCTGGCGTGCATTGGGTTTGCCGTTTGCGTGTTCAGAGGCCAGGCGCTCGAGCGAAATTCGCGATGGCGCAAGCCACGCATTGGCCTGGCTAGAGCGTCCGGGCCAGCATTTACTGATGTGGGACCAGCCTGACTACCCGGCATTGCTGGCGGAAATCAGCGACGCGCCGCCGCTGTTATTCGTGGCGGGCGATCCGGGGATTCTGGAAAAGCCACAACTGGCGATGGTCGGCAGTCGCCGCGCCTCGCGACCGGGCATGGACACCGCTGCGGCGTTTTCCCGGAGTCTGGCCAGCGCCGGTTTTGTCATCACCAGCGGTCTGGCGCTGGGCATCGATGCCGCCGCGCACCAGGCCGCTCTGGACGTGGGCGGGCGAACGGTCGGTGTACTTGGCACGGGACTTGAAAAGTTTTATCCACAGCGCAACCGGAGACTGGCGGACGCCATGATTGCGTCGGGCAGTGCGGTGCTTTCCGAGTTCCCGCTGGACGCAGGGCCCACCGCCAGCAACTTTCCCCGGCGCAACCGGATCATCAGCGGTTTGTCCCTCGGCGTGCTGGTGGTGGAGGCCAGTGTCGCCAGTGGTTCATTGATCACCGCGCGGCTGGCGGCGGAGCAAGGTCGTGAGGTGTATGCCATTCCGGGGTCGATTCACCATCCCGGTGCCCGTGGCTGTCATCAGCTGATCCGTGACGGTGCGGTATTGGTGGAAACCATCGAGCATATCCTCGAAGGCTTGCGCGGCTGGCAACAGTTGCCGTTGTCCACCGAGACGCCATCGGTGACTCATCCACTGCTGATGCTTTTGCATGCGGCGCCGCAGACCAGTGAAGCGTTGGCAGACAGCAGCGGCTGGACCCTGCCCAAAGTGCTGGCGGCGTTGACGGAGCTGGAAATGGACGGCCGGGCAGTCTGCGAAAGCGGACGCTGGTTTGCGCGGGTGAGCTAGGTTTTACAAGGAAGATCGGTAAACTGCGCAGAGCCTTATTCCGGAGAGTTTTTCATGGTCAATAGTTGGCGTGTGCAACAAGCAGCGCAAGCCATTCGCGCAGGGGCGGTGATTGCCTATCCAACCGAGGCGGTCTGGGGCCTGGGTTGCGACCCGTGGGACGAAGAAGCGGTAGAGCGTCTGCTGATGCTCAAGGGCCGGTCGGTGGAGAAGGGCCTGATTCTGGTCGCCGACAACATTCGCCAGTTCGATTTTCTCTTCGAGGACTTCCCTGAGCTGTGGATGGATCGCATGGCCAGCACCTGGCCCGGGCCGAATACCTGGTTGGTGCCGCATCAGAATATGCTGCCGCAGTGGATTACGGGTGTGCACGAGACGGTGGCGTTGCGGGTCAGCGATCATCCGTTGGTGCGGGATTTGTGCGCGGTGGTCGGGCCACTGGTTTCTACATCCGCTAACCCTCAAGGACGGCCAGCGGCGCGGACGCGGCTTCGCGTGGAGCAGTATTTCCGGGGGCAGATTGATTTCATCCTCGGAGGCAACCTCGGTGGGCGCAAGAATCCGAGCGTGATTCGCGACCTGGCGACCGGTAACGTCATCCGCCCGGATTGAGACCGAGTCATCGTTCATCGCTGGCAAGCCAGCTCCCACAGGATTCCGGTTGTTCACATGACTTGTGTACGACGCTGTACCTGTGGAAGAGGGCTTGCCCGAGAAGGCGTCCTCAAGGCAGCAGAACAGTCGAACCGGTAGTCCGGCGCGCCGACAACTCGGTCTGCGCCTTCGCCGCATCAGCCAGTGAGTACTTCTGGCTGATCTCCACCTTCAACTTCCCGCTGATGATCATTTCGAACAGCTCATCCGCCATCCGCTGCAGGTTTTCGGCGTTGTTGGCGTAGGTCGCCAGTGTCGGCCGGGTCACGTACAACGACCCTTTCGCCGCCAAAATCCCCAGGTTCACCCCATCCACCGCGCCCGATGCGTTGCCAAAACTCACGACCAGACCCCGAGGCGCCACGCTGTCCAGCGAGGTGAGCCAAGTGTCCTTGCCGACGCCGTCGTACACCACCGGGACTTTTTTGCCATCGGTCAATTCCAGTACGCGCTGTGCGACGTTTTCATGGCTGTAATCGATGGTCGCCCACGCACCGTTGTCCTTCGCCAGTGCGGCTTTTTCCGGCGAGCTGACCGTGCCGATCAACTTCACGCCCAGGGCCTTGGCCCATTGGCAGGCCAGGGAGCCGACACCACCGGCAGCGGCGTGAAACAAAATAGTTTCGCCGCCCTTGAGTTCATAGGTCTGACGCAGCAAGTACTGCACGGTCAGGCCTTTGAGCATGACCCCTGCCGCTTGTTCAAAGCTGATCGCGTCTGGCAGGTGCACCAGATTGGCCTCCGGCAACACGTGAACTTCGCTGTAGGCGCCCAACGGACCGCTGCCATAAGCCACGCGGTCACCGACCTTGAAGCGGGTGACTTCACTGCCCACCGCCTCGACCACGCCGGCACCTTCCGAACCCACGCCCGACGGCAAGGCGGGTGGCGCATAGAGGCCACTACGGAAGTAAGTGTCGATGAAGTTCAGGCCGATGGCCTTGTTGGTAACGCGAACTTGCTGCGGGCCGGGTTCGGCGGGCTGGTAATCCACATACTCGAGTACTTCGGGGCCGCCATGGGTGCGGAACTGGATACGCTTTGCCATCAGAACTCTCCATAGGTCTTAGCTTTTGGATTAGTAGCGCCAAGCCCTCTATCGGACTCCTAAGCTTGATCCCCGTCAACTGCGGCAGGCCCATCTGCGATGTTATGCTACGCGCCCATTTGCGTCGGCCCTGCTCCGAGGGAGCGCCGCGTAGTTTTGCCCGATTCAAGGTGATGACATGACGACCCGCACCGAGGCCGTAAAAGCCTACCTGCTCGACCTGCAAGACCGCATTTGCGCTGCCCTGGAAGCCGAAGACGGCGGCACGCAGTTCGTCGAAGACGCCTGGACCCGCCCTGCCGGCGGTGGCGGTCGCACGCGAGTGATCGAGAACGGTGCTGTCATCGAAAAGGGCGGCGTCAACTTTTCCCACGTCTTCGGCAGCGGTCTCCCACCGTCCGCCAGCGCCCATCGGCCGGAACTGGCCGGGCGTGGCTTCGAGGCCCTGGGCGTGTCGCTGGTGATTCACCCGCACAACCCGCATGTGCCGACTTCCCACGCCAACGTGCGCTTTTTCATCGCTGAAAAAGAAGGTGAAGAGCCGGTCTGGTGGTTCGGTGGCGGCTTCGACCTGACCCCGTATTACGGCAACGAAGAAGACTGCGTGCACTGGCACCGTGTCGCCGAGCAGGCTTGCGCGCCGTTCGGTCCGGATGTCTATTCACGCTACAAAGCCTGGTGCGACAGCTATTTCCATATCAAGCATCGTCACGAACCGCGCGGCATCGGCGGCCTGTTCTTCGATGACTTGAACGAGTGGGACTTCGACACCAGCTTCGCCTTCATGCGCGCCATTGGTGATGCTTTTATCGACGCTTACTTGCCGATCGTGCAGCGTCGCAAGAACGATGCGTTCACCGCCAAACAGCGCGAATTTCAGGAGTTCCGCCGCGGCCGTTACGTCGAATTCAACCTGGTTTACGACCGTGGCACGCTGTTCGGCCTGCAATCGGGCGGGCGTACCGAGTCGATCCTCATGTCGCTGCCGCCGCAGGTTCGCTGGAGCTATGACTGGAAAGCCGAGCCGGGCAGCGAAGAAGCGCGCCTGACCGAGTACTTCCTGCAAGATCGCGATTGGTTGGCCAAGGCCTGAACGAGGAATCCTGATGGACCGTTACGTCGTATTCGGTAACCCGATTAGCCACAGCAAGTCGCCAATGATTCATCGTCTGTTCGCCGAGCAGACCGCTCAGCAACTGGACTACAGCACTTCGCTGGCACCGCTTGATGATTTTTCCGACTTTGCCCGGGAGTTTTTCCTTGAAGGTCGCGGGGCGAACGTGACGGTTCCGTTCAAGGAAGAAGCGTTTCGCCTGGCGCACAGTTTGACGGCGCGAGCGCAGCGCGCCGGTGCGGTGAACACCCTGAGCAAACTCGCCGATGGCACACTGCTGGGCGACAACACCGATGGCGCCGGGCTGGTAAGGGATCTGACGGTCAACGCCGGATTCAGTCTCAAGGGCAAACGCATCCTGCTGCTCGGTGCCGGTGGCGCAGTGCGCGGCGCGCTTGAGCCCCTGCTGGCCGAGCAGCCGGCCTCGGTGATCATTGCTAACCGCACGGTGGATAAAGCCGAGTTGCTGGCGGAGTTGTTCGCTGATCTGGGGCCGGTGTCAGCCAGCGGTTTCGATTGGCTGCAAGAGCCGGTGGACCTGATCATCAACGCGACGTCCGCCAGCCTGACAGGCGATGTACCGCCGATTGCCAGCAGTTTGATCGAGCCGGGCAAGACCGTTTGCTACGACATGATGTACGGCAAGGAGCCGACCTCGTTCTGCCGCTGGGCTACGGAACAAGGCGCGGCAGTGTCGATGGATGGCCTGGGGATGCTCGCTGAACAAGCAGCAGAAGCTTTCTTCCTGTGGCGTGGCGTGCGCCCGGACACGGCGCCGGTGCTGGCCGAACTGCGCCGCCAACTGACACTTTAGGCTTTTGTGGCGAGGGAGCTTGCTCCCGCTGGGGTGCGAAGCAGCCCTGATATCTGGAGGGCGCTTCGCTCCCTAGCGGGAGCAAGCACCCTCGCCACAGGTATTTGGTTGTCCAAAAAGCGGTGTTTCAGTCTTCAAACCGGATCGGGCATTTCTCCGCGCCTTCGAGCTTCCTCAACTCCTCCACCACCGGCGGCCGCGCACCGCGCAAGGTCAGGCTGCGGTCCTGCTTACGCAGCCGTCGCGCTTCCTGGTGCAGCATTTCCACACCCGAATAGTCGATGAAGTTGATGTGCTGCGCCTCGATCACCACGCGCGCGCCGTGCATCCGTTGCAGGCGCACTTGCAGGTAATGGCTGGCGCCGAAGAAGATCGACCCGCCGACCCGCAGAATGTCTTCATCGCCGTCGCGCCAGTGCTGCACACGAGGTTGTGAGGTGCGCTTGAGGTAGAAAAACAGGGACGCGAGCACTCCGGCATAAATCGCCGTCTGCAACTCCAGCAACAGCGTGGCGATACAGGTCAGCGCCATCACCACGAACTCGGCGCGGCTGACCCGCAGCAACGCGCGAATGCCGCGATGGTCGATCAATCCCCAAGCGATCAACAGAATGCTGCCGGCCATGGCCGGAATCGGAATATGCGCAATCAGATGGGCGCCGAAGATCGCGAACAGCGCCACCCACATCGCCGAAAAAACCCCGGCCAGCGGCGAGCAGGCACCCGCTTCGTAACTCAGTCCCGAGCGTGTGAAGGACCCGGCTGACAGCGAGCCGGAAAAAAACGCCCCGACAATGTTCGACAAGCCTTGGGCGCGAACTTCCTGATTCGCATCGAGCAACTGCTGCGACCGCGCCGACAAGGAGCGGGCAATCGACAGACTCGTCACCAGCCCGAGCATCCCGACCGCCACGGCGCTGGGCAACAGACGCAGGATCAGATCAAGGTCCAGCGGCAACGGGCTGAAGGGCGGCAGGCGCCCGACAAACGCGCTGACCAACTGCACGTGACCAAACATCGTTGGCCAGAGCCATACCAGTAATCCGCTCAGGACCAGGGTGATCAATAGCGTTGGCCAGCGCGGCAACAGCAGTTTCAGCGTCACCCCCACGACGACAGTTGCCAGGCCCAGCACCAGCGAAGGTTGGTCTACCTCGCCGAGATGCCTGAACAGCATCATAAAACTGTCCAGTGCCGTGGCTTGGTTGGGCACGTCCAGCCCCAGCAGATTGGGTATTTGACCGATGGCAATCACTACCGCGGCGCCAAGCGTGAAACCGAGCACGACCGAGTGCGAGACAAAATTTACCAGCGCGCCGAATCGCAGCAAACCCAGCAGCCACTGGAAAATACCGGCGAGGAGCGTCAGAAGCAGGATCAGCGTGATGTAGTCCTTGGACGCGGGAACGGCCAGAGGACTGACGCTGGCGTACAGGACAATCGAAATGGCCGCCGTAGGGCCGCAGATCAGATGCCACGACGATCCCCAAAGACAGGCAATCAGCACCGGGATGATCGCCGCGTACAAGCCGTATTCCGGTGGGAGACCGGCAATCAGCGCGTAGGCAATGGATTGCGGCAACGCGAGAATGGCGCCGCTGAGGCCGACAATCAGGTCACGGCCGACGCTGGCGCGGGTTTGCCGGGGCAACCACGTGAGGAAGGGAAAGAGTGAATGGCGGCTGGGAAGGGCCATGGGTCCTCTCGGTCGGGGGTTTTGCGCAGGGTAACAGGACGACGCGATCATTGTGGTGAGGGAGCTTGCTCCCGCTGGGCTGCAAAGCAGCCCTAGACATCTGCGGGCGCTTCGCACCCGAGCGGGAGCGAGCTCCCTCGCCACAGATCATGCTTACAACTTGGCTTTCACTGCCGGCAACGCATCCTTCCCGTCCACGGTCTTCACGCCATCCAGCCACTTGTCCAGCACCGCCGGATTAGCCTTGATCCACGCTTTTGCTGCATCGGCATTGCTGACCTTCTTGTTCACCACGTCCGCCATGATGCTGTTTTCCATTTCCTGAGTGAAACTCAGGTTGGTGAGCAATTTGCCGACATTCGGGCAGGCCTGTGCATAACCTTTGCGGGTCAGCGTGTGAACGCTGCCGGTATCGCCGAAGTATTTCTCGCCACCTTTCAGGTAATGCATTTTCAACTGCACGTTCATCGGGTGCGGCGTCCAGCCGAGGAAGGTCACGAACTTCTGCTTCTTCACGGCACGAGACACTTCGGCCAGCATTGCCTGTTCGCTGGACTCGACGAGTTTCCACTGACCCATGTCGAAGTCGTTCTTCTTGATGATTTCTTGCAGTGAAATGTTCGCCGGGGCTCCGGAACCGATGCCGTAGATCTTCTTGTCGAATTTGTCGGCGAACTTGTTCAGGTCGGCAAAGTTATGCACACCCGCGTCCCACACATAATCCGGAACAGCCAGGGTGAACTCGGTGCCATCGAGGTTCTTCGCCAGTTGCGTGACGTCGCCGGTGGCCACGAACTTGTCGTAGAAACCCTGCTGCGCAGGCATCCAGTTACCCAGGAACACGTCAACCTGACCATCCTTCAAGCCGCCAAAGGTAATCGGCACCGCGAGGGTGTCGACTTTGGGCTTGTAGCCCATGCCGTCCAGCAGAAACCCGGTGATGGCGTTGGTTGCGGCGATGTCGCTCCAGCCAGGGTCGGCCATTTTCACCGTCTCGCAGCTCTGATCGGCATACGCCGATGCACTGCCCAGGGCCAGCAGCCCGACCGTCAGTACTGTGGATAACTTTTGCATGGACTTCCCCTTAACATTATTGGTTTTGGCAGGGTTGTGGATAACGTGCTTTGCGCTCCAGGTCGTCGAGGTCGATGTGGTTGCGCATGTATTGCTGACTGGCGTCCACCAGCGGCTGGTGATCCCAGCTCTTCAGCTTGCCGATGGTCAGCGCGTCGGCGACAAAGCGCCGGCGACGCTGGCTTGCGAGCACCTGCTGGTGTATCGCCGGGATGTTCCATTTGGCCCGCGCTTCGGCCAGAAACTCTTCGAACAGTGGCCGATGTTGCGGCGATTGGCTGAGTTCTTCCTGCTCACGCGGGTCGTTGTGTACGTCGAAGAGTAGGCATGGGTCGTCTTCGCTGTAGATGAATTTGTAGGCGCCGCGACGAATCATCATCAAGGGGCTGATGGTGCCCTCGGCCATGTATTCGCCGAAGACTTCGTCGTGACCGCCCTGCCCTTGCAGGTGCGAAACCAGCGAGCGGCCATCCAGTGGCAGGCCCGGCTCCAGCGAGCCACCGGCCAACTCTACAAACGTCGGCAACAGGTCGGCGGTGGATACCGCTGCGCTGACCCGCCCTGCGCCGAACTGTCCCGGCGCACTTATCAACAGGGGAACGCGCGCGGCCATTTCGAACCAGTGCATTTTGTACCAGAGCCCGCGCTCGCCGAGCATATCACCGTGGTCGCCGGAGAAGACGATGATCGTGTCGTTGATCAGCCCCGTTTCTTCGAGTGTTTGCAGGAGTTTGCCGACATTGCTGTCGATATAGCTGCATGCACCAAAGTACGCACGGCGCGCATCCCGGATTTTATCCACAGGCAGCGGTTTGTCCCACAGGTCGTAAACCTTGAGCAAACGCTGGGAGTGCGGATCGAGCTCGGTTTGCGACGGCGTCTGGGGCAACGGGATGTCCGCATCGTCATACATATCCCAGAACGCCTTGGGAATCGTGTACGGATCGTGTGGGTGAGTCATCGACACGGTCAGGCAGAACGGCTGATCGCCATCTTCGCGGATGTGATCGAACAGGTATTGCTGGGCCTTGAACACCACCTCTTCGTCGAAATCCAGTTGATTGGTACGCACGCACGGCCCGGCTTGCAGCACCGACGACATGTTGTGATACCAGGTCGGACGCACGTCCGGTTCATCCCAGTTCACCGCCCAACCGTAGTCGGCCGGGTAAATGTCGCTGGTCAGGCGTTCTTCGTAACCGTGGAGCTGGTCCGGGCCGCAGAAGTGCATTTTGCCGGACAGTGCGGTTCGGTAACCGAGGCGCCGCAGGTAGTGGGCATAGGTCGGTACATCAGCAGGGAAATCCGCCGCGTTGTCATAAGCGCCGATCTTGCTCGGCAACTGACCGCTGACCAGGGTAAAACGCGACGGCGCGCAAAGTGGGCTGTTGCAATAGGCGGCGTCGAACACCACGCCTTCGGCGGCGAGGCGGCTGAGATTGGGGAGTTTGATCGGCGAAGGACCGTAGAACGGCAACATTGGCGCGGCCATCTGATCGGCCATGATGAAAAGAATATTCTTGCGCTTCATGTGATCGCGGCATTCCATAGTGAATATTTATGCGAGAGTGCTGTGATCGAGCATGGAGTCCATGCTCTTTGTGGTAAAGCCCATGCCAGGCAATGACTAGGATAAGCACAGCTTATGTATGACGCTCTGGGTGATTTGTCCCTTGATCTGCTCCGTGCCTTTGAAGCCGCGGCGCGCCAGCGCAGCTTCACCGCTGCCGCGGTTGAACTGGGCACCACGCAACCGGCCATCAGTCAGCAGATCAAACGACTGGAAGATCAGCTCGCCACCCGGCTGTTCGATCGCATTTATCGCGGCATTGAGCTGACCGAGGCTGGGACGATTCTTTTTGAGCAAGTTCAGCTCGGTTTGCAGAATATCGACGCAGGGTTGAGCGCAATCAGTGCACAGCATCAGCATGAAGTATTGCAGGTGGCCACCGATTTCGCCTTCGCCGCCTATTGGCTGATGCCCCGTCTGCACCGCTTTCATGCCGCCAATCCGCAAGTGGACGTCAGCCTGGTCACCAGCGAGCGCAGCCTCAATATGCTGCGCACCGACATTGATGTGGCGGTGCTGTTTGGCGACGGGCGTTTCAAGCAGGGCGAAAGCCACTGGCTGTTCAGCGAAGAAGTGTTTCCGGTGTGCAGTCCGCTGCTGTTGAAGGATCGTGCCCTGCCCTTGCCTGCACAGTCGCTGCTGGAATTTCCGCTGCTGCACCTGCGCGGCGAAAACAGCAGCAACTGGTTCGACTGGAGCGGCGTGTTTCGCGAGTTAGGGATCACGTCGGCGCCAGCGCCCGGACAACTGCGGTTCGACAATTACACCCTGCTGATTCAAGCGGCGATTGGCGGCCAGGGAGTGGCGATTGGCTGGCGGCACCTTGTGGATAACTTGCTCGCGCAAGGTTTGTTGTGTCGACCGATTGCTGACACGGTGATGTCCCGGCTGGGTTATTACGTGGTCCTGCCGCAGCGCAAACGGCGCGGGGCATTGATTCAACAGTTTGTGGACTGGTTAATGGCCGAGCAGGCCAGCAACGCGCAATCGCTCAATGGTCTGCCGTTGCCTTCGATTGCGGTGTGAAAGTTAAAAGATCGCAGCCTTCGGTAGCGCCTACCTGGGAACACATTCCAAGGTAGGCGCTGCCTTCGATTGCGATCTTTTACTGCTATGAAGTCGCGATGAAATTAACGTGTTCGCCAACATGCAGATTCAAGTGCAACTCATCGGCAATCCCCACCGCGACGCGGCTCAACCGCTGAAGGGGTTCGGCCAGCCCTGGTTCCAGGCTGCTGCTGACTTGACTGAAGTGCTCGATTGTCAGCCCGGCAACGCCGCGTGGCGCATTGACCATCGTCCAGTGCAACGCACTGCCTTGCAGCGCCTCGCGGATTTCCTCGGCGGCGTGGCGTTGCAGTTGATCCTCGATCTGCGGATCGTCCAGCACCTCGAAGTCGCCCACCAGAAACAGTCTGGCGATGCCGGCGGCCTCCATGCCATCGACAAGTGCATCGACCGCCAGTACTTGTTCAACCGGACCTAGCAGGATGGATTTTTCTACGTGCTCGCTATTAAACGGTAACCCGGGTGCATCCAGTAGACAGATAACGGCCGAGCAGCCCGCTACGCTTTGCTTGACTCGCTCGGCATCAAACAGATCACCGGTCTTGGTGCGCAGACCGGGGCGTGGTGCCAGCGCCGTCAGGTCGTCGAGAATCGCGATCACTTCATGTTGGCGCCGCAGCATTTCAGCCATCAGCGCACTGCCCAGGCTACTCATGGCACCATACAGCACCACTTTTACCACTGGGGTTTCGGCATTTTTCATGGCTGGACTCCGCACTTTCCTATGTATATGGCGTGTGACCTGCAGGAATCGGTGAGGGTTCGACCGGGTTTCAGAGGGATTCAGATGCAACAGATCAAGGGCTATCACGCCCATGTGTATTTCGATGCCGCCCACATGGATCAGGCGCGCACGTTGTGTGAGCAAGCGGCGCACCTGTTCCCGCTGAAAATGGGCCGCGTGCACGAACGTCCGGTGGGTCCGCACCCGGACTGGAGCTGCCAGTTGGCGTTCGGGCCGGAGCTCATCGGCGACGTGTTGCCGTGGTTGGCCCTCAACCGCAAGGGACTGGTGGTGTTCCTGCACCCGGACACCGGCGACGATCTGCTTGACCACACGGAACATGCAATCTGGATGGGCGCGATCCGGCCACTGGACCTGTCTGTTTTTTGATCACAGGGTTTCTTCGGCTTCACCCGGCAAGTGCTCGTCCAGATGCAGCCACGGCAGACGGCTGTCGGTCCAGATGTGCCGCTCCGCCGGGGCCTGCTCAGGATGATCGAGGGTGGCGATGGTCAGGTCGATGCTCTCGGGACTGAGCTGCGTGACCAACGCAATCTGAGCCCCACAGGTCGGGCAGAAATAGCGTATGCAGCTGGAAGACGAGGCGTACTGCGCCGGTGTGCCTTTCACCCACTCGAAGGCGGACGCGGGCACGGTGATCCAGGTGGTCACGATCCCGCCGCTGACCCTTCGGCAAATCGAGCAGTGACAGTGGGCGATGTCGCGCAAGGGGCCGCTGAATTGATAGCGCAGATGTCCGCAGTGGCAGCCGCCGGTGTGAATGTCGCTCATGACCTTTCCTCCTGTTGCGATATCACGGACGCCATCGCGGGCAGCCCGCTCCACACAGAGAACTCATTTCAATGTGGGAGTGAGACCGGCTTGCTCGCGATGGCCCCAACCCGGTCTCCCTCCCTGCCCCGGCCCGACGACCGGTTGTACATCCCATCAATGCTTTCATCAGCGAAAGCTCGGTGAAAGCTTCCCCGATTAGGATCGCCCCACTACCGGCAACAGACCGGTCGGCCAATGCCAGTGTTTTATCGCTCGCACAGCCCATTTAACAACAACAATGGTGACCCTGATGTCCTTTGCAACCCGCCGCTTCGCTGCAACTCCGCCCGTACGCCTCGTGCTTCCCGTTCTGCGCTGACCCACCCGGTTCGCCCATTCCCTAGCCGCGCTACGCCTGGAGTATTCCCATGCTGACTTTCCTTGGCTTCGCCATGGTCATCACGTTCATGTTCCTGATCATGACCAAGCGCCTGTCCGCGCTGATCGCCCTGATCATCATCCCGATCGTCTTTGCCCTGTTCGGCGGTTTTGCGCCGAAGATCGGCCCGATGATGCTCGAAGGCATCACCAAGCTTGCGCCGACCGGCGTGATGCTGATGTTCGCCATTCTCTACTTCGCCCTGATGATCGACTCCGGCCTGTTCGACCCGGCCGTGCGCAAGATCCTCAAACTGGTCAAGGGCGACCCGCTGAAGGTTTCGGTCGGCACCGCCGTACTGGCGCTCGTCGTTTCCCTCGACGGTGACGGCGCGACCACGTACATGATCTGCGTGGCCGCCATGCTGCCGCTCTACAGCCGCATCGGCATGAGCCCGCGGATCATGGCCGGCCTGATCATCCTCGCCGGTGGCGTGATGAACATGACGCCATGGGGCGGCCCGACTGCCCGTGCGGCCAGTGCGCTGCACGTGGACCCGTCCGACATTTTCGTTCCGATGATTCCGGCGATGGCGTTCGGCGTGGTGGCAATCCTGGCGATTGCCTACTTCTACGGCAAACGCGAGCGTGCGCGTCTGGGTGAACTGCACCTGGTGGGCGATGAAATCGACCACAGTGAAATCAGTGTTTCGCAATTCCCGGATGCCCGTCGTCCGAAGTTGATCTGGTTCAACGGCGCCCTGACCCTGGGCCTGATGTGCACCCTGATCGCCGGTCTGTTGCCGATGCCGGTGTTGTTCATGGTGGCGTTCAGTATCGCGATGATCGTCAACTATCCTTGCCTGCAACAGCAGAAGGATCGCGTCGCGGCTCACGCTGGCAGCGTACTTGCGGTGGTCGGTTTGATCTTCGCGGCGGGCATTTTCACCGGTATCCTGTCGGGCACCGGCATGGTCGATGCGATGTCGAAAAGCCTGCTGGCGGTGATTCCTGATTTCCTCGGCCCGTACCTGGCCGTGATCACCGCGCTGGTGAGCATGCCGTTCACGTTCTTCATGTCGAACGACGCATTTTATTACGGCGTGTTACCAGTACTTGCCGAAGCCGCCAGTCATTACGGTATAACCGCGGTTGAAATGGCACGTGCCTCGATCGTCGGTCAGCCCGTCCACTTGCTGAGCCCGCTGGTACCATCGACCTATTTGTTGGTGGCCCTGGCCGGTATCGACTTCGGTGACCATCAGCGCTTTACCCTGAAATGGGCAGTGCTGGTGTGCATGTGCATACTGGTCGCCGCGTTGCTGATGGGGATCTTTCCGCTGTTCAGCACTCTATAAGCCCAAGACTCACCACAACGGGTCCAGGCTTTGCTGTTTGAAGCCCGGGCCCGTTCTGGTTTAACACTCGCTCAAAGGAATACACATGGAATGGCTGACCAACCCTGAAATCTGGGTTGCCTTCTTTACCCTGACCGCCCTGGAAATCGTCCTGGGTATCGATAACATCATCATGATTTCGATCCTGGTCAGCCGCATGCCCAAACACATGCAGCAGCGCACCCGGATTTTCGGCCTGGCGCTGGCCATGATCACGCGGATTCTGTTGCTGCTGTCGATCACCTGGGTCATGCGCCTCACCGCAGACCTGTTCGAAGTGTTCGGCCAGGGTATTTCCGGACGCGACCTGATCCTGTTCTTCGGTGGTCTGTTCCTGCTGTGGAAGAGCTCGCAAGAGATGTACCACGCGCTGGAAGGTGAAGACGAAACCCATGAAGAGCCTTCGGGCAAGGGCGGCAGCTTCATCTACACCATCATCCAGATCGCGATCATCGACATCGTGTTCTCGCTGGACTCGGTGATCACCGCCGTCGGCATGGTCTCCCACGTTCCGGTCATGGTCGCGGCAATCATCGTGGCTGTGCTGGTGATGATGTGGGCTTCGGGCACCATCAGCGAGTTCATCGACAAGCACCCGTCGCTGAAGATGCTGGCGCTGTCGTTCCTGTTGATCGTCGGTACCGTGCTGATTGCCGAATCCTTGGACGTGCACGTGCCAAAAGGCTACGTCTACTTCGCCATGGCGTTCTCGCTGGCGGTGGAAGCGATTAACATCAAGATGCGCACCGCGATGGCGAAAAAGAAAAAACAGCAGGATCCGGTGAAACTGCGCAAGGACATTCCGGGCCAGTAACACTTGTGGCCGTGAGCTTGTTGTGGCGAGTGGATAAATCCCCTCGCCGCACACGGGCTCTTACAGGAAGTGCGGGGGGACCTTCGGGTCCCTTTTTCTTTGTCCGCATCAAATTGTTTTCATGACAGTTTTGTTTCAATCGCCTCTTTAGCTATGCGATGCTGGCGCCCAGACCGTTAGCCAACTACAGCTTAAGTACACAACGTAGAAAGTCGCGCGGCACCGTCAACTTGCTCCTTTGGGGCGCTACCACCACAGGGGGCCCGTATGCTCACCCTGCTCAATTTGCTTTCTGCCGTGGCCTTGTTGATCTGGGGCACGCACATCGTCCGAACCGGCATTCTGCGGGTCTATGGTTCCAACTTGCGCCATGTGATTGGCCAGAACATGTCCAAGCGCTGGCTGGCATTCATCGCGGGCATTGTCGTGACCGCCATGGTCCAGAGCAGTAACGCCACCGCCATGCTCGTCACGTCCTTTGTCGGCCAGGGCCTGATGGCGCTGATGCCGGCGTTGGCGACCATGCTCGGTGCCGACGTGGGTACGGCGCTGATGGCACGGGTCCTGACCTTCGATTTGTCATGGCTGTCGCCGCTGCTGATTTTCCTCGGGGTGATTTTCTTTCTGTCGCGCAAACAGACGCGGCTCGGGCAGATGGGCCGCGTCAGCATCGGCCTCGGGCTGATCATTCTGGCGCTGCAACTGATTGTCGAAGCGGCTGCGCCGATCACCCATGCCCAAGGGGTCAAAGTGATTTTCGCCTCGCTGACCGGCGACATCCTGCTCGACGCCCTGGTCGGCGCGTTGTTCGCGATGATTTCCTACTCCAGCCTCGCCGCCGTCCTGCTGACCGCGACACTGGCCGGCGCCAGTGTGATCAGCTTGCCCGTGGCCATCGGCCTGGTGATCGGTGCCAACATCGGCAGCGGTATTCTGGCGTTCATGAGCACCAGCATGCAGAACGCCGCGGGCCGTCAGGTGGCGCTCGGGAGCCTGCTGTACAAGCTGATCGGCCTGTTGCTGATCATTCCCGTACTCGACCCGCTCGTGCACTGGATCGACAGTCTGGATTTCAGCCCACAGGAAATGGTCATCGGCTTCCACCTGCTCTACAACACCGTGCGTTGCCTGATCCTGCTGCCAAGCGTCGGGCCGATGGCCAGGCTTTGTGCGTGGCTGCTGCCGGAGCGGCCGGAAACCAACGGCACCGCCAAACCTCGGCACCTTGACCCGACGGCGCTGGTGACCCCCAGCCTGGCGCTCGCCAACGCTGCCCGGGAAACCCTGCGCATTGGCGATCTGATCGACAATATGCTCGAGGCCATGCTCGACGTGCTGCGCGGCAAGCAAACCGCCGTCACCCAGGAAATGCGTCGCCTGACCGATGATGTGGAGTCGCTCTACAGCTCGATCAAGCTTTATCTGGCGCAGATGCCTCGCGAAGACCTTAGTGAACACGACAGTCGGCGCTGGGCGGAAATCATCGAACTGGCGATCAACCTCAAACTCGCCAGCGACCTGATCGAGCGCATGCTGCGCAAAGTGCAGCAACAGAAAACCTCGCAGCGCCGGTCTTTTTCTGAGGTCGGTCTGGACGAATTGGCGGGGCTGCACAGTCAGCTGATTTCCAATTTGCGCCTGGGATTGTCGGTGTTCCTCAGCGCCGACAAGGAAAGTGCCCGTCAGTTGCTGCGGGAGAAACGTCGCTTTCGCGCACAGGAACGCCGCCTGGCCCATGCTCATGTCAGCCGGTTGCAACGCAAGATCGTGCAGAGTATCGAGACCAGCTCGCTGCACCTGGAGCTGATTGCCGACATGAAGCGCCTGAATTCATTGTTCTGCAGCAGTGCGTATGTGGTGCTGGAAACGTCTGACACCGGCGCGCTCATCGTCGATGATTTGTCTGACATCACGCATTCGCCTTGAACGTCTGGCAGTGTGGTCAGTCAGTTACAGTGGTTCAGCCTCAAGACCGTCTTCGCGGGCGAGCCCGCTCCCACAGGTGATCCGGGTCGGACATAATCCCAGTTACACAAAGATCACTGTGGGAGCGGGCTTGCCCGCGATAGCGGCCTAAAGGACGACACGGATCTTCGATTGATTGCCTGGAAGCTTGCTATGCGTTGTCTGTTGTTCGCCTGCCTGTTGCTCGGATCGCTGCCCTCGTTTGCCCTGGATCGTTTTCAGGTCGAGGGCTATACGCTGCCCAATGGCCTGCAAATGCTGCTCAAACCCGGCACCGAACGCGGGCATGTAGCGATTCGACTGGTGGTCGGCGTCGGTATCGATGATTTCAGCTGCGCCGAAAAAGAACTGCCGCATCTGCTCGAACACCTGCTGTTCAGCGGCATCGATGCCACCGGCGAAGGCGGTCTTGAAGAACGCATGCAGACGCTCGGCGGTGAGTGGAACGCTTACACCAGCAACGCCGACACCACATTTGTCATCGAAGCGCCGGCGAAAAACCAGCGCAAGGTCCTCGACCTGCTGCTGGCTCTTCTGACCCAGACCCGAATCGACGACAACGCCATCAACGCCGCCAAACAGGTAGTCGAGCGCGAGGACGGCGGTCATTACTCACACTTGCAACGCTGGCTGGATCGTCAGGATCTGGGCCACACGGCGAGCAATCAACTGGCGGTGGAACTGGGGCTCAAGTGCCCGGAGCGGGCCGAGGTCGATAACCTGACCCGCGAACAACTGGAGACGGTACGCAAGGCCTGGTACGCGCCGAACAACATGACACTGATCATGGTCGGCGACCTCGACCGCTTGCTGCCGGCTTATCTGGAACGGGCCTGGGGCGCACTTCAGGCCGTTGACCCGAGCGAGCATCCGCCACTGCCGCAAATCCAGGCCAGCGCGGCCCATGAGCGCACGTTGAGTCACGGCTTTGTCGGCGGCGGAGCGAAGTTGCACTGGCTGGTGCCGGAGCCGGTGCTGGAAGACCAGCATGACGAAACCTTCGACCTGCTCAAGGACTATCTGGACTGGGCGCTCTATCGCCAGCTGCGTCTGGCGCACAGTTTGTCCTACGGCCCCTCGGCCGAACGCGAGGTGTTTGGCGGCGTGGGTTTCATGAGCCTCAACGCCGACCTTGAGCGCGACGATGTGCCCGAGGCCGAGCAAGTCCTGGATGAATTGAAGGCTGACTTGCTCAAGAACGGACTGGACGTCGACACCTTCAACCGCCTCAAGCAGGCCGCCATCGCTCGCCAGGCCTGGGCCGTGCAAGGCAACAGCGCACTGGCCGACTACTACTGGAGCGCGCTGGGAGACTACGAGGAAGGTCGTTTCGCTAACCCGGCCAGAGAACTGCAGGGCGTGACGCTGGCAGAGGCCAACAAGGCCATGCGTGAGTTGCTGTTGCAACCGGGTTATCTGCGGATCGAGAAGCCGTTGATGAGTTATGACCAGGTGATGTGGGTGGTCGCGGGGGGATTGGGGCTGCTGGTGTTCGGGTTATTGGCCTGGCGTGTTTATCGCAGAAAGTAACGGTTCCCCTGTGGCGAGGGAGCTTGCTCCCGTTCGGCTGCGCAGCCGCCGCCTGCGTATCAGTTGAAAGAATGCGGTTTTCCGGTTTTGGGGGCGCTTCGCACCCAAGCGGGAGCAAGCTCCCCCGTCACAGTGCCGTGTTGGGTCAAACGGACGTATCCCCCTCGCCACACTGCCCCACGGGCGGTAACCTGTCGGGGATTTTTCCCACGACTACTGTGAATCGCCGAATGCCTACCCTGACCTTGTTCGTACAGCGCATCCTCGAACTGATGAAGCGCTACCCAGGGGTCATTGCGCTTGGCGGTTTCATCTCCGGGGTCGGCAGCTTCATGCTGGTCGATCGCCAGCAGGGCCTGGCGACCTGGATCACCATTATCATGGTGCTCAGCTGGATCTGGCTGATGCTGGAAAACAGCCTCACCAAGCTCTTCACCCGAATCTTCAAGCGCGAAATCCCCCAGCCGCTGCTGCGCTACGCCACGCAGATGATCCATCAGGAAAGTCTGTTTTTCGTTCTGCCTTTCTTTTTCATCACCACCACCTGGAACAGCGGCCAGTTTTTTTTCACCGGGCTGCTGTGCATCGCCGCGCTGATTTCCATTACCGACCCGCTCTACTACAAATGGCTGGCGCCCCGGCGCTGGGCGTTTCTGGCGCTGCACACCCTGACGCTGTTTGCCGCGCTGCTGACGGCCCTGCCCGTCATCCTGCACCTGACCACGTCCCAGAGTTTCAAACTGGCCCTGGGCACAGCCGTCGTCCTGTCGTTCCCGAGCCTGGCGTCGATCTTCCCGATCCGGACGGTGCGCAACGCGCTGGCCATTCTGAGCATCACCGTCGGCATCGGCGGCGTGGGTTGGGTGTTGCGCTCATGGGTGCCGCCGGCCACGCTATGGATGACCGATGTCGCGATCAGCACCCAGATGCAGGACCGCACGCCAGGCAAAAGCCTGGAAGAAGTCAGCGCCGAGCAGATTCGTGGCGACGGTCTTTACGCCTACACGGCGATCAACGCGCCGCGCGGTCTGGACGAGCGGATTTACCATGTCTGGCAGTTCAACGGCAAGGAAGTCGATCGCATCGCACTGGACATCCATGGCGGGCGCAAGGAAGGCTATCGCGCCTGGACCCACAAGCAGAACTTCCCCGGTAACCCGGCGGGCAAGTGGCAGGTTCGGGTGCTGACCGAGGACGGTCAGTTGATCGGTGTGTTGCGCTTCAAGATCACGGACAGCACACCGATCAAAGAAAAGTAATGCGGTTCGTGCTATTACGTAACTCTGCGTAATAGCCGAACAAGCACGGAGCTTATGACCAGCAGCACAATGCCCGGCGGTGCCTCACTGGACACCTCGCACACCCCTGCGCAATTGCACGTCACGGGTGACTGGACGCTTGCCCATTACGCTGACCTCAAGAGTTTGAGCGAAAAGCTCCGCGGGCAATACGACGACAGCACCCACATCGACCTCAACAGCCTCGGCGCGCTCGACACCGCCGGCGCATCGTTGTTGGTGGAGTTGCTCGGGTCGGACCGCCTGGGCAAATCCGCCGAACATCCCGACTGCACGTTGTCCGTCGCCGATCGTGCCCTGTTGCAGACTGTTTATTGCTCGATGACCGACTTCTGCGTGCCGATCAAGGAGCCGGAAATCGGCGTCGGCATTCAGCTGCTGACGCGCATTGGCCGCGCGGTAGACGCCATCTGGCAAGACACCTTGCAACTGCTGGGCTTCGTCGGCCTGATCCTGGAAACCATCGCCCGCAACCTGTTGCGCCCCAAACGCTGGCGCATCACGCCAATGATTGCGCACATCGAACAGACAGGCCTCGACGCCGCCCCCATCGTTGCCTTGCTGACGTTTCTGGTGGGCGCCGTCGTCGCGTTTCTCGGGGCGACGGTGCTGAAGAGTTTCGGTGCGAGCATCTTCACCGTGGACCTGGTGGCGTTCTCCTTTCTGCGGGAATTCGGCGTGCTGCTCACCGCCATCCTGATGGCCGGTCGAACCGCAAGTGCCTTCACCGCGCAGATCGGCTCGATGAAGGCCAACGAAGAGATCGATGCCATTCGCACCTTGGGCCTCGATCCGATGGAGTTGCTGGTGGTGCCGCGCGTGCTCGCGCTGCTGGTGGCGCTGCCGATGCTGACCTTTCTGGCGATGCTCTCGGGGATTGTCGGCGGCGGTGTGGTGTGCGCCGTGGCGCTGGATATCTCGCCGGCCATGTTCCTCTCGCTGCTGCAAACCGACATCGGCGTTCAGCATTTTCTGGTCGGTCTCGTCAAAGCGCCAATCTTTGCGTTCCTCATCGCCGCCATTGGTTGCCTTGAGGGCTTCAAGGTCAGCGGCAGTGCTGAATCTGTGGGTGCGCACACCACGTCGAGTGTGGTGCAGTCGATTTTCGTGGTGATCGTGCTCGACGCCGTGGCCGCGCTGTTTTTCATGGAGATGGGCTGGTGAGTCGTCTACCCCGAGCGCCCTCCGAGGCGGTGATCGAAGTCCGAGGGCTGTGCAATCGCTTTGGCCGTCAGAGCGTGCACGAGAACCTCGACCTGGATCTGTACAAGGGCGAAATCCTGGCCGTGGTCGGAGGTTCCGGCAGCGGTAAATCGGTACTGTTGCGCAGCATTGTCGGCTTGCGCCAGCCCAGCGAAGGGGTGGTGAAGGTGTTCGGCAAGAACCTTCCGACGCTGTCCGAACACGAGCGTTCGATGGTCGAGCGGCGCTTCGGTGTACTGTTCCAGAAAGGCGCCCTGTTCTCTTCGCTGACCGTGACCGAAAACGTCGCCCTGCCGCTGATCGAACACGCGGGCCTGAGCCGCAACGATGCCGAACACCTGGCGGCGGTCAAACTGGCGTTGGCCGGGTTGCCGCTTTCGGCCGCTGACAAGTACCCCGCTTCGCTGTCCGGCGGGATGATCAAGCGCGCGGCACTGGCCCGGGCGTTGGCACTGGACCCGGACATCCTGTTTCTCGACGAACCCACCGCCGGCCTCGACCCGATCGGCGCGGCGGCCTTCGATCAGTTGATCCTGACCCTGCGCGATGCGCTGGGTTTGAGTGTGTTTCTGGTGACCCATGACCTCGACACGCTCTACACCATCACCGATCGGGTGGCGGTGCTGGCGCAGAAGAAAGTGCTGGTGGCGGACGCCATCGACAAGGTCTCGGAAACCGACGACCCGTGGATTCACGAATACTTCCATGGCCCTCGCGGCCGCGCGGCGCTGACGGCCGCCCAACAGTTGAATGAGGTCTGACATGGAAACCCGAGCCCATCATGTATTGATTGGCCTGTTCACCGTGATTGTGGTGGCGGGCGCCCTGCTCTTTGGCTTGTGGCTGGCCAAGTCCAGCGTCGACACCGAGTTCAAGGATTACGAAATCGTCTTCAACGAGGCGGTCAGCGGCCTGTCCAAGGGCAGCGCGGTGCAGTACAGCGGGATCAAGGTCGGCGACGTGGTGACGTTGCGCCTGGACCCGAAAGACCCGCGCCGGGTGTTGGCCCGGATTCGCCTGGGCGGTGATACGCCGATCAAGGAAGACACCCAGGCCAAACTGGCGCTGACCGGGATCACCGGAACGTCGATTATCCAGCTCAGTGGCGGTACGCCGCAAAGCCCGACGCTCAAGGGCAAGGGCGGTGATCTGCCGACGATCGTCGCATCGCCCTCACCTATCGCCCGGCTGCTCAACGACAGCAACGATTTGATGGCTGGCGTGAACGTCTTGATGCACAACGCCAATCAGATGTTTTCCGCGGAGAACGTCGAGCGCATCAGCAAGACCCTCGAACACCTGGAACAAACCACCGGCACCATCGCCGATCAGCGCGGCGACATCCGTCAGGCAATGCAGCAACTGGCGTCGGTCGGCAAGCAGGCCGGTGCGATGCTGGAGCAGACGTCGGCGCTGATGCGCAACGCCAACGGTTTGCTCAACGATCAAGGCAAGCAGATGTTCGGCAGCGCCGAGCAGGCGATGAAGTCGCTGGAGCAAAGCAGCGCGACGATCAATACGTTGCTGACCCGGAATCAGGATTCCCTCAACAGCGGCATGCAAGGCCTCAACGGACTGGCTCCGGCGGTGCGCGAGTTGCGCGATACCTTGACGTCGTTGCGGGCGATTTCCCAGCGTCTGGAAGCCAACCCCAGCGGTTATCTGCTGGGCAATGACAAGAACAAGGAGTTCACGCCATGAAGTTGACTCACATCGCCCTCCTCGGCGCTTTTGCGCTGACCAGCGCCTGCTCGATCCTTCCCACGTCCGAGCCGTCTGATGTGTATCGGTTGCCTTCGGCCCAGAGCGTTTCTCCCAGCCACGGCACGCCGCAGCGCTGGTCCCTGCGCCTGACCAAACTGCAGGCCAGCGAGGCGTTGAACAGTCCGCAGATTGCCGTGATTCCTCAAGGCGACCTGATCAGCAGCTACAAGGCTTCCCGCTGGAGCGACCCGGCGCCGGTACTGCTGCGCAATCGACTGCTGGATGGTTTTCAGCGTGACGGTCGGGTGGCGTTGCTGAGCACCGACGACAGCAATTTCCAGGCGGACCTGGAGTTGGGCGGGAGTTTGCAGGCGTTCCAGACTGAATACCAAGGCACCACGGCGAGTGTCGTAGTGCGTCTGGATGCGTTGTTGGTGCGCGGTTATGACCAGCGCATCCTCGCCAGCCGCCGCTTTGAAGTGCGTCAGCCGCTGAGCGATGTGAAGGTGCCGGCGGTGGTGGCCGGGTTTGGCCAGGCGAGTGATCAGTTGACGGCACAAGTCGTCAGCTGGGCGGTGGAGCAAGGACAGAAAGTCGCGCCGCCTCCCCGCCCTTGAATACACTCAGGGCCTTTGTGGCGAGGGAGCAAGCTCCCTCACCACACAAGCCCGCTCCCACAAGGGATGTGTGCTTAACCGAAGAACCAGTAGCAAACCCCGATTGCGCCCAGCACCCCGGCGAACTCCGCCAGCAATGCACACCCCACCGCATGCCGTGCCCGCTGGATCCCCACGGCGCCGAAATACACCGCCAGCACATAAAACGTCGTTTCCGTACTGCCCTGAACCGTCGCCGCGACCAACGCCGGGAAGCTGTCTACCCCGGACGTCTTCATGGTTTCGATCAACATCGCCCGGGCCGCGCTGCCTGAGAACGGCTTGACCATCGCCGTCGGCAACGCATCGACGAAGCGCGTGTCCCAACCGGCCCACTCCACCAGATGACGAATCCCGTCGAGACCAAAGTCCAGCGCCCCGGACGCGCGCAGCACGCCCACCGCGCACAGCATCGCCACCAGGTACGGCAGCAGATTCCTGGCCACGTCGAAGCCTTCTTTCGCACCTTCGACGAACGCCTCGTAAACCTTCACCTTGCGCAGCGCGCCGATCACCAGGAACAGCATGATCAGCCCGAACAGCGTCACGTTGCCGAGGATCGAGGACAAGCCGGCCAGAGCGGTCGCCGAGAGCGTACCCAGCAACGCCATGAAGCCGCCGAGGGCGAGGGCGCCGGGGATCAGATAGGCGAGCACCACCGGGTCCCACAGGCGCAGGCGCTGCATGAACGCCACCGACAGCAATCCCACCAGCGTCGAACAACTGGTGGCGAGCAGGATCGGCAGGAACACCAGCGTCGGATCCGGCGCGCCTTGCTGGGCGCGGTACATGAAGATCGTCACCGGCAGCAGGGTCAGGGAGGAGGCATTGAGTACCAGGAACAGGATCTGCGCGTTGCTGGCAATGGTGTCGCTGGGGTTGAGCTCTTGCAGCGCCTTCATGGCTTTAAGGCCGATCGGGGTGGCGGCGTTGTCCAGGCCCAGGCCGTTGGCGGCGAAGTTCAGGGTGATCAGGCCGATGGCCGGATGACCGGCCGGCACTTCCGGCATCAGGCGCAGGAACAACGGGCCCAGCGCCTTCGCCAGCCATTCGACGATCCCGGCCTTCTCGGCGATGCGCAGAAAACCCAGCCAGAGGGTCAGGGTGCCGAACAGCAGGACCATGACCTCGACCGACAACTTGGCCATGGCGAAAATGCTTTCCACCATCGCCGCGAAGATCCCGGCGTTACCCCCGATCAGCCATTGCGCCAACGCCGAAACGGCCGCCACGATGAAGAAGCCAAGCCACAGGCCATTGAGCATCAGTTGAATCCCCCGAAGAATGTGGCGAATGATAGCGGGGTCACCAGAAACGACAAACCCCGGATTTCTCCGGGGTCTGTTCGTGCGGCTTGCTCAGGTCACTGTGGGAGCCAGCCTGCTGGCGATAAGGCCGGCACGTTCAACATCTCTGTTGTTTGATGCACCGCTTTCGCCGACGGCCTGGCTCCTACATAAAAGCCAGACTCCACAGGGGTCAGCTATCAGTTGCCGGAGGTTTCACCGGCAGGCAGTTTTTCCTTGCTGCGCCAGTGCGGCAGCGAGTTCCAGTAGCGCTGCCCTTTGGCATCGTCGTACATGCCTTCCCAGCGGGAGATGACCAATACAGCCAGGGCGTTGCCGATCACGTTCAGTGCGGTACGTGCCATGTCCATGATGCGGTCGACACCGGCGATGAACGCCAGGCCTTCCAGCGGAATACCCACGCTGCCCAGGGTCGCCAGCAGCACCACGAAGGACACACCCGGAACACCGGCGATGCCTTTGGAGGTGACCATCAGCGTCAGCACCAGCAGCAATTGCTGGCTGATCGACAGGTCGATGCCGTAGAGCTGGGCAATGAAGATTGCCGCGATGCTCTGATAAAGCGTCGAACCGTCGAGGTTGAACGAGTAACCGGTCGGCACCACGAAGCTGCAAATGGCTTTCGGCGCGCCGTAGGCTTCCATCTTCTCGATCACACGCGGCAGCACGGTTTCGGAGGAGGCGGTGGAGTAGGCCAGCACCAGCTCATCCTTGAAGATGCGCATCAGTTTGATCACCGAGAAGCCGAACAGGCGAGCGATCAGGCCCAGCACCATGAAGGCGAAGAAGGCGATAGCGAAGTAAACCAGGATCACCAGTTTGGCCAGCGGCAGCAGGGAAGCGAAGCCGAAGTTGGCGACGGTCACTGCGATCAGTGCGAAAACGCCGATCGGGGCGTAGTTCATGATCATGTGGGTGACCTTGAACATGCTTTCCGAAACGCCCTGGAACATTGTCACCAGCGGGTCGCGCAACTCGGGCTTGAGACTCGACAGACCGAGGCCGAACAGCACGGAGAAGAAGATGATCGGCAGCATTTCACCGCGAGCGATGGCGGCGAAGATGTTCGACGGGATCAGGTTGAGGATGGTTTCGATGAACGCGTGTTCATGCTGTACCTCGGCCGCCGTGGCCTGATACTTGGAAATATCCACGGTACCGAGGGTGCTCATGTCGATGCCGGCGCCCGGATGGAACACATTGGCCAACACCAGACCGACAACGATAGCGATCGTGGTAACGATCTCGAAGTAGATGATGGTCTTCAGGCCGATGCTGCCGAGTTTCTTCGCGTCACCGACACCCGCGATACCGACGATCAGCGAGGAGATCACGATCGGGATCACAATCATCTTGATCAGACGGATAAAGATATCGCCTGCCGGTTGCAGGACGTTGCCAATCCACCAGGCCTTCTCGGCACTGAAATGGTTAAGCAGCGCACCGATTGCAATCCCCAATACCAGACCGATGAGGATCTGCCAGGCGAGGCTGAGCTTTGCCTTCTTCATATCTTTACCCTTACTTGCGTTTGACTCGGGCAGATGCAAGAACTGGAACGCTTGTGGCGAAAAAGTCTTGAGCATCTGCCCCCGTATAAGGTGCCCCGGAGCGATTATTCATGGCTCTCTGGCAGGCGAAAAAAGGCGCAACTATTCCGATGCAAGGAAGCGACGTCTAATGCCGTAAACGCCTACCCTATGCCGAATCGGCATGAGGTTTTTTTACTGAAACCGACGTCGCAAACGGTTCGAATGTGACATTTCGGCAGGCATAAGTGCCGTGAACCGGCCATTTCCGGGCAGGGTGGGTGTTTTTTGATCATTTTTGCGGGAGGGGTATTTCAGAAAAATCCGACCATGAGAGGCGAGAAATCGCTTCAAAATCAGGTGGTTTTTTCTCGATGTACGGTCACGCAAGAAACACCGGGAAATTATTCTCCGGTGATCATTTGTGGGAACAGAGCGTTCTGTAGCGAAACCGAGTGGTTCGCTGTGTTTCAACACATTGCGCGCATAAGCTCTCCGCAAGTCCGTCGCCCCATCACGGGACGGCGAACTTGCGTCGCAGCTTTTACCTGACCCGGCCCTTGCGCAGGCACTCCCTGTACCCGTAGGTCACTCCGCCCCTGAAACAGGCAGAACGTCCCGACCCCTTGGTCATGCGACTACCTTCCTCAGGCAGCGCATTGGAAAGAAACAATGCTGCTTCTTTCTTGTGACAAATTCAGTACCAGTTCGGATCTTTCTTCAGTTGTTCCATCAACAGATCCTGCATGCCCTGGTCAGGCTTGCCCAGGAAGCGGTAATCGGCATGCCGCGTGGGCGACTTGTCGGCCGGCAACCCTGCAGGCACTTCGACCAGCATGGCGTAGGCATCCTTCTTGTCGAAGCTGACGGCAACGATCAGGCGTTTGTTGAGGCATGTGTCATGCGTTTCGCAGAGCGGCCCCACCAGATACTTGTCGCCATCTTCTTCCACCGCATTCATTTGCTCGGCGTCACCGGACAGATTCATCACCCATTCCGGCAGGCGTTCTTCCTTCTTCACCACGCCTTGCCAAGTGTCATGAAACTGCGGGTCTGCGCTTAACAACTCGTTGACCCGCGCCTGGCCGTCATTGGCCGCCATCACGGTGGCACTGCCGCCCAGAAGCAGGGCGGCTGCCAACGTTTTCAGTAAAACGCTCATCTTCAACCTCGGCCGCGACGGCCAAAGAAGAACGAAGCAATGAACATCACCAGGAACACGACAAAGAGAATCTTGGCGATACCCGTGGCGGTGCCCGCGATACCACCGAAGCCCAGTACTGCAGCGATGATGGCAATGATCAAGAACGTGATTGCCCAGCTCAACATGGTGATTCTCCTTACGCTTCTATTTAGAGGTGATGCTTGTGGTGCATGTCCCGGCGCATCGAATGCGCCAAGTTCGTGTGTCTAGAACACCCAGCGCTCCTGACGTGGCATCTCATCCGCAGGCTGAGCCTGGTCGACGTCCATCATTCGCATCGGTGCGCTGTCGACAGCAGTGCTGCTGACGGCGCTGAAGTGGGTTTGGGTCGGATGCTGGATGGACAGGCGTGGCACTTCTTGCTCCTGACTCTGCTCCCAGCGCTGAAACTGCTGGCCGCCGATCAAGGTGATCAATAGCGCCAGGACAGCAAACAGACCTTGCTGGATATGCAGTGGCGAGATACGCAATTGGGCGGCACGTTGGCGACTCATCCTGAAGCTCCTCCCACACTGTGGTGATCTTGTTGAGGGCGACGGTTGCGATGCCCTTGGTTAATCAGACTATTGCAGCCCGCATGCCAGCTTTTTCATAAGAAAAAATACATATAAATCAATAAGTTATGTTTGATGCAGGAAACAGGTGGGACGCATCCTGCACGATGACCCCTTTGGCGTCGTGCGTAATGCACGATAAGTTCGTAGGAAGTTTCAGAATTTTTGAATTGCGGGGAGGGCGTAGATGTCACAGAGGAAGTCGAGAGTGCACCTGAAAACCAGCGATCCGATAAAAAAACAACAAAATCAGATGATTAGCCGTAGGGTGAGTAGATAACTACCCTGATGTGGTCGGAATCGACCAGAATCAACCATGCAACTTGCCCGATTTTTCCGGGACTAACCAAGATCATTCGTTAAGGAGCGTAGGAAAATGGAATCAGCCACCGAGCATCAGGGCCGCATTCTGCTGGTGGACGACGAGTCTGCCATCCTGCGAACGTTCCGTTACTGCCTCGAAGACGAGGGCTACAGCGTCGCCACGGCCAACAGCGCAGCGCAGGCCGATGCGTTGTTGCAACGCCAGGTGTTTGATCTGTGCTTCCTCGATTTACGCCTGGGTGAAGACAACGGCCTCGATGTCCTGGCCCAGATGCGCATTCAGGCACCTTGGATGCGCGTTGTCATTGTCACTGCCCACTCGGCCGTAGACACCGCCGTGGATGCGATCCAGGCGGGCGCCGCTGATTACCTGGTCAAACCGTGCAGCCCGGATCAATTGCGCCTGGCCACCGCCAAGCAACTGGAAGTGCGGCAATTGTCAGCCCGCCTGGAAGCGCTGGAAGGTGAAGTGCGCAAACCCAAGGATGGGCTGGATTCCCACAGCCCGGCCATGAAAGTCGTGCTCGAGACTGCCCGCCAGGTGGCCAGCACCGATGCCAATATTTTGATTCTCGGCGAATCCGGCACCGGTAAAGGCGAACTGTCCCAGGCCATTCACGGCTGGAGCAAACGCGCGAAGAAATCCTGCGTCACCATCAACTGCCCATCGCTGACGGCCGAATTGATGGAAAGCGAACTCTTCGGCCACAGCCGTGGGGCGTTCACCGGCGCGAGCGAAAGTACGCTGGGGCGGGTGAATCAGGCGGACGGAGGAACGCTGTTTCTCGACGAGATCGGCGATTTTCCCCTGACATTGCAGCCAAAGTTGTTGCGTTTCATTCAGGACAAGGAATACGAGCGGGTCGGCGACCCCGTGACCCGCCGCGCCGATGTACGCATCCTGGCTGCCACCAACCTCAATCTTGAAGACATGGTGCGCGACGGTCGTTTCCGTGAAGATTTGCTCTATCGCTTGAACGTCATCACCTTGCATCTGCCGCCGTTGCGCGAACGCCGGGAGGATATCCTGAACCTGGCTGACCGCTTCCTGGCCCGGTTCGTCAAGGAATACGCGCGCCCGGCGCGAGGCTTCAGCGACGAGGCGCGTGAAGCGCTGCTGGGTTATCGCTGGCCGGGGAACATTCGGGAGTTGCGCAACGTTGTTGAGCGGGCGAGCATCATCTGTCCTCAGGAGCGTGTCGAGATCAGCCACCTCGGGATGGCCGAGCCCCCGGTGAACAATGCGCCGCGCATCGGTGCTGCGCTGAGTCTGGACGAGTTGGAGAAGGCGCACATCGGCGCGGTACTGGCCACCGCCGACACGCTGGACCAGGCTGCGAAGACGCTCGGGATCGATGCTTCGACGCTGTACCGCAAACGCAAGCAGTACAACCTGTGAGTCTTGCCCGATGAAACTGGCGATGAAGTTGCGTACTCGGCTTTTCCTGAGTATTTCCGCACTGATCACCGTTGCGCTGCTTGGGCTGTTGCTCGGGCTGGTTAGCGTGATGCAGATGGCCGGAACCCAGGAAACACTGGTGCGCAACAATTTCGTCACCCTGGATCTGGGTCTGAAACTGCGCCAGACCTTGGGCGACCAGTTGATGTTGATGATGGATGACAAGCCCGATCCGGCGGCGTTCGAAGCGTCCAAGCAGCATTATCTCCAGTTGCTGGATGAAGGCATCGCCCATGATCAGGGGGGCGAGGGTCGCCAGTACGGCTTTTTGCAGGCCAAGAACGATTACCTGAGCTTTCTTCAGGCGTTGGACCTGTCGGGTGATCCGTCCCATGTGCTGAGTGGCAACGAAGAGCTCACCGAAAAATTCAACGTGCTGCGCAACGGGCTGATTACCGAGCACAAGCACGCGCTGGACAGCATCAATGAAACGCAACGCAAGGCCCGGGATCGGGCGCTGCTCATTGCCGGCCTGCTCGGGTTGGTCGGGCTGGCAGTGTTGATTATCGGATTCGTGACGGCCCATGCGATCGCTCGACGCTTCGGTGAGCCGATCGAAGCCCTGGCTCAGGCCGCAGACCACATCGGCCAGGGCAACTTCGAAGTGACCCTGCCGATTTCATCGGCAGTGGAAATGAATCTGCTGACCAAGCGCTTCGGGATCATGGCCGAGGCACTGCGTCAGCACCAGGCGACCAATATCGACGAGTTGCTCGCCGGCCAGCAGCGTCTGCAGGCGGTACTCGACAGCATTGACGATGGTTTGTTGATGATCGACCGCGACGGTCATCTCGAACACTTGAACCCGGTGGCGCAGCGCCAGTTGGGTTGGGACACCGACCGTCTCGGCCAAGGGCTGGGCTCGGCGCTCGAACGTCCCGAGCTGGATCAACAGCTGCAACTGGTGCTGCGCGGAGGCACGCTGGAGCGCGCACCGGAGGACCTGAGTATCGAGGTCGATGGTGAATCGCGCTTGCTTACTTACAGCCTGACGCCTGTCAGTCATACCCAGGGCCATATTCTGGGGGCGGTGATGGTGCTGCATGACGTCACCGAACAGCGGGCGTTCGAGCGGGTGCGCAGCGAATTTGTATTGCGCGCCTCCCATGAGCTGCGCACGCCGGTCACCGGGATGCACATGGCGTTCGGCCTGTTCCGCGAGCGCGCGCATTTTGCCGCGGACTCGCGAGAAGCCGACCTGTTGGACACCGTGAATGAAGAAATGCAGCGCCTGATGCAGTTGATCAACGACCTGCTGAACTTCTCGCGCTACCAGAACGGTTTGCAGAAACTTTCACTGGCCCCGTGTTCCATCGAGGAACTGCTGGAGCAGGCCCGTTCGCGGTTTGCCGATTCGGCGCAAGAGAAGGGCATCGACTTGCTGGTCGAAGTGCAGGGACCATTGCCGTGGTTACAGGCCGA
This sequence comes from Pseudomonas sp. IT-P171, assembly GCF_949767765.1. NCBI lineage: Bacteria > Pseudomonadati > Pseudomonadota > Gammaproteobacteria > Pseudomonadales > Pseudomonadaceae > Pseudomonas > Pseudomonas sp. IT-P171. The sequence continues at coordinate 368,812 of NZ_CATKQN010000055.1, forward strand.
TCAGCCTCAACTGGACCGGGTGCTCGATAACCTTATCGACAACGCGTTGCGTCATACCGGCGCTGATGGACAGATCCGCTTGCAGGCGCGACGCCACGGCGAGCGGGTGATTATCAGTGTCGAGGACAATGGCGAAGGTATCGCTTATGGCCAGCAGGGGCGGATCTTCGAGCCGTTTGTACAGGTCGGGCGCAAGAAGGGGGGGGCGGGGCTTGGCCTGGCGTTGTGCAAGGAAATCGTGCAGTTGCACGGTGGGCGGATGGGCGTCTATTCGCGGCCGGGGCAGGGCACTCAGTTCTACATGGCGCTAGCGGTTTAACGCGCGTTTACGCTTCGTCATCCAGGCGTCTGCTGGCCAGGCGCCGGCCACGGGTGATCAGCTCGATGAACTGAACGGCGCTCAATGCATGGGCGAACAACCAGCCCTGACCGAATTTCACTCCTTCACTGCTCAGAAACGCCGCTTGCGCTTCATGTTCGATGCCCTCGGCAATCACATTGAGTTGCAGCGCCTGGGCCATGTGAATGATGTGCGGTGCCACGCCACTGCTGGCGGCGTCATGTCCAAGCGCATCGATGAACGCCTTGTCGATTTTCAGGCAATCCACAGGCAGGGTCTGCAGGTAGGCGAGGCTGCAATAGCCGGTGCCAAAGTCATCGATCAGCACCTGATGCCCGACGTCGCGCAAGGACTGAAGGTTTTCCCGGGCCACTACCACGTCGATCAGTCCGCGCTCGGTCACTTCAAAGGCAATCTGTTTGGCTGCGACCCGGTGCAGGAGCAACAGTCGCGCCATGACCTGGCCGATACGCGGCACCATGACGTCGCAGGCCGCCAGGTTGACCGAGATGTACAGCTGCGGATTGGCCCGCAACAAGTGCCCAAGCTGCTCCAGCAGGCGTTGCAGGACGAAGTCGGTCATCTGGCGGATCTGGCCGGTGTTTTCCGCCATCGGAATAAAAAGCTCCGGGCTGGTCAGGGTGCCGTCCGGCCGGCGCCAGCGCAGCAAGGCTTCAGCCCCGACACAATTGCGGCTGTCGAGGTCGAAGATGGGTTGGTACAACACCTGCAACTCGCCTCGCCGTATGGCGCCGGACAATTCGGCATCCAACGACTGTCGCTGGCGCACCAGCAGAAACACCAGGAAGCCCACTACTACGCCCAGCGCCAGGCTGGCCGGCACCAGCCACCACCAGGCGGCGGGCACATTCACGCCGGTGCGCGGGGTGATCAGCACCAATTGGTATTCAGGGCTTTTGGTTGGCATGAGGTAAATCAAGCGAGTCGGGGTGACTTGCAAGACATCGCTGCCTTTCGGTGGCCAAGGCACGGTCGGCGGCCAGGCTTGCGGGGAGCCCAGCACCGGAATCGCCCGAGTGCCGTGGTCGAGTATCACCAAAAGGCTGCTGCCCGGCGACAAGTCGACCATGTCGGTCAAATGTCCGCGAGAGGTCGCGACACGGAAATTGCCACGCCCGAGCATGAGCGCGGCCCGGTTCTCGTCAGGTTCGGTAGTGGTGTTCAACCAGTAACTGTAAGTGGGGTCTTTGATGTCCGGTGGCCGTGTCAAAGATAATCCTGCCTGGCGCGGACGGTTAGAGCAGATCTTCGAGGCATCCATATACGCAGCCTCGTACACGAACCGGTAATTGAAAGTGACCTGCTGCAAAGTGGCGATCATTTCTTTGTCGCAGGTTCGCAGCGGTTGGGCCTCCAGATCATCGAGACTTTCGCGCAGTTGTCCGAACAACTGCTCCAGGCGCGCAAGAAATCGCTCACCTTGCGCGTTCATTTCCGCACTTTCGTTCTGCTCGATCTGACGAACGGCCACGAACAGGCTGAGCGCCAGGAGCAATACGCTGCTCAGGACAGCCGCCAGCATCGCCAAAAACCAGGGGCGATAGAACCAGCTACGTAGCGTCTCTCGAGCAGCGGCCATATTGGAATATCCGAAGAATTACCAATGAGTTATAGCTGCTGATTGGGAAAAAGCGCGGACCGTCGGGCGGGCGTCATTATTTTGTCTGATTCAATACCAGAAGAAGTGCTGCCGTTTGCGCATCCGGCATGCCGTCGAAGCGGGACGGCCGGAAATGCATCTGGAAGGCTGCAATCACGTGACGTGTTGCAACATCCAGCTCACCGGTTTGCGGCGTGGCATAGCCCAGGCGAGCCAGCTGTCCCTGAAACCAGCTGATGCTCGGCAGTTCGGTATTGAACTGCGCTTGTTGGCGCGCCACCGCCTGTTCGTTCGGCCAGACGCCAAGGCCTTCGGCGGCTAGCCGTTTCCAAGGGAAAAGCGGCCCCGGATCCAGCTTGCGCAGTGGGGCGATGTCGCTATGGCCGATGATGCTGCGGGGGGTGATGGCGTAACGTTTGCTGATGTCTTTGAGCAGGACGATCAACGACTGGATCTGGGCTTCGCTGTAGGGATACCAGTAACGCCCTCCGGTGGGGGTTTCCTTGAATCCTGGATTGACGATTTCGATGCCGATTGAGCTGGAGTTCAGCCAGGTCCGCCCCTGCCACTCACTTTCCCCGGCGTGCCATGCCCGCAGGTTTTCATCCATCAGCTTGTAGATGGTGGCGTTTTTATCGTCGCCGATCAGATAGTGGCTGCTGACTTCGCCGTGGGTCAGCAGTTGCAGCGAACGTTCCAGAGAGGCGGAGGTGTAATGCACCACCACGAACTGAATACGGCTGTCGTGATTGGCTGATGGATGGCTGGTGTCGAACCGGGGACCGCTGGTACAGCCGGCCAATAGAACCAGCGACACGATGAGGGCGAGAAATTTCATGGTAGAGGCAGTACACGCAAGACAGTAATGCAACAGTGTAACGTACTGCCTTGCGCGACGACGCTTAGCGGCCCCATTTAAACAAAATGGAACAATTGGCCTAGCCGAGTTCCACCCGATTGCGGCCTGCATGTTTGGCGCGGTACAAAGCCTGATCGGCTCTTTTAAGTACCATATCGCTGTGCTCTCCGGGTTTGAATGCAGTCATTCCCATCGAAACGGTGATGGTCACCGGCTCCCCCTTGAAGTGGAATGGGCAGGCTTCGATGGACGCGCGCAGGTTTTCCAGCAGTTTTGCCCCCGTCGCCGGCACAGTGCCTGGCATCAGCAGGACAAACTCTTCACCGCCAAACCGCGCAATGAAATCGGTCCCGCGCAGGCGCTTGCGCAACACGCTGGCGATGATTTTCAGTACCTTGTCGCCCGCCAGGTGGCCATAGTTGTCATTGATGCGCTTGAAGTGATCAAGGTCGAGCATGGCCAGCAACAGGGTGTTGCCGTGTTGTTGCCACTGGCTGATTTCGTGATCGAGCCGTTCGCTCCAGGCCGCACGGTTGGGCAGTCCGGTCAGTGGGTCGATCAAGGCTTTCTGGCGCTGCTCTTCAAGATGCTCGCGGTAGCCTTGGGCTTCCTGCTCCATGTGCGCCACGCGTTCTGCCAGGCCTTTAAGGCGAGCTGCCACTTCCTGTTCTCGCGCATCGCGCTGCTTCTGGTGCTGATCCATGGTCCCGAGCAGGCCTTCGAGGTGGTTCTCCAGAACGTGCTTGAGGTCTTCGAGGTCCGCTGCCTCTTGCATGCTGCTCTGCAGGCCGTCGACCTGCTCGCGGATCTGCGTGTCCATGTCCCGCGCAGCCGAGCGGTTGTCCGCATGGCCATCGCTGGCGGCTTGCAGGTTGCTCTGGAATGACTCGAGGCGCTCATTGAGTTGCTGCAAATAGACTTCAAATTCGTGCTGGCCACTGTTGTTTATTGCCAGCATCAAGGTCGCCAGATCGTCGAGAATCGGCAGCAACTCGTACCAATTCAAGCCGTTTTGCAGACGATCGCGCATCGCTTCGGCTTGTGGGCGATACCGCTCTGGCAGTGACAGGTCGTCCAGCAGGCCCAGAAGCGTGTCTTCGATGTGCTTGGCGACGGAGCTGTAGGACGGCTCCGGCGAGTCCGGCAGGGCGTAGAGAATATCGTGTTCGGATTGTTCCGGATCGATGGCGGCCAATGCGCTATCGAGAAATACCGCCGGGGTCAACTCGTCTGGATTGGTCGCCAGCTGAGTCTCGGATACCGCAGTGATGACGGCTGGTGAGGCGACTGGTGCCGGTTGCTCTGGCTGTTCACTCTCTGTTTGGACAGAAGGAACAGGCGCTCGCTGAGGTTCATGGACTGGCGGTATAAAAGCCACGACTTCAGCGATCGGTGTCGTCGCTGCGGGTGCTTCGATCATCTCTGGATCGGGCGGGGCAGGATGATCGGCAGGCGGCGTCACAGGTGGCTCGTCGGCAACGGGCTCGGGATCGACGATCAGTTGCGGCAGTTCGTGAGGCGCGGCCGCAATCTCTTCGACAGGCGGCGGGGTGGGCGCTTGCGCCTCCGGGGGAACCACCCGCTGTACCGCATCTTCCGTTTCACGATTGCCAAACAAGCGCTGTAACAAGCCTGGGCGACCGGGTTCCGCCGGGTTCTCCAGCTGACTCAGAGCTTTCCCTTGCAGGCCGCTCAGCTCGCTGAGTAGCAACGGGATCTCGCGCGCCTGGCTGACGCGTCCGTCCAGTGTCTTGGCGAAGTTCTTGAGTGGGCGGCTCACTTCGCGGGGCAGCGGCAATGTCTGCAGTTGCGCCACCAGCGCGGTCAGTGCGGCGCTGGTCTGATTGACCCGGGTCTCGCGGCGCTGTTCTGAGTCGAGTACGGCTTTTTCCAGGCGCGGAAGCAGTGCCGCCAGGCCGGCGTCCATGTCATTGGTGCGGATGACTTCGCGCATTTCTTTCATGCACTGATCAACCGCGCGGTCGGTGCCCTCGGCCGCCAGCGTACTGCGCACCAGTCCGCGCCGCAGCAGGTCGAGCCGGGCATCCCAACGACGTTCGAGCTTTTCCTGTTGTTCGATGCTTTTAAGGTATTTCTCTTTCCAGCGCTGTGTTTCGTCGCTCATTCATGGGTTCCGCGAGGGGCAGGACTCAACGCGGGCAATGCATCGGCCGTGAGCGAACCCGGCAGACGAATCTCAACCGCGACCGGCAGGTGATCGGAAATGGGTTGTGCCAGCACTTCGACCTTTTCCAGCGTCAGCGTCGGGCTCAGCAGAATGTGGTCCAGACAGCGCTGCGGGCGCCAGCTGGGGAAGGTTGCTTCCAATTGCGGCGCCAGCAGGCCGAGGTCGCGCAACGGAGAATTTTGCAGCAGGTCACTGGCGTGGGTATTCATGTCGCCCATCAGCACCTGATGTTTATAACCACCGATCAGCTCGCGGATGTAAGCCAGTTGCATGCTCCGGGCGCGGGCGCCCAGCGCCAGGTGCATCATGACCACCACCAACGCTTCCGGACCTTCACCGAAACGCACCAGGATCGCACCGCGACCCTTGGGCCCCGGCAGCGGATGATCTTCAATCGCCCACGGGCGCAGGCGACTGAGCACGCCATTGCTGTGCTGGCCGAGGCGACCGAGATTGCGATTGAGTTGTTGATACCAGTAGGGGAAGGCACCGAGTTGCGCCAGGTGTTCAACTTGATTGACGTAGCCGGATCTCAGACTGCCGCCGTCGGCTTCCTGCAGGGCGACCAGATCGAAGTCGCCCAACAGATTGCCGATCTTTTGCAGATTGTCAGCACGCCCGGTGTGCGGCAACAGGTGTTGCCAGCCCCGGGTCAGGTAGTGCCGATAGCGCTCGGTACTGATGCCGACCTGAATGTTGAAGCTGAGCAAGCGCAGACGGCTGTCTGCGGGCAGGCCCGTCGATTCCAGGTGATGTTCGTTGACCCGCGGATCATGCAGGCCAACGACGCGTTCAGTTCCCCAGCGGCGCATGGCAGTTGCCGCGCTTAGTTGGCAGCAGCCTTGTTAGCCGCTCGCTCTTTGTCGACCAGTTTGTCGGCCAGTTGCAACGCCTGCTCGGCTCCGCCGGCAGAACCCACGTCAAAGCGATACTTGCCGTTGACGATCATGGTTGGAACGCCGGAGATTTCATACTTTTTGGCCAGCTCGCGAGCTTTGTTGATCTGGCCCTTGATGGCGAAGGAATCGAAGGTCGCCAGGAACTTGTCCTTGTCTACGCCTTGAGTCGCCAGGAAGTCGGCCATATCGTTTTTATCGGTCAGCTTTTTGTGTTCCTTCTGAATGGCGTTGAACACGGCAGCGTGAACCTTGCTCTCGACGCCCATGGCTTCCAGGGTCAGGAACATTTGGCCGTGTGCGTCCCATGGGCCGCCGAACATGGCTGGAATACGTACGAAATTCACGTCGGACGGCAGTTTCTCGACCCAGGGATTGATCACCGGCTCGAAAGCGTAGCAATGCGGGCAGCCGTACCAGAACAGCTCCACCACTTCGATCTTGCCAGGCACGGCTACCGGAACCGGATTACTCAGTTCGACATAAGGGGCGGCGGGTGCCTCGGCGGCTTGGGCAGTCATGCCGAAAAGGCTGGCAGCGACGAGTGCGGCGCTGATGATCAGATTACGCATGCTTTACTCCTGGACAATTCGGGTCGCCTCGCGCGACCTGTTTTCAGACAGGTCATGGCGGGCTTGAGTTCTGTAGTGTAACGGCAGCAGGCACAAAAAAGGGCGGCCTGAGCCACCCTTTTTATACTTGCTGCGACGGATTAATAGAGCGTTAACGTTGCAGGAGATGTACATCTCGCATATCGCTCTATCCGCCGGTCCTAGTGCAGACCCTGAATGTAGCTGGACACCGCAGCGATGTCTTCGTCGCTCAGGCGTTTGGCAATGGTCTGCATGGTTTTGGTGTCGCCGTCGTTGTTGCGACCGCCTTCTTCCTTGCGGAAATCGGTCAGCTGCTTGGCAATGTATTGAGCGTGCTGGCCACCCAGGTGCGGGAAGCCGGCGGCCGCATTGCCTGCGCCGTTTGGCGAGTGGCAGCCGGTGCAGGCTGGCAAGCCCTTGGCAAGGTCACCGCCACGGAACAGTGCTTCACCGCGAGCCACGACTTTAGGGTCGGCGGCGCCAACGCTGCCTTTCTGGCTGGCGAAGTAGGCAGCGATATCGGCCATGTCCTGATCGCTCAGGTTGGTCAGCAGGCCGGTCATTTCCAGTACCGTGCGTTTGCCGGACTTGATGTCGTGCAGCTGCTTGTTCAGATAACGCTCGCCTTGACCTGCCAGTTTCGGAAAGTTAGGCGCCATGCTGTTGCCATCCGGGCCATGACAGGCGCCACATACTGCGGCTTTCGCCTGACCAGCAGTTGCATCACCTGCAGCATGGGCTATGCCGGAGATCCCCACGGTCAACAGCAGACTCACGATCAATTTGTTCATCAGCTAATCCAACTACGGCTAAGGGTTAAAGAGTTATGGACCGGGATCACTCGCTCATCCACTGGATGATGGCTTGGTAATCCTCGGCACTGCAGTCCATGCACAAACCACGCGGCGGCATCGCCTTGAAACCCTGGGTCACGTGTTGCACCAGCGTCTCCATACCTTTCGCCAACCTCGGCGTCCAAGCTTCCTGATCGCCCTTTCGGGGCGCCATGGGGAGTTGGCCGGAATGACAGGCACCACACACACGGTTGTACACAGCTTCCGGATCCTGTGTAGCCTGAGCGCTGTAAAGCGGCATCAAGACACCGGCAGCTAGCAGCCATTTCGTCATAAAACGACCTTTTCAGGGTTGAGAGCGTTCTGCGTTCTAGTGCGCAATCAAGGTCAATCGCTCTCGTGAACTTCATCCTACGCTGGGACAAAGCGCACACAAAATCTGCGGCATTATATACTGGCGTCACTGAAACGGAAACGACACCGCTTGCCGCGTCCATTCCCGGCGCCGCCCACATCGGAAATCCCATGCAACTCAAGAACCCCATCCTCGGCCTGTGCCAACAGTCCACCTTCATGCTCAGCGCTGCCAAAGTCGACCAATGTCCCGACGACGAAGGCTTTGAAGTGGCCTTCGCCGGGCGTTCCAACGCCGGTAAATCCAGCGCGTTGAACACCCTGACGCATGCCAGCCTGGCGCGGACCTCGAAAACTCCGGGTCGCACGCAACTCTTGAACTTCTTCAAGCTAGACGATGATCGTCGTCTGGTCGACCTGCCGGGCTACGGTTACGCGAAAGTACCGATCCCGTTGAAGCTGCACTGGCAGCGTCACCTGGAAGCTTATCTGGGTGGTCGCGAGAGTTTGAAGGGTCTGATTCTGATGATGGACATCCGTCATCCAATGACCGACTTCGACCTGTTGATGCTCGACTGGGCCGTCGCCAGTGGCATGCCGATGCACATTCTGCTGACCAAGGCGGACAAGCTGACTTACGGCGCCGCGAAAAACGTGCTGCTCAAGGTTCAGTCAGACATTCGTAAAGGCTGGGGGGATGCGATCAGCATTCAGCTGTTTTCGGCGCCAAAACGCATGGGCCTGGAAGACGCCTACACTGTACTGGCGGGCTGGATGGAACTGGCTGACAAAGGCTCCGAACTCGCGGAATAACAAATCGCGGGCAAAAAAAACCCCGGACTTCTTATGGGGAGGGGGAAGTTCCGGGGTTCAAGTTCCGGACCGCTAGGGCGGGGTCCAGATTATCTGCCAACACTTAACACAACATAGGAGCATCGAAGGGCTTCACCAGCCATTCAGTTACTCTGAGTGGCAGTTCACAGGTTTAGTTCCGGGGATACAGAAACCATTTGAAATAAGCCGGATCGCCAACCGAAATAAGCGCCCTTCGACCCTTCTGCCGCGGCACTATGCCGCAGCAGACACCGCCTGCTTCAGACGGCTCAGTGAGCTTCGTCCCAGTTATTGCCCACGCCAACCTCAACCAGCAGCGGCACATCAAGCTTCGCGGCATCGGCCATGTGGGAGCGAATCTCCTCGCGAACCTGATCGACCAGGTCTTCACGCACCTCAAGCACCAGTTCATCGTGCACCTGCAGGATGACTTTGGCGTCCAGGCCCGATGAGGTCAGCCAATTATCCACAGCCACCATGGCTTTCTTGATGATGTCCGCCGCCGTGCCTTGCATCGGCGCATTGATTGCCGTGCGTTCGGCGCCTTTGCGCAGGGCCGGGTTTTTCGCGTTGATTTCCGGCAAGTACAGACGACGACCGAAGAGGGTCTCGACGAAACCTTGCTCGGCCGCCTGGGCGCGGGTGCGCTCCATGTACTCCAGGACGCCTGGATAGCGAGCGAAATAGCGGTCGATGTACGCCTGGGACTGTTTGCGATCGACGCCGATCTGCTTGGCCAGGCCAAACGCGCTCATGCCATAGATCAAACCGAAGTTGATCGCCTTGGCGCTACGACGCTGATCAGTGGTGACGTCTGCCAGCTCGACACCGAACACTTCGGCGGCGGTGGCTTTGTGTACGTCCAGGTCATTGCGGAAGGCGTGCAGCAAGCCTTCATCCTTGGCCAGGTGCGCCATGATCCGCAGTTCGATTTGCGAGTAGTCCGCAGCCAGCAGCTTGTAGCCTTTGGGCGCCACGAACGCCTGGCGAATCCGCCGACCTTCGGCGGTGCGGATCGGGATGTTCTGCAGGTTCGGATCGCTGGACGACAAACGCCCCGTCGCCGCGACAGCCTGATGATAAGACGTGTGAATCCGCCCGGTGCGAGGGTTGATCTGCTCCGGCAGGCGGTCGGTGTAAGTGCTTTTCAGTTTGCTCATCGAGCGGTATTGCATCAGCACTTTGGGCAGCGGGTAATCCTGTTCGGCCAGTTCCGCCAGCACCGCTTCGGCGGTAGATGCCTGGCCTTTGGCGGTTTTGCTGAGAATCGGCAAGCCGAGTTTTTCGTACAGGATCACGCCCAGTTGTTTCGGCGAGCCAAGGTTGAATTCTTCGCCAGCGATGGCAAATGCCTCACGCTCCAGCGCGACCATTTTCTCGCCCAGCTCAACGCTCTGGATGCCCAGCAGGTTGGCATCGACCAACGCGCCCTGGCGTTCGATTCGCGCAAGCACCGGCACCAGTGGCATTTCGATGTCGCTCAAGACTTTGCTCAGGCTCGGAATCGCATTGAGCTTTTCCTGCAGGGTTTGATGCAGGCGAAGCGTCACGTCGGCGTCTTCGGCGGCGTACGGTCCGGCCAGTTCCAGGGAAATCTGGTCAAAGGTCAGCTGCTTGGCGCCTTTGCCGGCGATGTCCTGGAAGCTGGTGGTGGTGTGATTCAGGTATTTGAGCGCCAGGCTGTCCATGTCGTGACGGGTCGCGGTGGAATCCAGCACGTAGGATTCGAGCATGGTGTCGAAGGCGATGCCTTGCACGGTGATGCCGCAGCTCTGATCGCCGCCGATGGCGCAGTTGGCCAGGATGTTCATGTCGAACTTGGCGTGCTGGCCGACCTTGAGTTTCTTCGGGTCTTCCAGGATCGGTTTCAGCGCGCGCAGCACGGTGTCACGATCGAGTTGCTCTGGAACGCCCATGTAGGAATGGGTCAGCGGGATGTAGGCCGCTTCGTTGGCCTGTACAGCGAACGACAGGCCGACCAGCTGCGCCTGCTGCGCATCGATGCCGGTGGTTTCGGTATCAAAGGCGATCAGCGTGGCGTCATTGAGTTTTTTAAGCCAGAGGTCGAAATCCGCCTGAGTGAGAATCGTCGTGTACTTGAGTTCGGTCTCGACCGCGGCTTCTTCAGCTACCGGTGCGGTGACTTCCTGGCCGGAGCGCTTGGCGTCGCGCTGGTTTTCTTCGAACCAGCTCTTGAATTCCAGCAGGGTGTAGAGCTCGGCCAGTTTGTCGTGATCCGGCTTGCCCATTTGCAGGTCGTCGAGGCCAATGTCCAGTGGCACGTCGATCTTGATCGTCGCCAGTTGATAGGAGAGGAAGGCCATCTCCCTGTGCTCTTCGAGCTTGGCCGGCAGTGTTTTCGCGCCGCGAATCGGCAGGGTCGGAACGATATCGAGCTGGGCATACAGCTCGGTCAGGCCGCCGTTTACGCCGACCAGCAGGCCGGAAGCGGTCTTGGGGCCGATGCCCGGAACGCCCGGAATGTTGTCGGACGAATCGCCCATCAGTGCCAGATAATCGATGATCTGCTCGGGAACGACGCCGAATTTCTCCTTCACGCCCTCCACGTCCAACGCGCTACCGGTCATGGTGTTGACCAAGGTAATGTGGCCGTCGACCAACTGCGCCATGTCTTTGTCGCCGGTGGAGATGATCACTGGGCGGTCAGCCGCCGCACTGCTGCGGGCCAGGGTGCCGATCACGTCATCGGCCTCGACGCCTTCGACGCACAGCAGCGGGAAGCCCAGAGCGATCACGCTTTGGTGCAGCGGTTCGATCTGCACGCGCATGTCGTCGGGCATGCTCGGGCGGTTGGCCTTGTACTCGGCGAACATTTCGTCCCGGAATGTCCCGCCCTTGGCGTCGAACACCACGGCGAACGGACTGTCCGGGTACTGCTTGCGCAGACTCTTGAGCATGTTCAGCACGCCTTTGACCGCTCCGGTCGGCAGACCTTTGGAAGTGGTCAGCGGTGGCAGGGCGTGAAAGGCGCGGTACAGGTAAGAAGAACCGTCCACCAGGACGAGGGGGGCTTGGCTCATGAGCAGGATCAACCTTTTCGGCGGGTCAGGCGCTAGAATAGCGGGACCGTTGACGACAAAGGGACAAGGTTATCATGCGCACACTAAATCGCCTGTTGCTGGCTGGCTTGTTTGCAATCGCACCATTGGCCGTCATGGCGGCGGACGATGCGCCATCGCCGGAACCGGATGTGACCATCCGCACCGAAGGGGACAAAACGATCCAGGAGTACCGCCAAAATGGTTTCCTGTACGCGATCAAGGTCACTCCGAAGGTCGGAAAGCCTTATTTTCTGGTACGCGCGGACGGGTCGGATGCGAACTTCATCCGCTCGGATCAGCCGGATATGCTGATTCCGTCGTGGAAGATTTTTGAATGGAAGTAGGTTCTTAATTTCAATCGGCGCTGGCTCAATCAGCGGCGCCCGTACTGGCAGCTAAAACATGTCTGTGTTCACCCCGCTGGCTCGGCCCGAGCTGGAAACCTTTCTCGCCCCATACGGGCTCGGCCGCCTGCTTGATTTCCAAGGGATTGCCGCCGGTAGCGAAAACACCAATTTCTTTATCAGTCTGGAACAGGGCGAATTTGTCCTGACCCTGGTTGAGCGCGGTCCGGTTCAGGAAATGCCGTTCTTCATTGAACTGCTGGACGTGTTGCATGAGGCCGACCTTCCGGTGCCTTATGCCTTGCGCACCACCGATGGCGTCGCCTTGCGCGAACTGGCCGGTAAGCCTGCGCTGTTGCAGCCGCGCCTGCCCGGCAAGCACATCAAGATTGCCAACGCACAGCATTGCGCCCAAGTGGGCGAGTTGCTCGCGCACCTGCATCTGGCAACCCAGGCCAACATGATCAAGCGCAAGACCGATCGTGGGCTGGACTGGATGCAGGAAGAGGGCACGCAGTTGTTGTCGCACCTGAATGCCGAGCAGAGTGATTTGCTGCAGCGGGCGCTGGATGAGATCACTCAACAGAAAGAGAAGATCCTGGCGTTGCCCCGGGCCAACATCCACGCGGACCTGTTCCGCGACAACGCGATGTTCGAAGGCACGCACCTGACGGGATTGATCGACTTTTACAATGCTTGCTCGGGGCCGATGCTCTACGACGTGGCGATTGCGCTGAATGACTGGTGTTCGGATGACGACGGGTTGATCGATGGGCCGCGAGCTCGGGCGTTGCTTGGAGCATATGCGGCGTTGCGGCCATTCACCGCTGCCGAGGCGGAGTTGTGGCCAACCATGCTGCGGGTGGCGTGCGTGCGGTTCTGGTTGTCGCGGTTGATTGCCGCAGAGTCTTTCGCCGGGCAGGACGTGTTGATTCACGATCCGATGGAATTTCAGCAGCGGTTGGCACAGCGGCAGAAGGTCAGCACGCCGCTACCTTTCGCCCTCTGAATTGTGACGAGGGAGCTTGCTCCCGCTAGCCTGCGCAGCAGGCCCATCTTGGGGCCGCTTCGCTGCCCGGCGGAAGCAAGCGCCCTCGCCGCAGGGTATCGCAGTGTTACAGCGACTCCAGACACCCCGCCAAATCATTCCCCAATTTCTCCAGCACCTGCTCATAACCTTGAGCAGTTGCCGGCGTGTATCCGCCCAGCGCATCCAGTTCCGCCAGTTTCACCGGCAGGCCAGCCACCAGTGTTTCCGCCAGGCGCGGACGCAATGGCGGTTCACTGAACACACAGGTCTTGCCCACTTCCTGCAACCGCGTGCGCATTGCCGACACATGCTGGGCACCCGGCTGGACTTCGGCGGCGACGCTGAACACACCCGTGTGCTTCAGGCCGTAAGCGTCTTCGAAGTAGTCGAAGGCTTCATGGAACACAAAGTACGGCTTGCCCGCGATACCCGCCAGCCGCGCCTTCAAACGCAGGTCCAGCGCATCCAGGCGCTCATCGAACGCCTTGAGATTGCTTTGATAACGCGCCGCATTGGCCGGATCGGCAGCACTTAAATCAGCGGCCATTTTCGTCGCGATCACCCGAGCATTGACCGGCGACAGCCACAGGTGCGCATCCAGGCTGCCCGGACGGTGATCGTGATCATGCTCATCGGCTTCTTCGGCGTGGGAGTGACTGTCCTCGGCGAAGCGACGCAATTTCAGACCCGGCAGATCCTGCACGGCCACGCTCGGCAACGTACGACCATTCAGCACGCGAGGCAGGAAACCTTCCATGGACGGACCGATCCAGTAAACCAGATCCACCGATTGAACCTTCCGTACGTCGGAAGGGCGCAAGGCATAGTTATGTGGGGAGGCCCCCGGCGGAAGCAGTACCTCGGGGATCGCCACGCCGTCCTGCACCGCAGCGGCAATCAGCTGTAGCGGCTTGATGCTGGTGAGGACCTTGACGTCGGCTTGAGCAGAACCAATCAACAGAAAACTGGCGACAAATGCGACAAAGATAGAAAAAAGTCGGGACACGATGACCACTCGAAGAGGCGAGAACGGGTAACATAATAACGTCTCTCACAAAACTCGTCGCCGCTCATGCCTAAAACACCGATTGCCAGCCGTCCCCACGACCACTCTCATTGCGTTCACAGCGCACTGTCTGAGGCCGATGCCCTGTGCGCACGTCAAGGCCTGCGCCTGACCGCCTTGCGCCGGCGGGTGCTGGAACTGGTGTGGCAAAGCCACAAGCCGCTGGGTGCCTACGACATTCTTGCCGTGCTCAGCGAGCAGGATGGCCGCCGCGCCGCGCCACCGACCGTGTACCGCGCGCTGGATTTCCTGCTGGAAAACGGTCTGGTGCACCGCATCTCCTCGCTGAACGCCTTCGTCGGCTGCAATCACCCGGAACACGCCCACCAGGGCCAGTTCCTGATCTGCCGTGAATGCCACGCCGCCATCGAACTTGAGCAGAAGTCCATCAGCGACGCGATCATCGGCAGCGCCAGGGATGTCGGATTCGTCGTTGAAAGCCAGACCGTTGAAGTGGTCGGCGTCTGTTCGGGTTGCCAGGGGGCTTGATGAGCAACGCGCTGATCCGCCTTGAGCAGGTTGCCGTCACCTTTGCCGGGCAAAACGTGCTGGATAACATCGAACTGAGCGTCGAACCGGGGCAGATCGTTACCCTGATCGGTCCCAACGGTGCAGGCAAAACCACCCTCGTGCGGGCGGTGCTCGGTTTGTTGAAGCCGGACAGCGGCAGTGTGTGGCGCAAGCCGAAACTGCGGGTCGGTTACATGCCGCAAAAACTTCACGTCGATCCGACGCTCCCGTTGTCGGTGCTGCGCTTCTTGCGGCTGGTGCCCGGTGTGGATCGCACGCGTGCGTTGGCGGCACTCAAGGAAGTGGGCGCCGAACAGGTGATCGACAGCCCGGTGCAAAGCGTTTCCGGTGGTGAAATGCAGCGCGTGCTGCTGGCCCGGGCGCTGTTGCGCGAGCCTGAATTGCTAGTGCTGGACGAGCCGGTGCAGGGCGTCGACGTAGCGGGGCAGGCCGAGTTGTACAGCCTGATCACCCGTCTGCGTGATCGTCACGGTTGCGGCGTGTTGATGGTTTCCCACGATTTGCATCTGGTCATGAGTACCACCGATCAAGTGGTCTGCCTCAACCGTCATGTCTGCTGTTCCGGTCATCCCGAGCAGGTCAGCGGCGATCCGGCTTTCGTCGAGTTGTTCGGAAAGAACGCACAAAGCCTGGCGATTTATCACCACCATCACGACCACGCCCATGATCTGCATGGTTCGGTGGTCACCACGGCCCCGACGGCCCAACCCCACGTTCATGGAGATAGCTGCAAGCATGGCTGATTTTCTGCTCTACGCCCTGCTTGCAGGCCTGGCCCTGGCGCTGGTGGCGGGTCCGTTGGGATCTTTCGTGGTCTGGCGGCGCATGGCTTATTTTGGCGACACCCTGTCTCACGCAGCCTTGCTCGGCGTGGCGTTGGGCTTTCTGCTGGATGTCAGCCCGACGGTAGCCGTTACCGTCGGCTGTTTGTTGTTGGCGGTGTTGCTGGTGACCTTGCAACAGCGTCAGCCACTGGCATCCGACACGCTTTTGGGAATTCTCGCACCGAGCACGCTCTCTTTGGGCTTGGTGGTACTAAGCTTCATGCACGAAGTGCGGATCGACCTGATGGCCTATCTGTTCGGCGACTTGCTGGCGATAAGCCCGACCGATCTGGCGTGGATTCTCGGCGGTAGCGCGGCCGTTCTGGCCCTGCTGGTGACGCTGTGGAGGCCTTTGCTGGCGATCACGGTGCATGAAGAGCTGGCCAGGGTGGAAGGTTTGCCGGTGCCGGCGCTGCGCCTGACCCTGATGTTGCTGATCGCCGTGGTGATCGCGGTAGCGATGAAAATCGTCGGTGTGTTGTTGATTACATCGCTGTTGATCATCCCTGCGGCTGCGGCACAACGTCACGCCCGGTCGCCGGAACAGATGGCACTGGGGGCGAGCCTGCTGGGCATGCTCGCGGTGTGTGGCGGGTTGGCATTGTCATGGTTCAAGGACACCCCGGCAGGCCCGTCGATCGTGGTGACGGCCGCCGCGCTGTTTCTGCTGAGTTTTGTCCTGCCCCGTCGAGGGGTGTAGACTTGCTCGTTTTTTGCGCAAATAGAGAGTCGCAGGAATGAAGCTGTTAGCCTCCCGTTATCTGCTCCTTGTTGCATTTTCGCTGCTACTGGGCGCCTGTCAAAGCACGCCACCAGCGGCCACCGAGGTCACTGATGCGCAGGCCACGGCCATCGCACAGCTCGAGCAAAGCCTCGCCAGCAGCGAACTGGCCACTGCTGAAGATCAACTGGCTGCCTTGCAGGCCGGGTCGCCAAACGACCCATCGCTTGTGCAGTACCAACGGCAACTCGCCGAAGCCTATCTGCAACGCAGCCAGATCGTGCTGCAAAAAGGCGATGTGAATGCTGCTGCCACCGCCCTGAGCCGGGCGCGGGCACTGATGCCCAAGGCGCCGGCGCTGACCGGTGGGGTCAACAACGCGATCGTCAATGCGCGCAAGGCAGAGCTCGATAGAGCTGAAGCGGCGCTGCTGGCTGCCGAGGCTAAACCGCAGGCGAAGGTGATTGATCCGACCGCTGAAAGCACCACGGTAGCGCTGAATCTCACCGATATGGGCAAACTTCGTCGGCAACTGGATGCGATCGCGGCCGATGTAGTGAATTACCAGTGCGACGTGAGCATTCAGGCGCCGCGCACGCAGGATTATCCTTGGTTGGCGACGTTGTTGACCAAGCGGGTGAAGAAGCTGGACTCGAATTTCGATCTGAATCTTCAGAAGCAGATCGTGCGCAACATTCCGGCGCAGATTGTCTTGAGTCCGCGTAAACCTTAAAAGCATCGCGAGCAGGCTCGCTCCCACAGTGGATTGAGGTGACCCTATATTTGTGGTGAACCCATAACCCTGTGGCAGCGAGCCTGCTCGCGATAGCGTCCTTGCTATTGATTCACAACCTAAGCCGGAATCGCCTTGGCCTTAGGTTCCCGATCCCAAACCCGATGCTGCCCGATCGCCGCGAAAAACGCTTTGATCAACTTCGCGTCCGTCCCCACGATCAACCCCGCATCAGCTTCCAGTTTCAACATATCCAGCAGTTGCTTGGCCTCGCCTTGCAGCGCGATAGCCTTCAAATGCTTATACGCCTCAAGCACGTAATGCAGCGCCACGCCATCACCGCTCAACGCTTTGATGGATGCCGCGCCACCTGGCACAAAGACCGCATCGAAGGCGATGGATGGCATGCCTTCCATGGAGGCATCCACCGGCAGCGACTTGCCATCGGCCGTTGTCACCGGGGCGGACGTCGGGCCGAGCAACTTGGCGTGCGCGCCTTCAGCTTTCAGCGCTTTCTTCATGGCATCGATTGCAACGCCATCGACACCGTTGGCCGCCAGAATCGCGACTTTTCGGGTTTTGATATCGCCGGGCAACAAATTGGCCTGGCTCAGGGCGGGTGAACGGTCCAGGGATATTTTCGGTACATCGACCGTCCCGGCCTTCGGTGCCGGCAAGCCAAGGTTCTGCGCCACACGCTTGGCCAGTTCCAGGTCGATGTTGGCAAGGATCTCATTCACTTCGCGCGCACGGATAAATTCCCGCTCAACCTTGCCCAGCTCAAAGCTGTAGGCCGCAATGATGTGTTCCTGCTCGTGTTTGCTCATGCTGTGAAAGAACAGTCGCGCTTGAGAAAAGTGATCGCTGAACGACTCGCTGCGCTGGCGGATCTTGTTGGCATCGATGCGCTCTGGATACGTCTCGAAACCACCATCCTGCGCGGCGGGCGGTGTTTCCTTCGGCCAACCACCGTCGATGGAGTTCGGCTCGTAGGACGCGCGACCCTTGTCGATGGTGGTGCGGTGCATCGCATCCCGTTGGCCATTATGGAAGGGGGCGACCGGACGGTTGATCGGGATCTCGTGAAAATTCGGCCCGCCGAGTCGGCTGATTTGCGTATCGGTGTAGGAAAACAACCGACCTTGCAGCAACGGATCGTTGGAGAAATCGATCCCCGGCACGATGTGCCCCGGGCAGAAAGCGACCTGCTCGGTTTCGGCGAAAAAGTTGTCCGGGTTGCGGTTGAGCACCATTTTGCCCAGTGGGGTGATGGGTACGATTTCCTCGGGAATGATTTTGGTCGGGTCGAGAATGTCGAAATCGAAGGCATGTTCGTTTTCCTCCTCGACGACCTGTACGCCCAATTCCCATTCCGGGTAATCGCCCATCTCGATTGATTCCCAGAGATCGCGGCGGTGGTAGTCGGTGTCTTTACCGGCGAGCTTCTGGGCTTCATCCCAGACCAGCGAGCAGGTCCCGGCGGAAGGGCGCCAGTGGAATTTGACGAAGCGTGATTTGCCCTCGGCGTTGATCAGCCGGAATGTGTGCACGCCAAAGCCCTGCATGCTGCGCAGGCTTTTCGGGATCGCCCGGTCGGACATTGCCCACATCACCATGTGCGCTGATTCCGGAACCAGCGAGACAAAGTCCCAGAAGGTGTCGTGCGCCGAACCGCCCGTAGGAATCTCGTTGTGTGGCTCCGGTTTTACCGCGTGAACGAAGTCAGGAAACTTGATCGCGTCCTGTATGAAAAACACCGGCATGTTGTTCCCCACCAAGTCGAAGTTGCCTTCGTCGGTGAAGAACTTCACGGCGAAACCGCGTACATCGCGCACGGTATCGCCTGACCCGCGCGGGCCTTGCACCGTGGAAAATCGTACGAAGACCGGGGTTTTCTTACCCGGGTCCTGTAAGAAACCGGCCTTGGTCAGTACGGAATGGTTTTCATAGGTCTGGAAAAAACCATGAGCCCCAGTGCCCCGGGCATGGACGATGCGCTCCGGGATCCGTTCATGGTCAAAGTGCGTGATCTTTTCACGCATGATGAAATCTTCCAGCAACGATGGCCCGCGGGCGCCGACTTTCAACGTGTTCTGATTGTCCGAAACCTTCACGCCCTGGTTAGTGCGCAGGGCCTGTTCGGTGGCGTCGGAGCGGAATTTTTCCAGGCTGTCGAGCTTGGCATTGGTGTTGCCGCGGTCCAGTGTGTCGGTCCCGGCCATTGCGCTTTTAGGTGCGGCAGGCTTTTTAGTACTCATCAGTCGTTAACTCCTCGTTGCGATTCCTGCCGTAGCCAGGACTCTTATGTATTCCCCAGGCACGGCACCGGGGGGCGTTTTCGAGTTGCCTTATTAGTGACTGATGGGGTTTTTAGCCGTTCCTTTTTTATGACCTTTGATCGCGTTATTGCCAAATGAAAGGTTGAATGCGGAATAAATGCTAATAACCTCTATACGGACAGGCTAAAATGCGCGCCCGGCTAACCGCTGATCCTTTTCTAACGCGCCCCACAAGGTTCGCTACGTGATCGAGTTTCAAAACGTCCATAAAACCTACCGCGTCGCCGGTAAGGATATTCCCGCCCTGCACCCGACCAGTCTGACGATTGAAAACGGTCAGGTCTTCGGCCTGATCGGTCATTCCGGTGCGGGAAAAAGTACTCTGCTGCGTCTGATCAATCGCCTGGAGAACTCCAGTGGCGGCAAGATCATCGTCGACGGCGAAGAAGTCACGGCGCTCGACGCCAACAGCCTGCGACGTTTTCGTCAGCAGGTCGGGATGATTTTCCAGCACTTCAACCTGCTGGCGTCCAAGACCGTTGCCGACAACGTCGCGTTGCCGCTGACCCTTGCGGGCGAATTGTCGCGCAGCGAGATCGACCAGCGTGTGGCCGAGTTGCTGGCGCGGGTTGGCTTGTCCGATCACGCCAAAAAGTACCCGGCGCAGTTGTCCGGCGGCCAAAAGCAGCGCGTCGGGATTGCTCGTGCGCTGGCGACCAAGCCGAAAATCCTGCTGTGCGATGAAGCCACCAGCGCCCTGGACCCGCAGACCACAGCGTCGGTCCTGCAATTGCTGGCCGAGATCAACCGCGAGCTGAAGCTGACCATCGTCCTGATCACCCACGAGATGGATGTGATCCGTCGCGTCTGTGACCAGGTTGCGGTCATGGACGCGGGTGTGATCGTCGAGCAAGGTTCGGTGGCCGAGGTGTTCCTGCATCCCAAGCACCCGACTACCAAGCGTTTCGTGCAGGAAGACGAGCAGATCGACGAAAGCGAACAGCGCGACGATTTTGCTCACGTGCCAGGCCGTATCGTGCGCCTGACCTTCCAGGGCGAAGCGACCTACGCGCCATTGCTGGGGACTGTCGCTCGGGAAACGGGCGTGGACTACAGCATCCTGGCCGGTCGTATCGACCGCATCAAAGACATCCCCTACGGGCAATTGACCCTGGCGGTCACCGGCGGCGACATGGAGGCGGCGTTTGCCCGCTTCACCGCGGCTGATGTCCACATGGAGGTGCTGCGCTGATGGAAGCCCTGACAAGTTTCTTCGCCAATATCGACTGGTTCGAAATCTGGCTGGCCACTGGCGATACCCTGCTGATGCTCGGCGGTTCGCTGTTGTTCACCGTGCTGCTGGGCCTTCCGCTAGGCGTGCTGTTGTTCCTTTGCAGCCCGCGTCAGTTGCTGGAAGCCAAAGGCGTATACGCAATGTTGTCGCTGGTGGTGAACATTCTGCGCTCGCTGCCCTTCATCATTTTGCTGATCGTGATGATTCCGTTCACCGTGTTGATCACCGGCACTTCGCTAGGTGTTGCCGGTGCAATTCCTCCGCTGGTGGTGGGTGCCACGCCGTTCTTCGCACGACTGGTGGAAACCGCCCTGCGTGAGGTGGATCGCGGCATCATCGAAGCGACACAGGCCATGGGCGCGACGACACGTCAGATCATCACCAATGCCTTGCTGCCAGAAGCCCGCCCGGGCATCTTCGCGGCGATTACGGTGACAGCTATTACACTGGTGTCTTACACGGCGATGGCCGGCGTGGTGGGTGCGGGTGGTCTGGGTGACCTGGCGATCCGTTTTGGCTACCAGCGTTTCCAGACCGATGTGATGGTCGTCACCGTGGTATTGCTGCTGGTCCTGGTTCAAGTGTTGCAAACCGTTGGCGATAAGCTGGTCGTACACTTCTCGCGTAAATAAGTCATGAGCCGGCCATTCGCTGGCAGGCGCCATGCGCCTCACAAGGAGTTTGCTGAATGAAAAAACTACTCGTCGCGTTCGCTGCTGTTGCAGCTTTTTCCGCCCACGCCGGCACCCTGACCGTTGCGGCCTCCCCGGTCCCGCACGCAGAAATCCTCGAATTCGTGAAACCGGCCCTGGCCAAGGAAGGCGTGGACCTGAAAGTCAAAGTCTTCACCGACTACATCCAGCCGAACGTGCAAGTGGCCGAGAAACGCCTGGATGCCAACTTCTTCCAGCACCAGCCGTACCTCGATGAGTTCAACAAGGCCAAGGGCACCAACCTGATTTCCGTGGCCGGTGTGCACCTGGAACCCTTGGGCGCTTATTCGAGCAAGTACAAAGCGCTGACCGAACTGCCGGGCGGCGCCAACGTAGTGATCCCTAACGACGCCACCAACGGCGGCCGCGCGCTGTTGCTGCTGGCGAAGGCTGGCCTGATCAAGTTGAAGGATTCGAACAACATTCTGTCGACCGTCAAGGACATCACCGAGAACACCAAGGACCTGAAATTCCGCGAACTGGAAGCCGCGACCCTCCCGCGCGTACTGACCCAGGTCGACCTGGCGCTGATCAACACCAACTACGCGCTGGAAGCCAAGCTTGATCCGGCCAAGGATGCGCTGGTTATCGAAGGCAGCGACTCGCCGTACGTGAACATCCTCGTTGCCCGTCCGGACGACAAGGACAGCGAAGACATGAAGAAGCTGGTTACCGCGCTGCACAGCCCGGAAGTGAAAGCCTTCATTCTCGAGAAGTACAAAGGCGCGGTAGTGCCGGCGTTCTGATCTGAAGCTGTAACGAAAAATGGGGCGCATTCAAATGCGCCCCATTTTTTTATGCCTGAAACACGGACCCTGCAGGAGCCGGGTGTTATTTGCGGTTAAGCATCACCGGCAACTGCGCCACCAACTTGGCGTTGTTCAACGGCGCCCGGATGAACCCGCGCTGCGTCCCGTCCGGCCCGATCACCGCCAGGTTGCCGCTGTGATCAACCGTGTAATTCGGCTTGCTGGTGTCCGCCGGAATGAACGGAATGCTCACCGCGTTGGCCAGCTTCTGAATGTCCTCGACCGAGGCCGCCGTCAGCCCTTGAAACTGCGGGTCGAAGTAACCCAGGTATTGCTTGAGCTGCTTGGGTGTATCGCGGTTCGGATCGACGCTTACCAGGGTGATCTGCAATTTATCCACAGCCTCCGGCGGCAATTCGCTCTTGATCTGGCGCAGCTGGGCGAGGGTGGTCGGGCAGATGTCCGGGCAGAAGGTGTAGCCGAAGAACAGCAACGACCACTTGTCTTTCAACGCATTGACCGCCACCGGTTTGCCGTCCTGATCGGTCATCGTCACGTCCGGCAGGTTGCGGCTTTGCGGCAACAGGATAATCCCGGCGTCGATCAGTGCCGTAGGGTCACCCTGGCCTTTGCCGGACAGCACTTTGTTGATGGTCAGGCCCAGGACCAGCGCGATCAGGGCGACAAGGATGAAGACGGTTTTCTGGGTTCGAGTCATAGGTTCAACAGTAGGTAGTGGTCTACGAGCAGCGCGATAAACAGCAGGAACAAGTACCAGATAGAGTACTTGAACGTGCTGATCGCCGCGTGCGGCCGAGTGCCACGGTACAGCACGACGGCCCATTGCAGGAACCTCGCGCCAAGCCCGACGGCGCAAATCAGGTAGAGGACGCCGCTCATGTGAATCACGTACGGCATCAGGCTGACGGCCAGCAACGCGAAGGTATAAAGCAGGATATGAATTTTCGTGTAGTGCTCGCCATGGGTCACCGGCAGCATCGGAATATCGGCCTTGGCGTATTCCTCTTTGCGATGGATCGCCAGCGCCCAGAAGTGCGGCGGGGTCCAGGCGAAGATGATCAGCACCAGCAACAGCGGTTCGGCACTGACGTGGCCCGTGGCTGCGGTCCAGCCGAGCAGCGGCGGGGCGGCACCGGCCAGGCCGCCGATGACGATGTTCTGTGGCGTCGCGCGTTTGAGGAAACCGGTATAGACCACGGCGTAACCGAGCAGGGAAGCCAGGGTCAGCCACGCCGTCAGTGGATTGGTGAACGCCAGCAACAACGCCTGACCCAGCACCGCCAGCACCAATGCAAATGTCAGCGCAGCCTTCGGTGACACCCGGCCTTCAGCCAAGGGCCGTTTGTGTGTGCGCGCCATCACCGCATCGATCCGCCGGTCCACCACATGATTGACCGCCGCCGCCCCGCCGGCACACAACGCGATCCCCAGATTGCCGAACACCAGCACCGTCCATGGCACCCCGGCGCGGGTCGCGAGGAACATGCCGACCAGCGAGGTGATGAGCATCAGCACCACCACTTTCGGCTTGGTCAGCTCCAGGTAGTCACGCCAGATCGCCTGGCTGTGACGTGCGCCGATCAGAGTCGCCATGGCATCTCTCCTTTTATTGTTATGGGCCCGGCCGAGTGTTTGCGCGGGCTGAAGCGCCAGCGCGTCGGTTGTTTGACCCGAACCAGACTGGTACGGGCGTGGTAATTGACCAGCACCATTGTCAGCAACAGCGCTGCGCCGCCGGCGTTATGCGCGACAGCCACCGGCAGCGGCAGGTGAAACAGCACGTTGCTGATGCCGAGGGTGATCTGTGCGGCGAGAGCAATCAGCACCAGTCCCGCCAGGCGTGTCATGCCGACGACTTTCAGTTGCCACGCCAGACCGAACAGCACCAGCGTCACCAACAGCGCGCCAATGCGGTGAGTCAGGTGAATCGCCGTGCGCGCATCGCTGTCGAGCTGCCCGCCCAGGTAATTGGGGCCGATGTGTTGGGTCAGATGAAAGCCGTTGGCGAAATCAGCGGGCGGCAGCCATTGCCCGTGACAGGTCGGAAAGTCGATGCAAGCCACCGCCGCGTAGTTGGAGCTGACCCAGCCACCGAGGGCGATTTGCAGGATCACCAACAGCAATCCGGCCGTCGCCCAGTACTGCAAACGCCGCGGCACCGTCAGCGCCGGCAGTACGCCGGACAGGCGCAAGGTCAGCAGAAACAACAGGCTCAACGTTGCGAAACCCCCGAGCAAATGCCCGGTCACCACTTGTGGCCAAAGCTTGAGCGTTACCGTCCACATGCCGAACGCCGCTTGGGCGATTACCACTGCCAACAGGAACAATGGCAGCTTCACCGGTTGCCCCGGATGCCGACGATGCACCCAGGCGCGCCCGGCCAGTACCAAAATCAGCAACCCCAGTGTGCCGGCAAAGTAGCGGTGGACCATTTCGTTCCAGCCCTTGTGCGCCTCGACCGGGGCATCGGGAAAATGCAGTTCGGCATGAGCCAGCTGGGCTTCGCTTTTCGGCACGCTGATAAAGCCGTAGCAGCCCGGCCAGTCCGGGCAACCGAGGCCGGCGTGGGTCAGGCGGGTGTAGGCACCGAGCAACACCACGATCAGTGCCAGCAAGGTGGCAAACAGCGCGAGGCGAAATCCAGGTTTGGCCATGACGATGCCCTTATCCGATGTTCGACAGTTTCAGCAAATGGCGCAGGTCATTGAGCAAGTCCTTGCCTTTCACGGTTGGGTCGTAGCGCAGCACCAGATTGCCGTGCGGGTCGATGATCCACAGCTGCGGCACGGTTTGATCGCCAGTGGTCTTGCTGAACGTGGTCAGGTCCATGGGATAACGCTGCAGCTGCGGGTATTCGCGGGTCAGCTTGGCGTCGTAGTCGCTGTTCAGCGGTTGCGCGGCGGCCAGGGCGTGACTGGCGCGCCCGGCATCACGGCCAAGGCCGATCTGGACTTGTCGCGCCAGATACACCAACTGCTGGCAATCAACCGAACACTCCTTGGGCGCAGTGACCAGCAATTGCCAGCGGTCCTCCTGCGCCTGCACGCCAAGGTTGGCGCGGGTCTGGCCGTTGCCGATCAGCTCGCCGTGATAGCTGCGACCTTCCGGCACCCAGAACTGCAACTTGTACATGCCGGTGGCGAGGATCATCGGACCGATCACCCCAAGCAGGATCAGCAGCAACTGCAAGCGACCCTTGCGCCGGTTCGCCGGCGTTTTCGCCTCAGACATGCTGGGTGGATTCATGGCCGCTCCCATGGTGTTTCTCCTTTGCGTTGTGCCAACCGAGATAGACGTAGAGGCCGAGCAGGGCGATCGACATGGCGAACCACTGCACGGCATAAGCGATGTGTTTTTCCGGCCCCATGGCCACTACCGGCCAATCGGCCTGGTAGGACGCGGGGCCGGTTTCTGCGCGTAATTCGTAGGCGAACCCGTCACGGTCCAGCGCCGCCCAGAGCTTGGAAGGTTCGACTGCGGTGACTAATCGAGGCCAGGTGGTGGTGCTCGGATCGGCCTGCAATTGAAAGGTCGCGCCGGGCGAGACGTAGACCCAGGCATCCAGGCTCAAGGCCTGAGTCGGCGTGGTGAATTGCGGCGGTGCGCGCCGGTCCGGCCACGGCAGCCAGCCGCGATTGACCAGCAGCCACAGTCCGGTCGCCTGCTCCTGAAACGGTTGCAGCAGCTCAACGCCGACTTTGCCGTCGCGCTGGCGGTTATCCAGCAACAGGCTGTGCGCCGCATCGAACTGGCCGTGCAGGCGAACCCGGCGAAACGCCGGATCTTCGGTGTGTTGCAGCTCGGTGCTGGCCATCGGCGCGGCGGCACGGCGCTCGGCATAGGTGTGCAGCAACGCGCTTTTCTCCGCGCCCCGGCTCAGTTGCCAGAAGCCGAGCGAGACCAGCAGCGGCAGCAGGAGCGCGACCACCAGCGTCGGTACGATGCCCGGCCGAAAGCGCTTCATGGCTTCGCCAGAAAGTCGGTAGTCGCGATAGCTATACTCAAGTGCATCGCCTTTCCCCCGGAGTCCCACCATGCTCAAAGCAGCCATCGTCCTGATGCTGATTGCCACGGTTGTCAGCCTGTTCAGCGGCCTGTTTTTTCTGGTCAAGGACGACAGCAGCTCGAACCGCCTCGTCATTGCCTTGAGTGTTCGTGTTGCCCTGGCCGCCATCACCGTCGGCTTGATCGCCTGGGGTTTTTTCAGCGGCCAGCTGGTGTCGCATGTGCCCTGGTAAGCCTCAGAGCACGTAGACGAAAACGAACAGTCCGATCCACACCACGTCCACGAAGTGCCAGTACCAACTCGCCGCCTCGAAGCCGAACTGGTGCTCGTTATCGAAATGCCCACGCATGACCCGCATCAGCATCACGAAGAGAATGATGGTGCCGATAGTGACGTGAGCGCCGTGGAAACCGGTGAGCATGAAGAACGTCGCGCCGTAGATGCCCGAACCCAGGGTCAGGCCCAGTTCGTGGTAGGCATGCAGGTACTCTTCGGCCTGAAAACCGAGGAACGCGCAGCCCAGCAACACGGTGATCGCCAGCCAGATTTTCAATGCGCCGCGGTGGCCTTTTTTCAAGGCGTGGTGGGCTATGGTCACGGTGACGCTGGAGCTCACCAATAGAATGGTATTGATCAGCGGCAAGCCCCAGGGACTGATAACTTCCTTCGGCGGCGGAAACAGTTTGGAATCAGGGTTGTTCAGCAATGGCCAGACGAATTCGAAGTTCGGCCAGAGCATATGTGCGATGCCTTTGGGACCTTCACCGCCGAGGGCCGGACCGGAAACGTGGCGCACGTAAAACAGCGCACCGAAGAACGCGATAAAGAACATCACCTCCGAGAAAATGAACCAGCTCATGCCCCAGCGGAACGAGCGGTCCATCTGCGCGCTGTACAAGCCGCCGCGACTTTCCTTGATGACCGTGCCGAACCAGCCGAACAGCATGTACGCCAGCAGCAGGCCGCCGACGAAAAAAATCAGCGGGCCGTGGGATTCCGGCCGCGCCGCTTTCAGATCGTTGAACCAGGTGGCCAGGCCGAACACGGTGACGAACATCCCGACCGTGGCGATGATTGGCCATTTGCTCTGGGCCGGAACGTAATAATGTTCATGAGTTGCCATTTATTGTTCTCCTTATCGGGCACGCTCAGCCGCCAGTATTTACAGCCACCGGTGGATGTCGGGCGGTGATATCGAACAGCGTGTAGGACAGCGTCAGGTGCTTCACATCCTTGGGCATGTCACGGTCAACGATGAAACGTACCGGCATCTCGATCCGTTGACCGGGCTGCAGCACTTGCTGGGTAAAGCAGAAACATTCGGTCTTGTGGAAATACGCCGCCGCGGCGCTCGGCGCGATGCTCGGCACCGCTTGCGCGCTCATCGGCTTGTCAGTGGGGTTGTGCGCGATGAAGATCATCTCGTTCACCGCCCCCGGGTTGGCCGTCAGCTCGTCGCTCTTGGGGTAGAAATCCCAGGACATGTCAGCCGAGTTGGTCGACAGGAACTGCACGCGGACCTGCCGCGAGGTATCGACGGTTTGTTCGCCCTCATACTGGCCGCCAGTCTTGCCATTGATGCCGAATGCCTTGCACATCACGTCGTAGATCGGCACCAGGGCAAACCCGAAAATAAACATCGCCACCACTACCAGCAGCAGGCGGGTGACCAGCTTCTTCATCGAAATCGAGTCAGCCATGATTTCCAGCCTCTACGCATAACCCGATAGGAGTGGGCCTTTGTGGCGAGGGAGCTTGCTCCCGCTGGGTCGCGAAGCGGCCCCAAAAGTTTTGCGTCTGCTTCGCAGCCGAACGGGAGCAAGCTCCCTCGCCACACAAGCCCGCTCCCACAGGAGTTTGTGTGTTCATTTCACTTCCGGCGGCGTAGTGAAGGTGTGATACGGCGCCGGTGACGGGATGCTCCACTCCAGGCCTTCCGCGCCATCCCACGGTTTGGCCGGTGCTGGCGGGCCGCCGCGGATGGTCTTGATCACGATGAACAGGAAGAAGATCTGCGTGGCACCGAACATGAACGCGCCGATCGACGACACCATGTTGAAGTCGGCGAATTGCAGGTTGTAGTCCGGAATCCGCCGCGGCATGCCCGCCAGCCCCACGAAGTGCATCGGGAAGAACGCCATGTTCATGCCGATGAACGAGAGCCAGAAGTGCAGCTTGCCGAGGGTTTCGTCGTACATGTGGCCGGTCCATTTCGGCAGCCAGTAGTAGGCCGACGCGAAAATCCCGAAGATTGCCCCTGGCACCAGCACATAGTGGAAATGCGCGACCACGAAGTAGGTGTCCTGGTACTGGAAGTCTGCCGGGGCGATGGCCAGCATCAACCCTGAGAACCCGCCAATGGAAAACAGGATCACGAACGCCACCGCGAACAGCATCGGCGTCTCGAAGGTCAGCGAGCCTTGCCACATGGTGCTCGCCCAGTTGAACACCTTCACTCCGGTGGGCACCGCGATCAGCAGCGTGGCGTACATGAAGAACAGCTCGCCCACCAGCGGAATGCCGACCACGAACATGTGGTGCGCCCAGACGATGAACGACAGGAACGCGATACTGGCCGTGGCATAAACCATCGAGGTGTAGCCAAACAGCGGCTTGCGCGAAAAGGCCGGAATGATCGAGCTGACGGCACCGAAGGCCGGCAGGATCATGATGTACACCTCAGGGTGACCGAAGAACCAGAACACGTGCTGGAACAACACCGGATCACCGCCGCCGGCGGCACTGAAGAAACTGGTGCCGAAGTGAATGTCCATCAGCATCATCGTCACGCAACCGGCCAGCACCGGCATCACCGCAATCAGCAGGAATGCGGTGATCAGCCAGGTCCAGACGAACAACGGCATTTTCATCAGCGTCATGCCGGGGGCGCGCAAGTTGAGGATGGTCGCGATCACGTTGATCGCGCCCATGATCGAACTGATCCCCATCAAGTGGATGGCGAAGATGAAGAACGTCACGCTTTCCGGCGCGTAGGTCGTCGAAAGCGGGGCGTAGAACGTCCAGCCGAAGTTCGGCCCGCCACCGGGGGTGAACAGGGTCGACACCAGCAGGATGAACGCCGCCGGCAGCAGCCAGAAGCTGAAGTTGTTCATCCGCGGCAGGGCCATGTCCGGTGCGCCGATCATCAGCGGGATCATCCAGTTGGCGAGGCCGACGAACGCCGGCATCACCGCACCGAACACCATCACCAGACCGTGCATGGTGGTCATCTGGTTGAAGAATTCCGGCTGGACGATCTGTAACCCCGGCTGGAACAGTTCGGCGCGAATCACCATCGCGAACGTACCGCCCAAGAGGAACATGGAGAACGCAAACCACAGGTACAGCGTGCCGATATCCTTGTGGTTGGTGGTCAGCACCCAGCGCATCAGACCTTTGGCAGGGCCGTGGGCGTGATCGGTAGCATGACCATGATCATCAATGACGGCGCTCATGGCGTGTCTCCTGCAAACAGATGGGCTGGGCAGGCCGGGGCGCACTGCCCCGACCGGTTCCTTGGTTGCGCAATAGGCCGGGTCATTGGCTTTCCGCCTGTTTCAGCTCCAGCACTTCTTTAGGAGTGACCATGTCGCCTTTGTTGTTGCCCCAGGCGTTACGTTCGTAGGTCACGACCGCCGCGATATCGACTTCCGAGAGCTGCTTGCCGAACGCCGCCATGGCGGTGCCAGGCTTGCCGTGGAAGACGATGCCCAAGTGATCCTTGATCGGGCCGGTGGCGATTTTCGAGCCCTTGAGTGCCGGGAACATCGGCGGCAAGCCTTGGCCTTCGGCCTGGTGACAGGCCACGCAAGTGGTGTGATAAACCTTGTCGCCACGCTCTTTAAGCTCGTCGAGGGTCCATTCCTTGCTGGTCAGCTCTTTGAGCTGCATGGCCTCGGCCTTGCGCTCGCCCAGCCATTTTTCGTAATCCGCCTTTTCCTTGACCTCGACCACGATCGGCATGAAACCGTGGTCCTTGCCGCACAACTCGGCGCACTGCCCGCGGTAGATGCCAGGTTTGTCGATGCGGGTCCAGGCTTCATTGACGAACCCCGGAATCGCATCGCGCTTGACCGCGAAGGCCGGCACCCACCAGGAGTGGATAACGTCGGCGGAGGTCACCAGGAAGCGCACCTTGGCGCCAATCGGCAGCACCAGTGGCTTGTCGACCTCCAGCAGGTAGTGCTCGCCCTTGGTTTCCTTGTTGTGAATCTGGTCGGCGGGCGTGGCCAGGTTGCTGAAGAACTCGACGTCCTGACCCAGGTATTTGTAATGCCACTTCCACTGATAACCGGTGACCTGGATATCGATATCCGGCTCACTGGCGTCGTACATCTTGATCAGGGTCGCCGTGGCAGGAACCGCCATGGCCACCAGGATCACGAAGGGCACGATGGTCCAGAGGATTTCGACGGTGGTGCTTTCATGAAATTTTGCGGCCACCTGCCCGGTCGAGCGACGGTGGAGGATCATCGACCAGAACATGGCGCCGAAGACGATGATGCCGATCACTACACAGATCCAGAAAATGGTCATGTGCAGGTCAAATACTGCGTGACTGATTTCAGTCGCTCCCGGCGCCATATTCACAGTCCAGGCGGCGTGCGCCTGACCGAAAATCGACCACAACAGGAGGCCCATCCAGACGTGTGGATGTCGCATCATTGCGGGTTCCCCTTATCGTTCTTGTTATCCCGCCGGCTTTCACCTGCGGCAAGGGAGCGGCATTTCAGACTACGAACTTGAATCGCCGGGCCTTGCTGCGTGTGCAGTCGGGCGTCATCAGCTAACTCCATTCCCACCCGAGTATAGACAGCGACTGCCACCTCGCAACGTGACGGCGTAAATGATCTGAAACAGCTGGGACTTGCGTTCAAGGTCCCGAATGGAGAAGGATGCAGACGAGTGGTGGCAAATGGATATAACTGTGATGTCTCAAGGATGAAACAATTATGACAAATGCGTCTTAGCCTTTTTCGTATGCAAGCTAAGTTATGTCTTCCCTATTTCATTGCCTTTGTTTCCTGGAGTTTTCATGAACACCGCCGCATTGCGCGAGCAGATCCAAAAAGCCCAACAACACGAGGCCGAGACCGGCCTGTTGACGCGTCAGCTGGAAAGCAAACTGCCTCATCTACACCCCACGATCCAATTGCCGGAGGCGGATGCCAACGGCGTGTTGACGCGTTTTGTCGCCGCCTACATCGATGAAGTTCCTGATCTGCTGGATGCAGCCAATGAAGTCGCCAGGGAAGCGGGTATCGAGTCACAGATCAAACCGGTGCTGAAAATTGCCGAGCAGTACTTCCTTCAGCCGCCGACCATCATGGCGGGTCACATCGGGCTCGACAGCCTGCTGGACGAAGCCTATCTGGCGCATCGGTTTGTCGAAGAGGTCAACGACCTGTACATCAAGCACTTTGGCCAGCCACTGATCCCATTGGACATGACTGTCGCCAACCTGATTGCTCACCAACTGATCGGTGAGGAATTTGCCAACCAACTGGATGAGGCGGTGCATCACGCCGTGGACGAGATGCTCAACGATGAAAGCTTTGCGCTGGAGTCGGTGGAAGCCTATCGCGAGAAACTCAGCAGCCCCGATACCGGCGCTGCGTGGAAGCGCTGGCCGTGCATGTCACGCCGGTTGGGCGTAGGGCTGGAGCTGGATCAGCCCGCCGCCTGATCCAACTGAAAAAACCAAACCCCTGTGGGAGCGGGCTTGCTCGCGAAGGCGGTGGGTCATTCAACATTAATGTCGACTGACTCAGCGCCTTCGCGAGCAAGCCCGCTCCCACATTGTCTATGTTCAGGCCGTAGAACCTACTCCGGTGGTAGTCCGCAACCGCCCTTCAAGCCTGCGCTTCAACCCCCGCGCTTCAATCAACAGCGTCGAACCCTTGGCCGCATTGGCCCGACCCCATTCTTCAAGCAACTCCAGGCACGAGTGATCGATATAGCTCAGGTTATTGAGCGGCACATGCACCGTTGCACCGGCGGGAATGGTCCCCAGCACCTGAGTCAACGCCGGCACCTTGAGAAAGGTCGCAGCCCCGATCAAGCGCAACTCCATTTCACCGTCCTTGGGCAGATCGATCAGGCTGATCTTCAACCGCGAGGCTTTCCACGCCAGTTTGGCCAGGGTCAGGCCGAAGCCGATCAGGACGCCGGTCAACAAGTCGGTGAAGACAATCGCCAGCGCTGTCGCGGCGTAGGTGAACATCGGCATCCGGCCATAACGGCCCAGACTGCGGAAGGCCTTGAGGTCGACCAGTTTGAAACCGGTGTAAACCAGCACACCCGCCAAACTTGCCACCGGAATGCTCTGCAGCACGCTGGACAGCAGCAACACGAACGCCAGCAGCCATAGGCCATGGAATATCGTCGACAGTCGTGTGGTGGCGCCAGCCTGCACATTGGCCGAGCTGCGCACGATCACGCCGGTCATGGGCAACGCACCGAGCAGGCCGCAGAGCATGTTGCCGACGCCTTGCGCCGAGAGTTCCCGGTCGAAGTCCGAGCGTTGACCGCTGTGCATGCGGTCTACCGCAGCGGCAGACAGCAGGGTTTCGGCACTGGCGATGAAGGCGACAGCGAAGGCCGCGATCAGCAAGGTCGGATCAGCAAGATTGAGCAAGTCCGCCGGTTTCAGCCAGTCGATGGCTTCCGCCAGATTGGCCGGGACCTCCACGCGTTTGACCTGCAAGGCGAGCATCAGGCTGGCGACAGTCGCCAGGCCTACACCCAGGAGCGCTCCCGGAATGAAGCGCAGGGAATGCGGGCGCAATTTTTCCCACAGGTACATCACCGCTATGGTTGCGAGCCCGAGCAGGCCGGCCTGCCAACCAAAAGAAGGCAAGGCTTGCGCCACGGCAGCCGGAAAGGCCGCCAGGTTATCCAGCCCCGACGGTTTGGGCACGGCGTCGAGCATCACATGCACCTGTGACAATACGATCAGCACGCCAATCCCGGCGAGCATGCCGTAAACCACCGCCGGCGCTGTTACCCGAAACCAGCAGCCCAGTTTCAAACGTCCGGCCACCAATTGCAGAAACCCCGCCAGCAGCAGAATCGGCCCGAGCATGGCGATGCCGTGCTGGCGCACCAGTTCGAACACCAGAACAGCCAGACCCGCCGCCGGACCGCTGACTTGCAGGGGCGACCCCGCGAGCCAACCCACGACCAGACCACCGATGATGCCGGTGATCAGGCCTTTGGCCGGCGGTAATCCCGAAGCGATGGCAATGCCCATGCACAAGGGCAGGGCGACCAGAAACACAACCACTGAAGCGAGCAGCTCCCGTGGCAGAACAGCTTTGAGTTGCGCAGCACGCATGGTGATTCTCCCGAAGATTTCTTCAGGCATGGCGTGGCCTGGCCGCTGAAACAGCGGCCAGGGTCAAACCACACAGATTTTTAGGAAGATTTAGAAGCGCGCTTTGGGCGTCGCCACCGGAATCGGATGGCTGCCATCGAGCGGCAGGAAACGCCCCTGATCGGCGTCATAAGCTTTGATTGCGCTGGTTTCGATGTCATAGACCCAGCCATGGATGAACAGATGACCGTTCGCCATGCGCGAGGCTACCGAGGGATGAGTACGCAGGTGCTGCAGTTGGGCGATGACATTCTCTTCGGTGAGGATGTGCATTGTTTCGTTTTCGTCGGTGCAGTTGCAGTTGTCGTGCACCATGGATTTCGCGACTTCCGCATGCCGCAGCCAGGCTTTGACCGTGGGCATCTTTTCCAGGCTGTCGGGATTGAGCACGGCACGCATCGCGCCACAATCGGAGTGGCCGCAGATGATGATGTGTTGCACGCCCAGCGCTAGCACCGCGTACTCGATGGCGGTGGAAACACCACCGTTCATTTGGCCATAAGGCGGTACGACGTTGCCGACGTTGCGAGTCACGAACAGATCGCCAGGCGAACTGTGGGTGATCAGTTCGGGCACGATGCGCGAGTCGGCGCAGGTAATGAACATCGCCCTTGGCTGTTGGGCGGTGGCGAGTTTTTTGAAGAGCTCTTCCTGCTGCGGAAAGATCTCATGATGAAAATGCAAAAAACCATCAACGATATGCTTCAACGCTGCATCGGCGGTTTCCGCCTCGGGTTGGGCTGAAGCCGACGCAGCCAACGGCTGTTTATCCTTGTCACTCATGAATTCATCCTCATTGGCGGAGTCAGGGAATTTTCCCGTTTTGTCCGGTGTGAAGCCAGTGGCTGTTTAAAAAACATCCAGGTCGGAAATCTCGACCCGTCAGTCACTCGATGAACAAGGTAGCTGCCGAAACTTAACTCAAACTGAATCAACTGCTCTAGAACGTGCGTTACAGGTTACAAAAAATGTGACCAGGCTAATTATGTCGCACGTTTCCTACTACTCAACCATAGGCCAATTGTCCTCAAATCAACGACATCTGGCGACCCGGCGGACAAAAGGCGTCGCAATCCAGATTGAAACCTTCCCGTCGATTGAGCCCCAGGCGTTTGATGGTTTTGGCAAAGCGCTGCGCCAACAGATCGGCAAACGGACCTTCGCCACGCATTCGGGTGCCGAACCGACTGTCATACAGTTCACCGCCGCGGCTCTGGCGAATCAGACTCAACACATGGGCTGCTCTCTGAGGATAGTGGGCCGCCAGCCATTCCTCGAACAACGGTGCCACTTCCAGCGGCAGGCGCAACATCATGTAGGCCGCACTTTGTGCTCCGGCCGCCTGCGCCTCGGTCAGCAGGCTTTCGAGCTCGCTGTCGTTGATCATTGGAATCATCGGTGAACACAGAACGCCCACCGGAATCCCGGCCTCGCGCATTACGCGGATCGCCCGCAGACGGGCCTTGGGCGCAGCGGCGCGGGGTTCGAGGATGCGTTTGAGTTCATCGTCCAGGGTGGTCAGGCTGATCATCACCGCTACCAGCCGTTGTTCGGCGAGTTCAGCCAGCAGGTCCAGGTCGCGCAGAATCAGCGAGCCCTTGGTGATGATCGTCACCGGGTGACGGTAACGCAGCAGCACTTCCAGGGTTTTGCGGGTGATCTTGTGTTCCCGTTCGATGGGCTGGTATGGATCGGTGTTGGAGCCCAGGTTGATCGGTGCGCATTGATAGCCGCGTTTGGACAGTTGCTCTTCCAGCACATCGGCGGCATTGGTCTTGGCAATCAGTTTTGTTTCGAAATCCAGCCCCGGTGACATGTCCCAATAAGCGTGGCTGGGTCGTGCATAGCAATAGATGCAGCCGTGCTCGCAACCGCGATAGGGATTGATCGAACGATCGAAGGGCAGGTCCGGCGAGTTGTTGCGGGTAATGATGGTTTTCGCGGTCTCGATGCGCACCTCGGTGCCCTGGGTCATCGGCGCTTCCTGATACCAGCCATCGTCCTCCGCCACTGAGCGGTTCGGGGCGAAGCGGTTGTGCGGGTTGGTGGCGGTGCCGCGTCCGCGGGGAGGCAAGGGAGTGCTCATCGATCAATACTCTTTGCTGTATGTGCATACAGTATCGAAGGATGAACGAGCCGGCCAGTGCCGTTCGGCACTCCGACAGGGCAGGAAACTTCTTGGCAATGAAGTTGGCCGGCGAGTTCAACCTGGTGACATTCCGGGAAACATATGACGAATAGCTTGGAGACTAAATTAATAAGTAGTATCCGTCTCGCACGAAGTTTCGTGTCTTAATTAATTAAATGGATTTCATTAATGTCGATTTTTAATCAGCGCGGTATCTTTTTACAACTTATGCAGCCAAGTGCTTCGGAACCAAACACGCTCGTTTCAATACAGCTTGCCCGTATGGAATTGGGTTTTGATGCCGAAAATGAAGTGCAGACCGAGGCCCTGGTGGATTCTGTCTATATGACTGCAACTTCAGTTGATGGCGGTCGTTCGTTCGATATCAAAAAAGTAAAAAGTGATGTGGACGGTGACGGCGATATCGACAGCGACGACAAGGAAAAACTGCTGGCTCTGGCCAAAGCTTATTCCAGTATCGTCAATCCGTAAGCCTGGTTACTCACTAAACCTGTGAGAGTGCCGCGCAGGTTTAGTTGTGAAGTGCGAGTTGAATCAGCCGTCGCAGGTATTGTTGGAAAGCACAAATTCAAAGGGAGCGGATTCACGATTCTTTGACAGATGGCTCACGGACCTTTGACCGCTCGACGCTCATTGTGGCGTCGTCACCCCGCCTCCCAATACGGTCGTCAAGCATGTCCCCACGCCTTATTCCTGCGATGTGTTTGTCGCTGGTTGCCCTGTTCAACCTGACGTTTGCTCACGCTGACGAGACAGTCGTGCCCCGTCCTGCGGAGTGGGCTCAACCGGTCGGGGTTCAGTACAACCTTTTCCAGATGTCCCCGACTCTCTACCGCAGCGCATTACCCGATCGCGGAGCCGTTCCCTTGTTGGCAAAACTCAAGGTCGCCACGGTGATCAACTTCCTGCCCGAGTCCGATTCAAGCTGGCTGGCCACACCCGGTATCGAACAGGTGCAACTGCCCTATCGCACCAATCACGTGGATGATGCGCAAGTCCTCACGGCCCTTCGTGCCATTCAGAGCGCCGAAGCCAAAGGCCCGGTGCTGATGCATTGCAAACACGGCTCGGACCGTACTGGCCTGATGGCCGCCATGTACCGGGTGGTCGTGCAGGGATGGAGCAAGGAGGACGCCCTGAGCGAGATGACTCAGGGCGGCTTTGGTGACAGCACACACTTCAGGGACGGTGTTCGTTACATGATGCAGGCCGATGCCGAGAAACTGCGCACAGCGCTGGCCAACGGGGAGTGCAGCACGAGCCCGTTCGCTGCGTGTTCGATGAAAAACTGGTTCAAGTCCGCCCATGTCGAGTAAACAGCACCTCCCACGGCATTGCGCTGTGGGAGGTGATCACTGGACTCAGTGCTGTTCGTCAGGCTTTTTCTTCAGCTTCGGGTTCGGGAAAAACTGTACGGCCTGAACCTTGGCGTCCGGTACCTTCAGCGCCGAAACATTGACCCGCGTTCCCAATTCCTTGGGGACGGACAGGCCTTGTTCATTCAACGTGTCTGAATACCCGCAGGCCACGCACTCGCGGTGCGGGACGTCGTCTTCGTTCCACATCATCAACTTGTCCGGCTCGCTGCACGCCGGGCAGACCGCCCCGGCGATGAAGCGTTTTTTCGTCTTCACAGGCGCCTCACTCATGCTGCTGCGTCCTCACTCAGGCCGCTGTGGCGCAAGAGTGCGTCAATCGACGGCGCACGGCCACGGAAGTCGACGAACAGCACCATCGGTTCCTGAGAACCGCCGCGGGCCAGGATCGCTTCGCGGAAGGCGCGACCGGTTTCGGCATTGAGCACGCCGTCCTCTTCGAACTTCGAGAACGCGTCGGCGGACAGCACTTCTGCCCATTTGTAGCTGTAGTAACCCGCCGCGTAGCCGCCAGCGAAGATGTGGGCGAAGCTGTTCGGGAAGCGATTGTAAGCCGGCGGGCGCATGACCGAGACCTCGTCGCGCACGCCTTCGAGCACTTGCAGCACGCTGCGGCCATCGCCGTGAGTGGCATGCAGTTCGAAGTCGAACAACGAGAATTCCAGCTGGCGCACCATCATCAGGCCGGACTGGAAGTTCTTCGCCGCGAGCATTTTTTCCAGCAGATCCTGGGGCAGTGGCTCACCGGTTTCGTAATGACCGGAAATCAGCGCCAGGCCTTCCGGCTCCCAGCACCAGTTTTCCATGAACTGACTTGGCAGCTCGACCGCATCCCACGCCACGCCGTTGATGCCGGAGACGCCCGCGTGTTCGACGCGGGTCAACAGGTGATGCAGGCCGTGACCGAATTCGTGGAACAGGGTGGTCACTTCGTCGTGGGTCAGCAACGCAGGCTTGCCGCTGTCGGCCGGTGTGAAGTTGCACACCAGATTGGCCACCGGGTTTTGCAGTGCGCCTTCAGCGGTGCGGCGACGGTCGCGGGCGCCGTCCATCCAGGCGCCGCCGCGCTTGTTGGCGCGGGCGTAAAGGTCGAAGAAGAAGCGGCCGACATGCTGGCCATTTTCCTTGATCTCGAACAGGCGAACGTCCGGGTGCCAGGTGTCGAAGCCTTTTTGCTCGGCGATTTCGATGCCGTACAGACGTTGAACGATGGCGAACAGACCGCTCAACACTTTATCAATCGGGAAGTAGGCGCGCAGGGCTTCCTGTGCAACGCTGTAACGTTGTTCGCGGAGTTTTTCACCGTAGAAACCGCTGTCCCAGCTTTGCAGGTCCGGGCAGCCTTGTTCGGCAGCATAGGCCTTGAGCTGTTCCAGATCCTGGACGGCGAACGGCTTGCTGCGTTTGGCGAGGTCGCGCAGGAAACTCAGTACCTGATCGCTGGATTCGGCCATTTTGGTGGCCAGGCTCAGCTCCGAGAAGCTGGCGAAGCCCAATAGTTTTGCCAGCTCCTGACGCAGGTCGAGAATTTCTTCCATCACCGGGCCGTTATCGTTCTGACCGGCATTCGGGCCTTGGTCCGACGCACGGGTACAGTAGGCGGCGTAGACTTCTTCGCGCAGGGCTCGGTCGTGTGCGTAGGTCATCACCGCGTAGTAGCTCGGGAATTCCAGGGTGATCAGGAATCCTTCCAGCCCCTTGGCCTGGGCAGCGGCGGCCA
This sequence comes from Pseudomonas sp. IT-P171, assembly GCF_949767765.1. Taxonomy (NCBI): domain Bacteria; kingdom Pseudomonadati; phylum Pseudomonadota; class Gammaproteobacteria; order Pseudomonadales; family Pseudomonadaceae; genus Pseudomonas; species Pseudomonas sp. IT-P171. The sequence continues at coordinate 407,284 of NZ_CATKQN010000055.1, forward strand.
TTTGCGCCTTGGCCGAATCGGTTAGGCCGGCGAGGGCCGCTTCGTCGGTAACGTGCTTGGTCCAGGCTTGGGTCGCATCGAGCAGCTGGTTGGAGAAGCGGCTGCCCAGCTCTGACAATTTGCTTTGCACTTGGGCGTAACGCTGTTGCTCGGCTTCTGGCAGATCAATACCCGACAGACGGAAGTCACGCAGGGAGTGTTCCAGGATAGTTTTTTGCGCCACGTCGAAACCGGCGGCTTCCGGGCTGCTGGCCAAGGCTTCGAAGGCCTCGAACAATTCGCGGTTCTGGCCCAGCTCGGTAGAGTAGGCACTCAGGGCGGGCAGGCAGGATTCGTAGGCTTCGCGCAATTCGGCGCTGTTGCACACGGCATTCAGGTGGCTGACCGGGCTCCAGGCAGCGCCCAGACGATCGTTGAGTTCGTCCATCGCCAGCACCAGGCCGGCCCAGGTCGGTTGTTTGCCCTGGGTTTTGAGGATCTCGATAATCGCGGCGCGGTTGTCAGCCAGGATCTGTTCAATGGCCGGTTGCACGTGTTCGGCACGGATCGCCGAGAACGGAGGCAGGTCGTAGGACTGCAGAAGAGGGTTGTTCACGCTCACGGTTGGCACCTTGGCTGGAAGAAACATGCCGCCATCTTAATTACAATCGACGCTCACCGCAGCTATCGGCAACAGAGAGAAACCCTATCGTGACCCTTCGCAAGTATCAGAACCACACGCCACTGCTGGGCAAAGGCGCTTTTGTCGACAGTTCGGCGGTGGTGATCGGCGACGTCGAAATCGGCGATGACAGCTCCGTTTGGCCGCTGACGGTGATCCGTGGCGACATGCACCGCATCCGTATTGGCGCACGCACCAGCGTGCAGGACGGCTGCGTGCTGCACATCACCCACGCCGGGCCGTTCAACCCTGATGGCTTTGCGTGTTTGATCGGTGATGACGTGACCATCGCGCACAAAGTCATGCTTCACGGATGCAGCGTGGGCAGTCGGGTGCTGATTGGCATGGGCAGCATCGTCATGGACGGCGCTGTGGTCGAAGACGATGTGATCATCGGCGCCGGCAGCCTGGTTCCGCCGGGCAAACGCCTGTCCAGCGGCTTTCTGTATGTCGGCAGCCCGGTGAAACAGATCCGTCCGCTGACTGACAAGGAACGAGCCTTTTTCACCTACAGCGCGGCGAATTACGTGAAGCTCAAGGATCTGCATCTGGCTGAAGGCTACGACCAGATCTGACCTCGACGCCCATATTCAGGATTCAACATGCATTACCAAACCATTTTGTTCGACCTCGATGGCACCCTGACCGATCCGCGCGAGGGCATCACCCGCTCAATCCAGTTCGCCCTGAGCAAGCTGGGAATTGACGAGCCCGACCTGACCCGACTCGAACATTTCATCGGCCCGCCGTTGTTGCAGGCGTTCATGCAGTTCTACGACTTCGACGAACCCAAAGCCTGGGAGGCGGTGAATTTCTATCGCGAGCGCTTCAAGGTTACCGGCCTGTATGAAAACCGCGTATTCGATGGCGTTACGCCGCTGCTGGAAACCCTCGGAGGGCAAGGGCGCCAGCTGTACATCGCGACCTCCAAGCCGTGGGTCTTCGCCCGGGAAATCGCCCGGCACTTCGACTTCGCCAAACACTTCAAAGTCATTTACGGCAGCGAACTGGATGGCACGCGGACCAACAAGGTCGAGCTGATTGCCCACCTGATGGCCGAAGAAAACCTGGACCCGGCGAACACCCTGATGATCGGCGATCGCAAACACGACCTCATCGGCGCGCGCAGCAACGGACTGGATGCCGCGGCGGTGGGTTATGGTTTTGGCAGCCGGGAAGAGTTGAGCGCAGAAGCGCCGACGTATCACTTTGAAACGCTGGATGAGATGCATCAGGCGTTTTTGCGGCACTGACACTCAAATGTGGCGAGGGTGCTTGCGCCCGTTGGGTCGCGTAGCGGCCCCAGGATCGGCAAGAACGCCACTGCGACGGCTTCGCCGCCGAACGGGAGCAAGCTCCCTCGCCACAGAATTACTTGCCCGTCAGTTTTTTTAGCGCTGTCTTACGCTCACCAACGGGCAATGCACCCAGCTTCTCTACCGCTGCATAAAACTTCACCCAATCCCCATCCACTTGCCTGAACAACGCCGCAAACGCCGGTACCCATTGGTCGTACAAACCAAACGGTAACAACCGGGCGTTGTTCATCGGTGCGTTGATCCAGGCGTCGTAGCGTTTGTCACCCGTCCATTGGCTATCGCGTAACTGCCGGTATTCGGTGCGCAACCGCTCGAACTCGGCTGCTTTGCGTTGACGCATCAGCTCGCTGGCCAGCGGCTGTGCGTATAGCTGTTCAAGCCGCGTACGAGTGTCCAGCACCAACTGAATAAACTGATCCCGCCGCTGCGCCAGGGCGCCATTGTCCGGCGCCAACCCGCGATGGGCACGCCACTGCCGAGTGCCTTCCTGTTCCACGAACGTGGCGAAAGACTCGTTGAACTCGGTGTCGTCCTTCACATAAAAACGCTGATGCGCCAACTCATGGAAGATCAAGGTCGCCAACCGCTCATCGCCCCAACCCATCATCGAACTGATGATCGGATCGTTGAACCAGCCGAGCGTCGAATAGGCCTCGACACCGCCGATCGATACGTCCATATCTTGCAGTCGCAGCAATGCTGCCTCGCCACGGGCCGCGCTCTGGCTGTAATAGCCGCGATAGGCCACGCAACCGGCGATGGGGAAACAATGGTTTTGCGGTGTGAGGGAAAATTCCGGCGTGGCGAACACGTTCCAGACTACGAACGGTCGGCCAATGTCAGCGTACAAGCGGTAGCTCTGGTTATCCGGCAGATGCAGATGCTGGCTGGCGAACGTTCTTGCCTTTTGCGACTGGGCCAGATGCGCACGCAGCTTCTGATCGCGAGCAGGGTCGGCAATCACCTCGGTAACCGGTTCCCGAGCCCGCAGCAATTGCAGCTGACCACTGGCCAATTGGCCGTAATAGCTGAAGCTGGCGCAGCCGTTGAGCAACAAAAACAACACACCCGGAAACAAAACGCGCAAAACGCGATCAAGTAACCCAAGGCTTGGAAGCGGCCTGATCAAAATAAAATCATCCCTGGAGAGTCTGCCCGCAAGACTATCCCGCCTGACTGGAGCTCCGCTATGCGCAAGATGATGCTGACGGGAGGCCTGTTGATGCTGACAGGCTGTGCAGGATTCGGATTACCCCACCCTGATCCCGCTCAAGCGTGGATCGATCTCCATACGCAGCAACAAGACACCGCGCTGCAAGCGCTGGAAGTCGATGACAAGGCCTCCACCGACAAGCGCTATTTTGAGGTGCAACCCGGCAGCCATGAGTTGACGGTGCGTTATCAATTCCCGGTCGAGCCGAGCAACATCGGGCCTGACGCCGAGCCGCTGTGGCGCGATTGCCAGCTGAATGTGAAATTCAACGGCTTCCATGCGGGTGAGAAATATCAGCTGCAAGCAGGGAATATCGGTTTTCGGCCGTGGGCCAAGCTCTACGACCAACAGCGAAAAGTGATAGGCCAGGGCACACCGGCAGGCTGCCAACGCACTTGATCAGCGCTATGCTGAATGACCAATCCTCTGGACATTCATCATGCGCAGGTTGTTGCTATTGCTCGCGGCAGGCGCCATCGCCGGTTGCCAGAGCCCGTTGCCGGCGGTCAATCCACAGATGGCGTGGGTCGAATTCTCGACGCCATTCCCCAACGATAAGTTGCTGATGGCGGAGCGACTGGACAAGCAGCGATTGCGCGATGGGCGTTTCTTCCAGGTGACGCCCGGCAGCCATGAACTGGTCGTTCGTTTCGACTTTGAAGTGCCCGGTGGCGGGGGCTTGGGTGTGATGAATGGTCCTTCGGAGCGGTTGTGCTACCTGACCATCCACTACGAGCATTTCGAAGCAGGCCAGCGTTATGTGCTGGAAGGCCGCTCGATAGCGTTCACGCCCGGCGCTCGGTTGTATAACGCCAAGCGCGAAATCGTCGCTGAAGACCGAGAGTCCTATTGCCTCATGTGAAGCGTATCAGCGCTCGTTTTTCTGGTAGATGATGGCTTTTCTACCGTAGTCGCACGTGCCGACGACCATCGCGGCGTCATGCTTGTCGGCTTCTTCCTTCGACACGATTTCCAGCGTGTAGGAGGGCACGGCATTCGCCTGAATCTTCACTTCGATCTCATTCTTGAGTTCTTCGCAATCTTTGGGCGCTGCAAACGCTGAGGTCGTAAGCACACCGCAGATAATTGCCAAGGCAAAACGTTTCATGGTTGAAGCTCCTTTGAGGCAGCACGCAGGTTGATGCGTTTTCGCTGCTGTCATTTATTCGACCACAGTCACGCCAGCCGGGTTTTGTTTCAGCGCAAAAAAATCGCAGCCTGTCGAAGGCTGCGATCACTTATCGCGACAACGCGGATCTAGCTGACCAGTGTGGCATCCAGACTGATCTTCGCATTCAGCACTTTGGACACCGGGCAGCCTTCTTTGGCTTTATTGCTCAGCTCCTCGAACTGCGCCTGGGTCGCGCCAGGAATTTTCGCCTTGAGGATCAATTTCACCGCCGTGATCGCGAACCCGCCGTCCACTTGGTCCAGCGTGACCTCGGCATTGGTATCGATGCTGTCAGCCTTGAGACCGGCATCGCCGAGAATCATAGAAAATGCCATGGAGAAACAACCGGCGTGGGCCGCGCCGATCAGCTCTTCCGGATTAGTGCCCTTGCCGCCCTCGAAACGAGCCTTGAAGCCGTAGGGCGCTTCTCTGAGAACACCGGTTTCCGTGGAAATCGAGCCGATGCCGGTTTTCAGATCACCTTCCCAATGCGCCGATGCTTTCTTGGTAATAGCCATGTCTGCCTCCTCAGGATCCAGCGCGAAGCGTCGCGCCTTCGTGGTTTTCGGTTGCTAGGGTTCTGAGGATAGACGGTGGTGCAAAGTTCACCTGATCTCATAAATCCTACCGTTTACGTAGGATTTTTTGCCTTGGCTATTGAAACTCGGGTATATGCCCTCATTGCATGAAACACGCTTATGGATTCGGCAGGTTTTCGTTTACAAGAAAAAACCTGCGTCCTCAATTTGGAGAAGCAGGTTTATGAAACGACTGTCCGACATCAAATTCTCGACCCTTGACCTTGTGCCCGTGCGCGAGAATGGCAGCGCAGCCCAGTCCCTGCGTAACTCTCTGGACCTGGCGCAGCACGTCGAAAAATTCGGCTACAACCGTTTCTGGGTCGCCGAGCACCACAACATGGATGGCATCGCCAGTTCGGCGACCTCGGTGCTGCTTGGGTATCTGGCCGGCGGCACGTCCACCATTCGGGTCGGCTCCGGTGGCGTGATGTTGCCCAACCACGCGCCGCTGGTGATTGCCGAGCAGTTCGGCACGCTCGAAAGCCTGTATCCGGGCCGGATCGACCTCGGTCTGGGCCGCGCCCCCGGTTCCGATCAGATGACCGCCCGCGCCTTGCGCCGTGAGCGCTCCGGCAGTGCGGACGATTTCCCTGAAGATGTGGCGGAGCTGGTGCGTTACCTCGGCCCACGCACACCGGATCAACGGATCATTGCTATGCCGGGCACGGGCACCAATGTCCCGGTCTGGTTGCTGGGCTCAAGCTTGTTCAGTGCACAGCTGGCGGGTGAGCGCGGTTTGCCCTACGCCTTCGCTTCCCATTTCGCACCGCGTTTCATGCATGAGGCGATTCGGGTCTATCGCAATCACTTCAAGCCTTCGGCGGTATTGGATAAGCCTTATGTGATGCTGGGTGTTCCGCTGGTAGCGGCTGACACCGACGAGCAGGCCGAATATCTGGCAACGTCGGTCTATCAGCGCATCCTCGCACTGATGCGTGGCCAAAGCCTGGTGCAACGTCCGCCGGTGAAAACCATGGACGGCCTGTGGCTGCCCCATGAGAAAGACGCGGTCCATGATTTCCTGGGGCTGGCGATGGTCGGCAGCCCGCAGAAAATCCGCGCCAAACTGGACGTGTTGATTGAGCAGACCCAGGCGGACGAGCTGATTTTTACCTGCGACCTGTACGAACATGCCGATCGCGTGCATTCCTACGAGCTGCTGGCGCAGGTCATGAAAGGCTGACACGCAAGCAGCGCACAAAAAAGCCGACGCAATCGCGTCGGCTTTTTTCGTTATCGACGGAATCCATCTACCGCTTGTAGACGATTTCCTTGGAACCTTTCTCACAGGTGCCGACGACTTTTCCGTCAGTGGACGTGCCTTTATCAACGATTTCCAGTGAGTAGCCAGAAACGCCTTGGGCATCGAGCTTCGCTGCAATTTCGGCTTTCAGCTCTTCACATGGCTTGCCGTCAGCAAACGCTGTACCCGCGAGGCTCAACAAACCTACCGCCAACATAAACATCTTCATCGGTCGCACTCTCTGGTCGGATCAAAGGGAGCATCCAGCCATCAGCCGGATGCACTCATGTAGCGCTTTGCCATTCCGTATGGCACTCGGCCAGCGCGCAAGTTCAGAAGACTCGCTCAAACTCAGCTGCTGGCAATCCGGAACCCGACTTTGAGCGTTACCTGGAAGTGTGCAGCCTTGCCGTCCTTGATGTGCCCGCGGGTTTCGGTCACTTCAAACCATTCCAGGTGCTTGATGCTCTTGTTGGCTTCGGCCAGCGCGTTGTTGATGGCGTCTTCAATGCTGCTGGTGGATGAGCCGACAAGCTCGACTTTCTTGTAAGTGTGATGGTCAGTCATGGGCGTTCTCCTTGGGGTATGAAATACAGCCTAGCAGTGATTTTTCCTATTACTTCTGTCGGCTACTTCCACGCAGAAGTTCAGATTTACTGCACTTTCTCGAACCCCTGGAGTCCCAACCAACACACGCCACTCATCACCAATGCAGGAGAGCCACCATGGCCAACACCTCTTTACGTAAAGCCTCATTGCAAAGCATGGAAGCCGAGATCGAGAGTCTGCTGAAGTCTTTGGAAAACCTGAAGGACGACGCCTCGGACGAGTCGCGTAAAACCCTCAAGGCCTTGAAAGCCAACGCCGAGAGCGCCCTGAAGCATTCGCGTCATCTGCTCAGCGATGCGTACGAAGAAGTCAAAGTCAAAACCCGTGAAACCGGGATTGCCACTCGGGACTACGCCCAGGAACATCCTTGGACTACAGCCGGTGTCGCTGTGGGTGCGCTGGGTCTGCTCGCGGCTTACCTGCTGTGCAAACGCGGCGATTAATCTGCTTGGCGCAGTTCGTTTTTGAGCCACTGCGCCAGTTGCCGAGCGCGTCCGTCCGCGGCGCGCTTGGGTAGCCACAACGCCAGTTGCGCCGGGGTTTCACTGAAGCCCCAGGGCGCAACCAGGCGACCGGCCTTCAAGTCTTCGGCCACCAGCGGTTCAGGGGCAATCGCCACGCCCAGCCCGGCCACTGCCGCCTCCAGCAAATAATACAAATGCTCGAAACCCTGCCCGTACTTCAACGCTTTGCCGTCGAGGCCGCTTTGCTGCGCCCAGCTTGGCCATGCCTGCGGGCGTGAAGTGGTGTGCAGCAACGGCTCGCTCAGCAATGCGCTGGCCGGCGCCTGTTGAAGCCGTTCGTAACCGGCGAAGCGTGGACTCATGACCGGGCCGATGCGTTCGCTGGCCAATTCGTAAACCTGCATGTCCGCAGGCCATGGCGGCTCGGCGAACACCAGCAAAGCGTCCAGCCCCGGACGACGGGGATCGAGATCGCCTTCTCCGGCAGACAGGTGCAGGCGCAAGTCCGGTAGATCAGCATTCAACCGGCCCAACCGCGGGATAAACCAGCGCGCGAGCAGACTTCCCGAACAGCCGAGCACGAACGGGGCGTCGGCGGTGCTTTGGGTCAGTTCAGCGCAGACCGTGCGCAATCGCTCGAAGGCTTCAGCGCTTGCATCGCGTAAGCGCACACCGGCATCTGTGAGTTTAAGGCCGCGACCATCCTTGATGAACAGACTCACGCCGAGATGCGCTTCCAGCACTTTCAATTGTCGGCTGACTGCGCCATGGGTGACGTGCAGTTGCTCGGCAGCCTGACTGACGCTGTTCAGGCGGGCAGTGGCTTCGAATGCGCGAAGCGCGTTCAGCGGGGGAAGATCGTGGCTCATGGGATCTGTGAGTTTTCCTGACAGGTTGTGGCGATCTTATCGGTTTTCAGGCTGAGGCGTCAGGGGTAGAGTTGACTCCATTGTCATCTCACGCATTCAACTGGAGCGACCCATGACCCAGACTAATCTGCGCAACGGCCCCGACGCCAACGGCCTGTTCGGCTCGTTCGGTGGCCGCTACGTCGCCGAAACCCTGATGCCGTTGATCCTCGATCTGGCTCGCGAATATGAAGCGGCCAAGGAAGATCCGGCATTCAAAGAGGAATTGGCCTACTTCCAGCGCGACTACGTCGGACGTCCGAGCCCGCTGTATTACGCCGAACGCCTGACCGAGTTCTGCGGTGGCGCGAAGATTTATCTGAAGCGTGAAGAGCTGAACCACACTGGCGCGCACAAGATCAACAACTGCATCGGGCAGATCCTGCTGGCCCGGCGCATGGGCAAGAAACGCATCATCGCCGAAACCGGCGCCGGCATGCACGGCGTGGCGACCGCCACCGTGGCCGCGCGTTTTGGCCTCGACTGCGTGATCTACATGGGCACCACCGACATCGAGCGCCAGCAAGCCAACGTATTCCGCATGAAACTGCTGGGCGCCGAAGTGATTCCGGTGGTCGCCGGCACCGGCACCCTGAAAGATGCGATGAACGAAGCGCTGCGTGACTGGGTGACCAACGTCGACAGCACTTTTTACCTGATCGGCACCGTGGCCGGTCCGCACCCTTACCCAGCCATGGTCCGCGACTTCCAGTCCGTTATCGGCAAGGAAACCCGTGATCAACTGCAAGCCCAGGAAGGCCGTCTGCCGGACAGCCTGGTGGCGTGCATCGGCGGTGGCTCCAACGCCATGGGCCTGTTCCACCCGTTCCTTGATGACAAGAGCGTCGAGATCATCGGTGTCGAAGCGGCCGGTTACGGTATCGAAACCGGCAAGCACGCGGCCAGCCTGAATGGCGGCGTACCGGGCGTACTGCACGGCAACCGTACCTTCCTGCTGCAGGATGACGACGGCCAGATCATCGATGCGCATTCGATCTCCGCCGGCCTCGACTATCCAGGCATCGGCCCGGAACACGCCTGGTTGCATGACATCGGTCGCGTTCAATACACCTCAGTGACCGATCACGAGGCCCTCGACGCATTCCATAAATGCTGCCGTCTTGAAGGGATTATTCCGGCACTGGAAAGCGCCCATGCCTTGGCCGAAGTGTTCAAACGTGCACCGACCCTGCCTAAAGATCACCTGATGGTGGTCAACCTGTCCGGCCGTGGCGATAAAGACATGCAAACCGTGATGCACCACATGGAACAATCAAAGCAGGAGAAACACTGATGAGCCGCCTGCAAACGCGTTTTGCCGAACTCAAGGAACAAAACCGCGCCGCCCTGGTGACCTTCGTCACCGCTGGCGACCCGAGCTATGACACGTCCCTGGCGATCCTCAAAGGCTTGCCCGGTGCTGGCGCCGACGTGATCGAGCTGGGCATGCCCTTCACCGATCCTATGGCCGACGGCCCGGCGATCCAGCTGGCCAACATTCGTGCCCTGGGTGCCAAACAGAACCTGGCGAAAACCCTGCAAATGGTGCGCGAGTTCCGTGAAGGCAACAGTGATACGCCACTGGTGCTGATGGGTTACTTCAACCCGATCCACATGTACGGCGTGCCACGTTTCATCGCTGACGCCAAAGAGGCCGGCGTGGATGGTCTGATCGTGGTCGACCTGCCGCCCGAGCATAACGGTGAACTGTGCGACCCCGCCCAGGCTGCTGGTCTGGACTTCATTCGTCTGACCACCCCGACAACCGACGATGTACGCCTGCCGACAGTCCTGAACGGCAGCTCCGGTTTCGTCTACTACGTGTCTGTGGCCGGTGTGACCGGTGCCGGCGCGGCGACGCTGGAGCACGTTGAAGAAGCGGTTGCGCGTCTGCGTCGCCACACTGATCTGCCGATCAGCATCGGTTTCGGTATTCGTACACCCGAGCAAGCGGCGTCTATCGCGCGTCTGGCCGACGGTGTCGTGGTGGGTTCGGCGTTGATCGATCACATCGCTAATGCATCGACGCCAGAACAGGCGATTGATGGCGTGTTGAGTCTTTGCTCGGCGCTGGCCGATGGCGTGCGTAAGGCCCGCGTCAGCTGAAGGTAAAGTTCCTGATACAGAGGAATTAGAGCCTCGCGGCACAGACTAAACAGCAAGACCGAGGGCTTCAGGACTACGTTCTGAAGCCCTTTTTGCTGTAGGTGCAGTGAGGAAAGACCTGATGAAAATGCCGAAACGTCTGATTGCCAGCCTGGGCGTACTGATGCTCAGTGCCACCCCTTTGCTGCACGCCAGCGCCGATCAGCGCGACGATCACGACCGCGGCGGCCAGCAACAAGGCCATTACGACAACCACGGCGATGATCATCGCGGCCCGCAGGACAACCATCGCGGCGGCCCTCCGCCACGGGACTTTGGCCCGGTGCGTCAGACGATCCGTGACAATCATGGCTATTTCGTACGCGGCGCGCCGCCGCCTCCCGGCATTCATCTCGTACGTGGTCGGCCTTTGCCGCGCGGTTATTACGGAGAGCGTCTGGATCATCGCGCGTTGAGCCGACTGCCGTATTACCCGGGTTACGAATGGCGGCGCGCGGGTGGCGACATTGTGCTGATCGCGGTGGGTACCGGCATCGTCTATGAAATTCTGGAAGGGGTTTTGTAGTGCTGGAGGGACGCGCTTTTGCGTAATGCCAAAAAAGATCGCAGCCTTTGGCAGCTCCTACACAGGATCGCAATCCCGTGTAGGAGCTGCCGAAGGATGAGATCTTTTGAAGTTCACGGCAACTCCAACCCACCCGATGCTTTATGCAGTTTCCGCAAATGTTCGCCAACCTGTTTCAGGTTGGCTTCGTTGGCGGCCATCTCTGCGGCTCGGCTCGGTTCGAGCAACGCTCTCACTTCTTTGTCCAGATCGCCGGTCAATGCCTGAAGCTGTTTCTGCCGCAGGCTGCTTTCCGACTCCAGGCGTTGCCATTCGCTGGGCTGCGGCAATCCATAACCGCCAGTGCCGAGCAGCTCTGCCGGCCGGCTGAGAAAGCCGCTGTTGGCGAGGATCTGCTGCAACGTCGCGTTGGCTTTGTCCATGCCGCCGTTCTTCAACTCCCTAGCGCCCAGGTAGCGTTGTTTCACTTCGTCCTGAGCCAGCACCAGTTGTTGTCGGAACGCGGCCTGCTCCAGCAACAGCAACGCCGCGCTGGTGCGCAGGTCAGCCTGATCAATCCATTTGCGGCGCTCTTCGGCCTTCAATGCCAGCCAGTCTTCGACCTTGTCCTGTTTGATCGGCAAGTGCTTCTTCAGCACTTCGAACATCGCTTGATAACGATCACGGAAAGAGTCGAAGCGATAACCAAGCCGCAGCGCTTCGCGAGGATCATCCAGCACGCTGGTATCCGCCAGTCCGCGTCCCTTGAGCACTTCCAGCAAGCCGTTGGGCATGATGTTGTCCAGCCCGACCAGCTTCGCGTTGTTGGTACCGCTGCGTAGCAACTTCAGGCCTTCCACCGCACAGTTGTTGGACAGGAAGAAGTAATTGCCGTCGTAGCTCCAGTGCATCTCGGCGGCGTGTTCCACCACGTCTTCAATCTCGTTGCGCGACAAATTCAGCGGCACCGAGGCGAGGCTGCGCAATTCGGTCTTGGTGTACTCGTCGATCACTTGGGCCAGCGGCAGGACGAACAGGCGCGACGGGTATTTGCCGACCAATCCGTCCCAGCTCGACAGCTGTACGTCACCCACGAAGGCCCGGTAGGACAACACCAGGTGCTGATCCAGATCCAGCCGGCAATCCGGCCCGCGTGGCCGGCCCGGTGCGCAGATCACCAGGCGCAACATGCTGTGGCCCCAGCGGCTGACCCAGTTCTGGTTGGCTTCGGCCAACAGATAGTCCACGGCATACACCCGTTCCGGGTCGACCTGGCCCAGGGGTTGTTTTGCGAAATCGTTGCCGGCGTTGAGGAAGGCGAAGGATTTGCCGCAAGTATCTTTGGCGGCAGGTGCCCAGCCGAAATGTTCTTTGTAGTAGCGGTACAGCGCAGGACGGCGACAAGCGTAGCTCGGGTCGAGGAGGAAGTACTCCATGTTGACCGCGACGAACTCTTTGGGACTGCTCGTTTCGTAAATATCCGGGCTGCGGGCGATCTGTCGATTGTTCTGTTCGCGTTCGCCGCGACGGCCGACGTATTGCGGCCAGCCCGCGAGGTCGAGCAGACGCGGGTCATCGCTAAGGGTAAAGCGTCGGGAAGATTGGCCACGGCATTCATCCGGAATGCCGACCAGTCCGGAACTGTTGTTACGTCGGGTGCAGCGTTGGATCAGCGTGCGTTCGGCAGCTGGCCAAAAACGCGAGCGGTCATAGATGTGGGTAAGTTCGTGCAGCACCGTGGCCAGCATTTCGCGGCGGACGGTGCCGTGAGGACGATAAGTCTTTTTGGTTGCAGCGCTGCCATCGGTGAGGCTGGCAAGCAGGTTGCGGTTGAGGTCGAGCTCGGATACCAGCGATGCCTGGCCGTAGGCGTTGCTCGGCATGTCATCGGTCCAGCCGACGTCGATGCGCCGGTCGAGTTGTTCGATGAACCGCGGCGGTAGCGCCTGCATGGCTTCATCAAGCAGCGCCTGGCTGGCCTGTTGTTCCGCAGGGCTCAAACCTTCTGTCTTGAGATGTAATTGCAGGCCGGCCTGGGCCGTATTGCCGAGCAGCAACACGACCCCGGCCAGGAGCCAGGCACTTATCGACCTCACAGTGCGAGGATGGCTTCGGCGAGTACCTGGTCACTGGCGTCCCGGGCTTCCGGTACGCGGGTGCGCAATGTGTTGAAGGCCGCTTCAAGGTGCGCACCACGGATTTCACCCTCACTGGCGACGAAACTGGCTGCATCGTCGTGGGCTTCACGAACGATTTTCGAATCACGGATCGACGTCGTGGTGTCGGACGTGAAATCGAGTGTTCGCTGGGTGGCGTTGATGATGATGTTACTGGTGGCTACCAGGGTGTGCGCCTGGGCCAGATCGGCCAATAACAGCAGGCCAAGGGTGGCGACAATCAGCGGGCTACGCATGGAACGACTCCGGAGGAACAAGGATAACTATTGGACGAGAATAGCCTGTGCCAGTTCAAGATCGCTTGCATGAAGTTTTGGCTGGACCCGACGCAGGTAAACCAACGCGGATTCCAGTTGTGCTCCTCGCAATTGGCCGTCACTGGCAATGAATGACGCGGCGTCATCCCGGGCGGCCAGCAGCAGCTTACGGTCGAAAGGGGCGGAGGTCACCATGCTGGTGGCGTAGCCTGTGGCCACGAGACCCTGTGTCGTCAGGTCAAAGGCATGGGCCGTGCCTGCCCAGCAGGCCGCCATGAAAACCGGTGTAATCAGTAGATGTGTAGGAAAACGCATGGGACTCGACAGTTGAAAGCGAGTCCAAAGGCTAGCGCAACGCCCGGTTTAGAGCCAGCGTCGAAACATTGGGACACGTTGGGCGTGTCCCAAGAGGAAATGACGTTTTAGATCGTCAGAATAGCCTGAGCCAGTTGAGCATCCGTTGCATTCAACCCCGGCGCCTGATGGCGAATGTGGTCGAGTGCGCTTTCCAGTTTCACGCCGCGAATGGCGCCTTCGCTGGCGACAAAACTGGCCGCGTCATCGCGGGCGGCACGGACGATCTTGTCATCCCGAAAGGACGACGTGACATCGGAAGTGGCGTCGGACGTGGCCTTGAGTGCACCGACGACAGCATCGGTGGTGACGATGAAGCTGGTGGCGTGGGAATTGGCAGCCACGGCAAGCAGGGCTGCAGCGCTGAGCAGACGAAGACGGGACATGGTGTAACTCCTTTGGGTGAACCGATTGAGAGGTGGCGCGGTATCTGTTGAGTCAGACGCCTGTCGCGCAGTCATCGCCACGTTCTGGATTGATATTAGGCCTGTAGACAGCGGTTCGCACAGTCCCGTCTGTTCAGGTGAGACTTCAGCGCCAGAACGGTTTATCCAGTTCCCTGACACGATCGGAATGACTGATGCCCAGGTCAGACAGCTGCCTGCCATTGAGTTGCGCCAGTAAACGCCGGGTTCTGGCTCTCTCGATGCTGTCGGCGAGGCTTCTGAACATTCTTCTTGTCCAGGTAAATCGGGGCGTCGATTGCGGGGTGTCAGCGGCAAGTTCCAGTAGATGATTCATGGTGCAGTCCTTTTGCGGGCAGGTCGGGATTTCATGATGATCCCGCCGGATATCCCGGAACAGACACACTCAAGTGAAATTGTACTGGTTCAATTGTATTGTTGTGTTAACTGTACCTGTTGAAAGGTAGGGTTATTGTTTGGGGGGATTTTCCGGCCCAAAAACGACAAAACCCGTCGCGGTTTCCCACGACGGGTTTTGTTTGTTCAATTCGGGTGCTGGCGGTTGATCTTAAGGATCAGAGCCAGCGACGCTAACTTAGCGCCAGAACGGCTTGCTCAGCTCTTCGTAGCGTTGTGCTTCGCTAATCCCGGCGTCAGCCAGCAGACGCGAATCCAGACGGGCCAGTTGGTGGCGGCTGGAGATGCGGCGCTGCCACAGCATCAGGTTGGCGATAACGCGAAGAGGCATGGAAGCCTGGGTTTTTGCAGCGGTGTCTTCGAAGAACAGATCGGAACTGAGTGTACGTTCCATGGTTTTCATCCTTCCGCTTGTGGCGGGATTAGGTAGTGGTTTAACTGATGCCAATGATCCTCTCGTTTGGCCAGTCTCTCTAGATACAGTTCACCTGTATTGTGAGGGACCAGTTAACTGTTAAAGAGTGGTGTACTGGTCAAAATTGAGGCAACTGTACCTATCTGCACTTATATGGTGCATTTATTGGGATTGTGGTCGGAAAGGTAGGCAATTACGGTAGGAAATGACCGGTACAGCAGTACAGTTTTAAACACTTATCTGCCTGACAGTAGCAAGCTGACGAAACTGTGTTTGCGTCAGCCGCTATCTGTATCAATTACACGGCGAGCATCCGCCCGGTTTCTTCCAGATTCATGTGCCAGCTCAGTGCGTCACGCAGGATATGCGGGGTGTGTCCGCCAAGTGCACAGGCGGCGGTGAAGTAATCATTCAGGGCTTGGCGATAGTCCGGGTGCACGCAATTATCGATGATGACGCGAGCCCGTTCCCTTGGGGCCAAGCCACGCAAGTCCGCCAGACCCACCTCGGTTACGAGGATGTCGACGTCATGCTCTGTGTGATCGACATGGCTGACCATTGGCACCACGCTGGAGATCGCGCCGCCCTTGGCGATCGACTTGGTCACGAAGATCGCCAGATGCGCGTTGCGCGCGAAGTCGCCCGAACCGCCAATGCCGTTCATCATCCGTGTGCCACAGACGTGGGTGGAGTTGACGTTGCCGTACAGATCAAACTCCAGCGCGGTGTTGATGCCAATGATCCCGAGCCGGCGCACCACTTCCGGGTGGTTGGAAATTTCCTGCGGACGCAGGACCAGCTTGTCCTTGTAGCGCTCCAGGTTACCGAACACATCGGCATTACGACGGCTCGACAAGGTGATCGAACTGCCTGAGGCAAAACTCAGCTTGCCGGCGTCGATCAGGTCGAAGGTCGAGTCCTGCAACACTTCGGAGTACATGGTCAGGTCTTCGAACGGCGAGTCGATCAGGCCGCACATCACGGAGTTGGCGATGGTGCCAATGCCGGCCTGCAGTGGGCCGAGTTTGTTGGTCATTCGCCCGGCCGCCACTTCCTGCTTGAAGAAGTCGATCAGGTGGTCGGCAATGGCCTGAGTGTCGACGTCCGGTGGCAGCACGGTCGAAGGCGAGTCGGACTGGTTGGTGATCACGATCGCGACGATCTTTTCCGGCGGGATCGGAATGGCGGTGCTGCCAATACGATCGTCGACCTTCACTAATGGAATCGGCGTACGGGTCGGGCGGTACGTCGGTATATAGATGTCGTGCAAACCCTCGAGGTTCGGGTTGTGCGCCAGGTTGATCTCGACGATCACGTGTTTGGCAAAAATCGCGAAACTGGCCGAGTTGCCCACGGAAGTGGTCGGTACGATGTGGCCTTGCTCGGTGATTGCCACGGCCTCGATGACGGCGATGTCCGGCAGCTTCAGCTGCTGGTTGCGCAATTGCTCCACGGTTTCCGAGAGGTGCTGGTCGATGAACATGACTTCGCCGGCGTTGATTGCCTTGCGCAAAGTGCTATCGACCTGGAATGGCATGCGTCGCGACAGAACGCCGGCTTCGGTGAGCTGTTTATCGAGGTCGTTGCCCAGGCTGGCACCGGTCATCAATGTGATTTTCAGCGGGGTGACTTTGGCGCGTTCGGCCAATGCGTGAGGCACGGCCTTGGCTTCACCGGCGCGAGTGAAACCACTCATGCCGACGGTCATGCCGTCCTCAATCAGAGCGGCAGCATCGGCGGCGCTCATCACCTTATCCAACAACGAAGGCAAGCGAATACGATCACGGTACATGGGTTGTTATCTCGGGTAACGGAAGCAAGGTGTGCAGTCTAGTGGCTTGAAAAAAATCCGTCCCGCTACCATGGTCGAATGCCGAGCCCTGATTTAGAGCCTTTGGTCGGGTTTCACGGGGAATAAAAAAACCCCAGCCTACTAAAGGCTGAGGTTTTGGGTATTGCGTTGGAGCAGGTTTTACTCGACGGCTTTGACCATGTCTTCGATGACCTTTTTGGCGTCGCCGAATACCATCATGGTTTTGTCGAGGTAGAACAGTTCGTTGTCCAGGCCGGCATAACCGCTGGCCATCGAACGCTTGTTGACGATGATGGTCTTGGCTTTGAACGCTTCAAGAATCGGCATGCCGGCAATCGGCGATTTCGGATCGTTCTTCGCGGCCGGGTTGACCACGTCGTTCGCGCCGAGCACCAGCACCACGTCGGCCTGACCGAACTCGGAGTTGATGTCCTCCATCTCGAACACCTGGTCATAAGGCACTTCGGCCTCGGCCAGCAAGACGTTCATGTGGCCAGGCATCCGACCGGCCACCGGGTGAATCGCGTACTTCACGGTCACGCCGCGGTGGGTCAACTTCTCGGTCAGTTCTTTCAGTGCGTGCTGTGCCCGCGCTACCGCCAGGCCGTAGCCCGGAACGATGATCACCGTATCGGCGTTGGTCAGCAGGAAGGTCGCATCGTCAGCCGAGCCGGATTTCACCGGACGGGCTTCCTTGGCGCCTGCAGGACCGGCTTCGGCTGTGTTGCCGAAACCACCGAGCAGCACATTAAAGAAGGAGCGGTTCATCGCCTTGCACATGATGTACGAGAGGATCGCACCGGACGAACCCACCAGCGAGCCGGCGATGATCAGCATCGAGTTGTTCAGCGAGAAACCGATCCCCGCTGCTGCCCAGCCGGAATAGCTGTTAAGCATCGATACCACCACCGGCATGTCTGCGCCGCCGATCGGGATGATGATCAGCACGCCCATCACGAAGGCCAGGGCCAGCATCAACGCGAAAGCGCCGAGGTTGCCGGTCATCATGAAGGTGATGCCCAGTGCGAGCGTTGCCAGACCCAGCAGCAAGTTCAGCTTGTGTTGGCCGCTGAACTGTACTGGTGCGCCTTGGAACAGACGGAACTTGTACTTGCCCGAGAGCTTGCCGAACGCGATCACCGAACCGGAGAAGGTGATTGCACCGATGGCCGCGCCGAGGAACAGCTCCAGGCGGTTACCGGCAGGAATCGCATCGCCCAGTTGCTTGACGATGCCCAGCGATTGCGGCTCGACCACCGCCGCGATGGCGATGAATACCGCGGCCATCCCGATCATGCTGTGCATGAAGGCGACCAGTTCCGGCATCTTGGTCATTTCAACGCGCTTGGCCATGATCGAACCGGCCGTGCCGCCGACCAGCAGGCCGACGATGACGTAACCGATGCCGGCGGTGGCAAGCTCTGCGCCCAGCTTATAGATGAGACCCACGGTGGTGAGGATCGCCAATGCCATGCCGAGCATGCCGTACAGATTGCCGCGCCGTGACGTGGTCGGGTGCGACAGGCCTTTCAAGGCCTGGATGAAGCAGATGGACGCGATCAAGTAGAGCGTCGTTACAAGGTTCATGCTCATTACTTGGACGCCTCTTCTTTTACCGCTTTCGGGGCTTTCTTCTTGAACATCTCAAGCATCCGGCGAGTCACCAGGAAGCCACCAAAAACGTTCACCGCTGCCAGAGCCACCGCCAGGGTGCCCATGGTCTTGCCCAGAGGCGTGACGGTCAGCGCCGCTGCCAGCATGGCGCCGACGATCACGATCGCCGAGATGGCGTTGGTCACGGCCATCAATGGCGTGTGCAGTGCAGGCGTAACGTTCCAGACCACGTGATAACCGACATAAATCGCCAGCACGAAGATGATCAGGTTGTAGATACCGGGGGAGATAAGCTCTTCCATCGTCTGAATCCCTGCTTAGGCGTTTTTGCGGATGACTTGGCCGTCGCGGCACATCAGGCACGCGGCGACGATGTCGTCTTCGAGGTTCACTTCGAACTGGCCTTCTTTGTTGAAGACCAGCTTCAGGAAGTCCAGCAGGTTGCGTGCATACAGTGCCGAAGCATCTGCCGCGACTTCACCGGCCAGGTTGGTCGGGCCGCAAATGGTCACGCCATTCTCGACCACCACCTGATCCGCCACGGTCAGCGGGCAGTTGCCGCCCTGGGCCGCGGCGAGGTCGATGACCACGGAGCCTGGCTTCATTTGCGCCACGGTTTCCGCACTCAACAGCGTCGGTGCCTTGCGGCCCGGAATCAGTGCGGTGGTGATGACGATGTCAGCCTGTTTCGCGCGCTCGTGCACCGCCAGGGCCTGGCGCTGCATCCAGCTCGCAGGCATTGGGCGTGCGTAACCGCCAACACCGACGGCGCATTCACGCTCTTCATCAGTCTCGTAAGGCACGTCGACGAACTTGGCGCCGAGGGATTCGATCTGCTCTTTAACCGCAGGACGCACGTCAGACGCTTCGATCACCGCACCCAGACGTTTCGCCGTAGCGATTGCCTGCAAGCCGGCTACACCCGCGCCGAGAATCAGCACGCGCGCCGCTTTCACGGTGCCCGCAGCGGTCATCAGCATCGGCATGAAGCGTGGGTAGTGGTGAGCGGCCAGCAACACGGATTTATAACCGGCGATGTTGGCCTGTGAGGACAGCACATCCAGGCTCTGGGCGCGGGAGGTGCGCGGCGCAGCTTCCAGTGCGAAGGCGGTAATGCCGCACTCAGCCAGCTTGGCAATGGTTTCATTGCTGAACGGGTTGAGCATGCCCACCACAACGGTGCCGCTTTTAATCAGCGTCAGCTCGCTGTCGCTGGGGGCGACCACCTTGAGAATCAGCTCGGCACCAAACGCATCGTTGGCGCTGCCAATAATTGCGCCTGCCGCTTCATAAGCACTGTCGACAACACTGGCCTTAATGCCGGCGCCGCTTTGCACAGTGACCTTATGACCTTGGCCGATCAGCTTCTTGATGGTTTCCGGGGTTGCAGCAACCCGTGTTTCACCCGTCTGGGTTTCGAGAGGAACACCAATGTGCACGTCAAATCTCCTGCGTGATCTTATTGATTAAACCCAGGCACTTCGGATGGTGCAGCTGGGGCGGCCGATCAGCACGATCCCGCCAAATCAGGGCGGGGCGCGGCATTTTGCAGGCGAACTTTGTGCCCTTCAAGGGATTATGACGGGTGACGGAAAATTAACTACAAGTCACCCCGTGACCGAATGTCGCAACCAACCGGTTCAATCCCTTGCAGGCCGTGCCTTGTAAGGATTCTGGCCGAAATACAAGAATTTACACATCGGCACGGTGAATGGGTTGGTATTGCCATTGAATAGCGGCTCAAGGCCACGTTTTCAGGCGCTTGTGGGACGTTTGTACCGGTTCTAGGTACAGTCTGCGAATATGCGACAAAAACTTATATCTGTAGGGCTTTGAAATTGCTGACTACGAGGTCAGCTAATGCCGGTAAGCCTTTATTCCTCTAGGCTGTAGCTCTGTGCCTGATTAACTAGCCAGTCGCGAAATGCCTTCAAGGACGCCGATTCGACCTTTCGCTCAGGAATCATCAAGTAATACGCCTTGATGCTGGACAGTGCCTGTGTGTTCGCAATCACCAGTCGCTTCTCCGCCAGTTCGCGCTGAATCAGGAACGGCGGGATCAAGGCGATCCCCATGTCGTGCATCGCCGCTTGGGCAAGCATGGAGAATAGCTCGTAGCGCGGTCCTGTCATGTCTCGCGGGATATTAAGGTTCTGCGAGTTGAACCATTGGCGCCAGGCGTAGGGGCGGGTGGTTTGTTGCAGCAGGGGCAGTTCGGCAATTTCAGTGGGGGTAAGGTTTGTCTTTTTACCCAGTAGGGTGGGGCTGCACACGGGCATCGGATTTTCGCCCATCAGCCTGTGGGATTCAGTGCCTGACCAGTCCGCATCACCAAAATAGATCGCCGCATCGAAATCGGTGTCGGCAAACAGGAAGGGGCGGGTGCGGTTAGTGAGGTTGACCGTCACTTCCGGATGTTTTTGCTGGAAGTCCTTGAGTCTTGGCAACAGCCATTGGGTGCCGAAGGTCGGCACAACCGCCAGCTCGATCACGTTGGCACCTTGCTGGCCCATGACCGACAACGTGTCACGCTCAACGGCATCCAGCTGGGTGGCGACCCTGCGGCTGTAGGAAAGTCCTGCTTCCGTCAGCTTGACCCCACGTCGGGAGCGTCGGAACAATTCCACGCCTAGGAACTCCTCCAGGCTGGCGATCTGTCGGCAAATCGCTCCTTGGGTGAGTGAAAGTTCCTGGGCTGCCTTGGTAAAACTCTCGTGGCGTGCAGCCGCTTCAAAGCTGATCAGGGCCGTGGTGCTGGGAATCTTTCTGCGCATGTACGTCAACCTCACTAATACATCGCATTAAAGCTGCTTCGCGACGTTTCGGAGTGAGAAATTAGCACAACAGTATGCAAAATCCTCGTTTGCGGTGACGCCGAAGCGGGCCTAGGATCAGTCCACGTTATTTGACCCGATACGAGAGGACACACTCATGGGCGGTAAAGCTAGCTTCAACTGGATTGATCCCCTGCTGCTGGATCAACAGCTCACCGAAGAAGAACGCATGATCCGCGACACCGCCGAGCAATTCGCTCAGCAAAAGCTCGCGCCGCGTGTTCTTGAAGCATTCCGCCATGAGAAAACCGATCCGGCAATCTTCCGCGAGATGGGTGAAGTCGGCCTGCTGGGTGCAACCATTCCTGAGCAGTATGGCGGCAGCGGCCTGAACTACGTCAGCTACGGCTTGATCGCCCGAGAAGTCGAGCGCGTCGATTCGGGTTATCGCTCGATGATGAGCGTGCAGTCCTCTTTGGTGATGGTGCCGATCAATGAATTCGGTACTGAAGCCCAAAAGCAGAAGTACCTGCCAAAACTCGCAACGGGTGAATGGATCGGTTGCTTCGGCCTGACCGAGCCTGACCATGGTTCCGACCCCGGCTCGATGATTACTCGTGCACGCAAAGTGGAAGGCGGCTACAGCCTGACCGGCAGCAAGATGTGGATCACCAACAGCCCGATCGCCGACGTGTTCGTGGTCTGGGGCAAGGACGACGCGGGCGACATCCGTGGCTTCGTTCTGGAAAAAGGCTGGAAAGGCCTGAGCGCTCCGGCGATCCACGGCAAGGTCGGCTTGCGTGCGTCCATCACGGGCGAGATCGTCATGGACAACGTGTTTGTCCCTGAAGAGAACATTTTCCCTGACGTCCGTGGCTTGAAAGGCCCTTTCACTTGCCTCAATTCTGCGCGTTACGGCATTTCCTGGGGCGCCCTGGGTGCTGCGGAATTCTGCTGGCACACCGCGCGCCAGTACACCCTGGATCGTCAGCAATTCGGTCGCCCGTTGGCCGCTACTCAGCTGATCCAGAAGAAGCTGGCCGACATGCAGACAGAGATCACCATGGCGCTGCAAGGCTGCCTGCGTCTGGGTCGCATGAAAGATGAAGGTACGGCTGCGGTGGAGATCACTTCGATGATGAAGCGCAACTCCTGCGGCAAGTCCCTGGACATTGCCCGGATGGCGCGGGACATGCTGGGTGGTAACGGCATCTCCGACGAATTCGGCGTGGCCCGTCACCTGGTCAACCTGGAAGTGGTGAATACCTATGAGGGTACGCATGACGTCCACGCGCTGATCCTCGGTCGTGCGCAGACCGGCCTCCAGGCGTTCTATTAATAGGAGAACGGCCATGGGCGCGCTTTCGCATCTACGGGTACTGGATTTATCGCGGGTGCTGGCCGGGCCCTGGTCCGGGCAGATTCTGGCGGACCTCGGCGCCGAGGTGATCAAGGTCGAGCGTCCCGGTAATGGCGATGATACGCGCGCCTGGGGCCCTCCGTTTCTTAAAGACGCCTATGGCGAGAACACCAGCGAGGCCGCCTATTACTTGTCGGCCAATCGCAACAAGCAATCCGTAACCATCGACTTTACGCGCCCGGAGGGGCAGAAGCTGGTGCGTGAGCTGGCGGCCAAGTCGGACATCCTGATCGAGAACTTCAAGGTCGGTGGTCTGGCGGCTTATGGGCTGGACTATGAGTCGCTCAGGGCAGCGAACCCGAATCTGATTTACTGCTCGATCACGGGGTTTGGTCAGACCGGCCCATATGCCAAGCGCGCGGGTTATGACTTCATGATCCAGGGCTTGGGCGGCCTGATGAGCCTTACAGGTCGGCCGGAAGGAGATGAGGGGGCGGGGCCGGTGAAAGTCGGCGTGGCGCTGACGGATATTCTGACCGGGCTCTACTCGACTGTGGCAATCCTTGCGGCACTGGCTCACAGGGATCATGACGGCGGCGGCCAGCATATTGATATGGCACTGCTGGATGTTCAGGTGGCTTGTCTGGCTAACCAGGCGATGAATTACCTGACGACGGGCAACGCGCCGAAGCGGCTGGGTAATGCGCATCCAAACATCGTGCCCTATCAGGACTTTCCTACGGCAGACGGCGATTTTATCCTCACTGTGGGTAATGATGGGCAGTTCCGCAAATTTGCTGAAGTGGCCGGGCAGCCGCAGTGGGCGGATGATCCGCGCTTTGCGACCAATACGTTGCGGGTCGCCAATCGGGCGGTGCTGATTCCGTTGATCCGCCAGGCTACGGTGTTCAAGACTACGGCTGAGTGGGTGTCGCAGCTGGAGCAGGCTGGCGTGCCGTGTGGCCCGATCAATGATCTGGCGCAGGTGTTTGCCGACCCTCAGGTAAAAGCACGCGGTTTGGCGATCGAGCTGCCTCATTCCTTGGCAGGGATGGTGCCGCAGGTGGCAAGCCCGATTCGCCTGTCCGAGACGCCGGTGGAGTACCGCAATGCTCCTCCTTTGCTGGGTGAGCATACGTCGGAGGTATTGCTGCGAGTGTTGGGTCTGGACGCTGGCGCGGTAGCTGCTTTCAAAGAAGCCGGGGTGCTCTGAAGATTTCTTCTATATAGAGGGAGTGGTTTCCCTCTCCTATATAGAGGAAAACAGTCTGTTTTCTGGCTTTCTGCAAGTTATTGATAGAAAAGCCAAGTCAGGGGTTGACGGCAGATTCTGGAAGTCTATAATTCGCCCCACTTCCGGCGCAGTCGAAACGGAAAACTCCTTGGCAAACAAAGAGTTACGCAGTTTTCGACAGCGAGTTGCTTCGGTTCATCGAAGCCCAGAAGGAGTTGGTCAGGCAGTGTGTTGTCGCTTGATTGAC
>NZ_CATKQN010000056.1:0-200 GCF_949767765.1 Pseudomonas sp. IT-P171
CCATGGCTCGCCTCTTCCTCGGTAAACGCCCCGCCGCTGTTTCCGTAATTCGACCCGGCATACATCGCCGCATCACTGTTGATCACCTCAGTCCAGCGCCCGGCAAACGGTACGCCAATCCGATAGCCCTCACGCGGCACCGGCGTAAAGTTGGCCACCACTAACACCGGCCGGCCGTCCTTGCTCCAGCGCATAAACGC